>JBOGXY010000001.1:0-33502 GCA_050696495.1 Solirubrobacteraceae bacterium
CATCTTCGACTGCTGGGCCGGACACTGCCACACCTGCCAGCAACCGATAAACCTCGCCAACCTCCCATTACGCCACCCACCACGAGACGAATGAAACACAGATGACAACTCTAACAAAGTACTATTAGGCGGATGCGTCAGTTCAGCCAGCCTCTCGGGGCTGAGACGCTCGGGTCTGCCGTTGGTCTGCTTCGTCGTCACGGATCTCATGATATCGGCTGGGAATCCTGCCATCCCGCTCGGACGCCACCGGCTCGCGAATCGCTCCCGCCGAGCGCCGCCGGGTTTGCCGTCCGACTGGCTCCATGAGCTGCTCGAGAAGGCGGTCCAGGGCAGCCCCGAGGTTCGGTCTTTGTTCGGGTGCTCCCGTCGAAGTCCCTGCATATGGAGATTTCGAGAATTTCGAGGGTTGAACCCGCCTTTGTGACCCCGGGGCGGCGATGGGCTTGGGATCTTCGAAGGCCTCGCGATGCCGGTTATCCATTCCGGCGTCTCGCGAGATTAGTAACACGCCCATTTGAAGGCGACCTGCGAAGTTGTACACGTAGATGGCTGGATTGGCGCGGCGGAGACTACGAGGAGGGCGTGGGGGCACGGTCGACCTCTTCGGCGATCGCCTCGCGCAGCGCTTGCTCAAACGATCGTGGCTGGAAATCGAACAGCGCCATGCCGGATGGGTCGGTGACGGTCGTGACGGTGGAGAGCCCCTCGATCAACGGTCTCGCCACCCCCGCGTCCACCGGCGTAACCAGCCCGATCCAATGCGAGGACAGCCACGGTGTCAGCAACGGCACCGGTATGCGAGGGCGGCGGCGGATCCCCAGCGCGTCTGCCATTCGATCGAGCATCTCCCCGTACGTGAGCACCTCGGCCGAGCCGATCTGGATTTCGCGGGAACGTGTTTGTGGAGTCCCGGGAGCCATGAGGAAGTAGCGCACCACATCGGCGATGGCGATCGCCTGGGTGGGCGTGGACAGCCACGACGGCGCGAGCATCACCGGCAAGCGCTCAACCAGCGAGCGCAGCGTCCGGTAGCTCTCCGAGCCGCCGCCTACCACCATGCCGGCGCGAAACCAGGTCAGTGGCGGTCCCTGCTCGCGTAGGATCTCCCCAACGCGCAACCGCGAGCGCAGGTGTTTGGACGTGGGGTCCTCACCGAGACCGCCGAGGTAGAGCACCCGTTCGATGCCGGCGGCGGTCGCAAAGCGGGCGAAGTTGGCGGCTGCGATTTCGTCGCGTTGCTCGTAGTCGGAGTCGCCTCCGCGACCCATTGAGTGAACGAGGTAATAGGCCGTTGTATAGCCGTCGCCGATCGCGTTCAAGGAGCCCGGGTCGAGCAGGTCGGCGCGATGCACGGTGACCTCCCCCGGGAAGTCGACCCGGCGCGGGTCGCGCACCACGCATCCGACCGGCTTGCTGCGTGCGTTCAGCTCGCGCACCAGCCGCCCGCCCACGTATCCCGATGCGCCGGTGACCAGTGCGCGGCTCATATTTACGATGTCAGCGTCCGCGGCGTCTCATATGCGCCGATAAGTCCGGCGGACCCGCGCCACCGCGGCTTGCCGAGCAGCATCTGCACGCTGCCGATGCGTCGCTCGGCAAAACCTGCCTCGCAGTAGGCGAGGTACATCCGCCACAGTCGCTGGAAGCGCTCGTCATAGCCGAGCCGCTCCAAGCGCACGGTCGCGGCCTCGAAGTTGGCGCGCCATCTGCGCAGCGTCTCCGCGTAGTGGGGTGTCAGGTCCGTGAGCTGCACCGCACGCAGGTCCGTGTGCCGAGCGACACAGCGCCCGATCACCCCGAGTGAGGGCAGGCAGCCGCCGGGGAATATGTGGGTGCGGATGAAGCTGCGCGACGCCTTCTCGACCGCGTATGCGCGATCGTCGATGACTATCGCCTGCAACAGCATCGCCCCGTCGTCGACGAGCAGGTCTGAACAGGTCTCGAAGAACGTGCCGAATTCGCGATACCCGACCGCCTCGATCATCTCGATCGAGACCAGCTTGTCGTAGCGACCGCGCAGGTCGCGGTAGTCCTCGCACAGCACCGTCACCAGGTCGGCCACCCCGACGGATTGCACCCACTCACGGGCATGCTCGTACTGTTCGCGCGAGATAGTGGTGGTAGTGACTCGGCAGCCGGTCGTTTGAGCGGCGTGGACAGCAAAGCCGCCCCATCCCGTGCCGATCTCGAGCACGTGGTCGCCCGGGTGCAGGTTGAGCTTTTTGCATACCAGCTCTATCTTCGCCCGTGACGCTTGCGCCAGCGTTATGTCCTCGCGCGGAAAATAGGCCGAGGAGTACATCATCGTCTCGTCGAGCATCAGCCCGAACAGGTCGTTGCCGAGGTCGTAGTGTGCCGCGATGTCGCTGCGGCTGCGCGCGTGGGTGTTGCGAGCACGGACCCCCCGCGCAGCCTGCAGTGGAACCCGCGCCGGAGCGAGGCGTCGACGCCACCGGTCAAGGCTCGGGGCGTTGCGCGCGGCGACGCGCACGACCGCCGTCAGGTCCGGCGACTCCCACAGCTCCTGCGTGTAAGCCTCGGCCATCCCGCGACTGCCCTGCAGCAGCTTCGGCCACAGCCGCGGCGAGTTGACCTGAACCGTCGCGCACGGGGCACCTTCGCCGAACACCACTCGACGATCGCCATCGAGGATGGTGAGTCGCCCCGCGCGCAAACCTCTCAGCAGGCCGAGCACGATGCGCCTCGCGACGCGTTGCGTTGCCCACGCACCCCGACCGCCGGAATGGAAGGCGATGTTCTGCGTCACGGTCACGCTGGCCCCACGGGATGAGGGTGAACTGGCACACCCCTCAGCTTCAGCGCTAGCGCGTGGCCGTAGATGAGCGTGAGCACGCGCAGTGTTGCCGCCGGGTAGCGCATGGTCACGCGCGCCATCCCGCGTTGGGTGAGCGGGGTGCGGTGCAGTGAGAGCGTCGCGTCGAACACCGGTCGTCCATGCTCCCGGCTCTCGATGTGAACCGACAGTCCAGGACCGGGCGCGGAGGCGTTAATCGTGTAGCGCTGATCCATTCCCATGAACGGCGACACGTGCAGCGCCTTGGCAAAGCTTGCGGAAAGCTCCGGGGCATCGCCTGGGCGCGTCAGTACATAGGCGTGCCGCTCTCCCCACGGCGTGTTCGTCACCTCAGCCACAACCGCGTCGAGCTGCTCCTGGGGGGTGAAACAGTAATAGAAGCTGACAGGGTTGAAGCAATGGCCGAGGGTGCGTGGTTGTGTGAGTACGCGAACCGGCCCGATCGGAGCGCTGCCCGCCTGGCGCTCGACCTCCGTGCGTACGGCATCGGCCAGTGCCACGCCGGGATCGCCCAGGTAATCGCTGCGGCGAAACCGCATCAGCCCTGGACGGCGCGCGAGCAGGCGGCCGTCGAGCACTCGGTCCAGCTCCTGCAGGTCCAGATACAGCAGCGCCAAGCGATGACGGAACTCGTGTTCGCGCACGGCATGGCGGCGGTGGCGGATTGTGCCCTCGTAGATCGCGCTGGCCGTCATGCCCTCACCGGCTGCTCGGTCGGTCCGCTTGGGCAAGGTCCGCTCAGCTCGCGCACCACCCGGTGCGCGCTGGCGACGCCGTCCTCGTGAAAGCCCAATCCCCAGTAGGCGCCGCAGTAGTGCGTGCGATTGCGCCCGCTGATCTCCTCACGCCGAGCCTGCGCGGCGACGCTTGCCGGTGTGTAGACGGGATGGGCATACTGGATCGTCTGGATGATTCGCTCCGGGTCGATCGCGGTTGTGCGGTTGAGGGTGACACAGAACTCGCGGTCGGCGCGCAACGATTGCAAGCGGTTCATGTGGTAGGTGACAGCGCAGCGCCCCGGCGCCCCGGCCTCGAGGTGGTAGTTCCAGCTCGCCCACGCGCGCCGGCGCCGCGGCAGCAGCGAGCGGTCGGTGTGGAGCACCGCCTCGTTGGGCTGGTAGGGGATCGCACCGAGCAGCTCACGCTCACGCTCGCTGGGATCGCCGAGCAGCGCCAGCGCCTGGTCGGAGTGGGTCGCGATCACGACAGCGTCGAAGCGCTCGCGCTCGCCGGCGCGTGAGGAGACGGTGACGTGGCTGGCATGGCGAGACACCTCTGTCACCGGAGTCGAGAGCCGCAGGCGCTCGCGCAGAGGGCGGGTGAGCGCTTCGACGTAACTGCGCGATCCGCCGGTGACCGTGCGCCAGCGCGGCCGGTCGCGGAAGCCGAGCATCCCGTGGTTGTCGAAGAACTCGACCAGGAAGCGAGCCGGAAAGGACCACATCTGCGCCGGGTCAGCGGACCACACGGCCGAGGCCTGCGGGACGATCAGGCGCTCCACGAACATGTGTGAATAGCGCCGCTCGGCGAGCCACTCGCGCAACGAAAGCTCACAGTCGCCGGTGAGCAGCAGGACGGCGTCGCGGTTGAAACGAAACAGGTCAGCGATCATTCGGTAAAACGACGGCGAAAGGGCGTGAGAGCGACACGCGAACAGGCTCCCCAGCGAGGACCCGTTGTACTCGAAGTCCCGGCCGTCGCTCACCCCGAAACTCATCTGCGAGGGCTGCGTCGCCACGCCAAGCTCGCCCAGCAAGCGTTCGAACTTGGGGTAGTTGCGATCGTTGAAGACGACGAAGCCGGTGTCAAGCGCGTAGACGCCGGTGTCGGTTTCGACACGCACCGTGTTGGCGTGCCCGCCGGCCCGCTCGCCGGCCTCGAATACGACCAGCTCGTGATCGCGTTGCAGCATGTGCGCACACACAAGTCCTGATACCCCGGCGCCGACGATAGCGATCCTCATCGATCTCTCCTGCGAATAGTTCTAGTCTGTCTACACAGCATGGTCTCATGGCTGGACACCGTCCTCGACCGCACCGTCGTATTGGGATACACGCGTATCGGGTATCGCCTTCGCAAGGACGCGTTCGAACCCACCGGCCTGCCCCCCCTGGATGGGAAGGTCGTGCTCGTCACCGGCGCCAGCTCCGGGCTGGGCCTCGCCGCGGCCGAGGGCTTCGCGCGCCTTGGGGCCACCGTGCGCCTGCTCGCTCGCGACGAGCAACGCGGCGAGCTCGCGCGCACACAGATCACGGCGCGGACCGGCAACGGCGACGTCCACCTCGACCTCTGCGACCTCGGCGATCTCGATTCGGTGCGGCGGTATGCGCAGCGCCTGCGCGATCAGACGGTGCGCCTGGACGTACTCGTCAACAACGCCGGTGCGCTGCCGCACGAGCGCACACTCTCCGCGGACGGCATCGAGCTGACGTTCGCGACCAATGTGGTTGGGCCGTTCCTGCTGACGAAGCTGCTGATCCCGTTGCTTGACGCAAGCGACTCCGGTCGCATCGTCAACGTTTCCTCGGGCGGCATGTACGCGCAGCGAGTCCACCTCGACGACTTGCAGATGGCCAACGAGCGCTTCGACGGCGCCACCGCCTATGCGCGCAGCAAGCGCGCGGAGGTGATGCTGACCGAGGAGTGGGCGCAGCGGTTGGCGCGCAGCACTGTCGTCGCGCACGCGATGCATCCCGGCTGGGTCGACACACCTGGGTTGAAGTCCTCGCTGCCGCGCTTCTACCGCGCGATGAAGCCGCTGCTGCGCACGCCGGCCGAGGGCGCCGACACGATCGTCTGGCTCGGTGCTGCCGCTGAGCCGGCGGCCAGCTCTGGCGGCTTCTGGCACGATCGCCGCCGGCGCCCGACCCACCTGGTCCCGTGGACCAAGCAGACGCCCTCCGAGCGCGAGCGGCTTTGGGCCGAGTGTGAACGCCTCAGTGGCTGGCACGAGACCCCATCGCCCGCCGCTGAGACCCAGACCCCGCCCGGCTCGGATTCGAATCGATAAGGAGGAGAGCCCTATGGCCCACTACAACGCGAGCCTCGACACCGCGCGTTCCCCAGAGGAGATGTTCGCCTACCTGAGCGACTTCTCTACCACCGTGGAGTGGGATCCAGGCGTCGTCGAGGCTGAGCGCCTCGGCGACGCACCGGTTCGCGAAGAAACCGAGTTCCGGCTCGTAGCCGTCTTCCTCGGCCGAAAGACACCCCTCGCTTACCGCATCGTCGAGTACGACCCGCCAAGCGCCGTCACGTTCCGCGGCGAGAACTCGACGGTGGTCTCGCTCGACCGGATCACATTCGAGCCGTCCGGCGGGGGCACACGAATCGTCTACGACGCCGATCTCGCGCTCAAGGGGGCGCTCAAACTCGCCGACCCGCTGCTCCGGGTGGCGTTCAAACGCGTCGGGGCGCGCGCTCTTGCGGGTCTGCGCAGGACGCTCGAAGAAGGCCAGTGAGCAATAGGCGTACTATCGGACGCCAAGAGCCAGAGAGTGGCCATCGAGACCCGCTGCCAGCGCTACCTACGGATCTCGATCGGGGTGACAATCTCGGGTTTGACCCCCGTCGCTCCCGCTCAGTGTTACGGGCCAAACGCGGGTGTGTCGCACCGGTCGGGGGTCGTCACGTTGAGGCGTTCGACCTACTCCCCGCCGCCGGCTGATTCCCGCCCGCCGCCCGCCGCCGGGGACAGTCCGCGTCGGTGGGTCCGGGACGGCAACTAGCCTGCGCTTCAGTGCTCGCAACAGCCGGCGCCATAGACGAGATTGAGCTGTCCGAGGTGGAGGCGGTAGTCGGGGCACGGTCGTTTCAGCGCGGCGGCAGCTATGCGCGGGGCAATCGGGTACTCAGGATCCAATGGGACGCCGATACGGCGACGTTGACCGGCTCGGTAGTCGGCAAAGGCGCGCTGTACGACACGGTTGCGTTCTTCTCCGCAGCCGGCGATGACGGGCGTGCGCTCACGTTCCGCGACGGCGAGTGCACGTGTCCGGTGGGGTACAACTGCAAGCATGTAGCGGCGATCGCGATAGCCGCGGGCGCCGGCAACGGTCGGGGCGCCGGTCGAGCAGCGGTCCTCACAACGGCGCGAGCCGCACGACAAGACTCGCCGCTCCCTCCAGCGCCGCGACATCCGGACAGCCGAGGGCGGCCAGCCTCCTCGGTCAAACCGAATTCCTGGGAGAAGTCGCTACGCGCGCTGGTCGAGGCGCCGCCGGTGCGGTCGATCGGCAGTCCGCTGGCGATCCAGATGACGCTGCATGCGAGCGGTTCGGCGGGCACGGGCCCGCCGCGTCTGCTGGCCCGGTTGATGTGCGAGGGGGCGCGTGGCGGCTGGAGAAACGGCTCTCTGAGATGGGACGCGCTCGATTCCTGGCAGCTGCGCGACGGCGACTACCGGCTCGACCACTTGGATCTGGCGCGTGAGCTCTACGCGGTTCACCGCGTGGGCAACGGCCTCGCCTCCTATCGCTACGCCGGCTACGGCGCCGAGAAGACGCTGGATGTCGGTGCGTGCGAGAGCGCCCGGCTGTGGTCGCTGCTGGAGGAGGCGGCTCGCCTGGACGTGAAGCTCATCCACGCCCGGCCAGAGCTCGGCGAAGTGCGTCGCGCGCCGGGAGAGCTGCTGATCGACGTTACAAGGGTGAACGGTCGGAGAGGGGCCGAGGCATCATGGCGGCTGAGCACGAAGTTGCGCATCGACGGCGAAGATACCCCCGCCCTTACGCCGCTGTTGTTCATCGGCGCCGGCGGGCACGGCGTGGTATGCGCCGAGCGCGACTCCAGCGAAGAGGTCGCCGAGGTGGGGAGCGAGCACGGGCGACTGTGGCTCGTGCATCTGCGTCGACAGGCGCCAACGGCGCTGCAGAGGATGCTGCTCGAAGGGCATCCGCTCGCCGTTCCGGCGGACGAGTTCGAGCGCTTCGTCCAAGAGATCTGTCCGGCGTTGCGCTACCTGGCGCCGGTGGTCTCCTCCGACGACTCGTTCACGCCGCCTGAGGTCTCGGCGCCGACGCTTGTGCTGAATGCCGGCTACGGTCAGGGGCACGCTGTCGATCTCAGATGGGGATGGGAGTATCGGATCGGCGAGGCGGTGCGGCGGATCCCCTTTGCGATCGACGGCGGAGCCCCGGGCTTCCGCGACCTCGAAGCGGAGCGTGCGACCCTCGCAACCGCTGACTTCACCGGCAGCGGCCTGGAGGATTTCGGCCTGCTCGATGCCGGTGGCCGGCCGGCGGGAGAGCGGCTCGCCTCACTTGCGGGCCTGGACAGCATGCGGTTGACGACCGAGGTTCTGCCGGCGCTGGCGCAGCGGCCGGATGTCGCCGTCGAGGTCGCCGGCGAGCCCTCCGACTATCGCGACGTCGGCGACTCCGTGGCGATCGGGCTCTCCACAGTTGAGGTGACAGGCGAGCGCGACTGGTTCGACCTCGGCGTGACGATCGGGGTAGAGGGCCGCGAGCTGCCGTTTGCCGAGGTGTTCGCCGCGCTGGCGCGCGGTGAGTCACGGATGCTGCTCGACGACGGCGCTCACTTCTCGTTGCTGGCACCGGAGTTGCAGGAGCTGCGGCGGCTGATCGAAGAGGCCGCCGCCCTGTCGGACTCGCCGCCCGAGCAGCTGCGGATCAGCCGCTATCAGGCCGGGTTGTGGGCGGAGCTGGTGGCGCTTGGCGTGGTCACCGCCCAGGCGCAGACCTGGCGGCGCCAGGTGGGCGCGCTGCTGGAACTCGACGCGCTTGCCGAACACGACACGCCGGTCGGCTTGCGGGCGCAGCTGCGCCCCTACCAGCGCGAGGGGTTTGCCTGGCTGGCGTCGCTGTGGGATCTCGAGCTCGGCGGGATCCTTGCCGACGAGATGGGGCTCGGCAAGACACTACAAGTGCTGGCGTTGATCTGCCACGCGCGCGAGCGCGACCCGGAGGTCGGGCCGTTCCTCGTGGTCGCGCCCACGAGCGTCGTGCCGGGCTGGTGCAGCGAGGCGGCGCGCTTTTCACCCAAGCTGAAGGTAGATGCCGTGACGGACACGTTTGCCCGGTCGGGACGCACGATCGAGCAGGTCGCCGCGACCGCTGAGGTGCTCGTCACGACCTACACGCTGTTCCGTCTGGAAGCCGACGGCCATCAAAGCGTGAAATGGGCGGGGCTCATACTCGACGAGGCGCAGTACGTGAAGAACCATCAGGCCAAGACCTACCGCTGCGTCCGCGAGCTGGACGCGCCGTTTAAGCTGGCGATGACGGGGACGCCGATGGAGAACAACCTAATGGAGCTGTGGTCGCAGCTGTCGATCGCGGCTCCCGGACTGTTTCCCGACCCCAAGCGGTTCGCCGAGCAGTACGCGCGACCGATCGAACGCGCCGGCGACGACGAGCGGTTGGCCCGTCTGCGCCGGCGGATCAAGCCGCTGATAAAGCGCCGCACCAAGGAGCTGGTCGCCGCCGACCTACCCGTCAAGCAGGAACAGACGCTCCAGATCGACCTTCACGCACGCCACCGTAAGCTGTATGAGACGCGGCTGCAGCGCGAGCGCCAAAAGGTGCTCGGCCTGCTCGACGACTTCAACCGCCACCGCTTCACGATCCTGCGCTCGATCACGCTGCTGCGCCAGCTGAGCCTGCACGCGGGACTAGTCGAGGACCGTCACGACAGCGTGCCCTGCGCCAAGCTGGACGCGCTCCTCGAGCAGCTCGGAGACGTGGTTGAGGGCGGCCACCGCGCTCTCGTCTTCAGCCAGTTCACCGGTTTTCTCGCCAAGACTCGCGAGCGCCTCGACGCCGAAGAAGTCAACTACTGTTACCTCGATGGTCGTACTCGTAACCGTGGTCGCGTCATCGAGCGCTTCAAAACCGGTGCCGACCCGGTTTTTCTGATCAGCCTCAAGGCCGGTGGCTTCGGCCTGAACCTCACCGAGGCCGACTACTGTTTCCTGCTGGACCCCTGGTGGAACCCAGCGACCGAGGCGCAGGCGATCGACCGCACGCACCGCATCGGCCAGACCAGGCCCGTGAACGTGTACCGGATGATCGCGCGCGAGACGATCGAGGAGAAGGTCGCCGCGCTCGCACAGCGCAAGGCTGCACTGTTCAGCGGTGTGATGGACAACGGCGACCTGTTTGCCAGCAGCCTCACCGCCGAGGACATTCGCGGGCTGCTCGGCTAGCAACCTCAGCCCCGGCTGACGGTGGCATGGAGATCCAAGCCCCGCGTGCCAATGCCCGCGCGGAATGTCACGTCCCGCCCGCTACGCTGGCAGGATGCACTTCGTGAGGATCACGGTCAGCCAGGAACAGATGGGCGGAGTCCCGTGCATCCGCGGTGCGCGTATACCTGTGGCGACCGTGGTGGGGATGGTGGCCGACAATATGAGTGAGGAAGAGATTCTTGTCGCCTATCCGGATCTGGAAACGGAGGATGTACGTGAGGCGTTGCGCTACGCCGCCGAGGCTGTGCGTGAGCGCGAATTGCCGCTTGCAGCGTCCGGGTGAGGTTCCTCATCGACAACGCGCTCTCGCCGCTGGTGGCTCAACAGCTCGGCGAGGCTGGTCACGACGCCGTCCACGTCCGCGATCTCGGCATACAGCATGCCAGCGATGAAGAGATCTTCGATAGGGCCAAGCAAGAAGATCGCGTCGTCGTCTCCGCGGACACCGACTTCGGGACACTGCTCGCGTCTCGTCGACAACAGTCGCCGTCCGTCGTGTTGTTTTGCCGCGGTACCCAACGCCGCCCCCCGGAACAGGTCGCGCTACTGCTGACCAACCTGCCTGCGATCGAAGGAGATCTCGCCACCGGGAGCATCGTTGTGTTCGAGCCTGAGCGAATCAGGATTCGGCTGCTTCCTTTGGTCCCGTAGCGGCGACCGTCGAGCGCACGGACGACCCGACCATGCTCGACGTGCCCACGACGTACAATCCAGGCCCTTCTAACCTCCGCTGGGGTCGGCATAGGAGAACGTTTTCCCAGCAACCAGGCCATAATCGGCGACGTTAGAAGACGCTGTTTGTGGTCCTTTCACGCTAGGTCGCGTGTGGCCGTACGCGACTCTGTCAGGCACTCGTCGATCCAGAACCTCACGTGCCATGCGTGGCGGACCGCTCGCGCCCAGGAAGGCTCGCAGCGGTGTCCCAGGGACGTGCGGGCCGGCCTCGGCGTGGATTGGCGTGCGTCCACTGCACCGCGACGGTGTACGCCTCCTCTGGAATGTGCGGGTAGTCCTCGCGCAGCACCTCGTGTGTCTCGCCCATCTCGATTAGGTTCGCGATCGTGCGCACGGGTACGCGCGTGCCCGTGATGACCGGCTCGCCGCCCATCACGGCCGGATTTTGCTCCACGTAGCGGTCGCGCAGACGAGCGTAGGACTCGGCGCGCTCGATCGTCTGCGCGACATCCTCGGTCATCGCCACACGCAGCGCCTCCGAGAGTTCAAGCTCAGATCCGACTGCTTGCGGCTGTGGGCGTGCCAGCCAGCTGCGCAGGCGACCCTTCGCCTTGGCTGGCAGCGCGACATCTATCTGGCGCAGAAGCACGAGCAGCGCGACTTCGTGCGCGGGCAACAGGGGCTTGCCTTGTCGGCGCTTCGGCTTCACGACGCCGTGCTCGATCGCCTTGTCGATCGCGTTCAGCGGGACGCGGCCGATCTCGGCGGCCTCGCGGCGGGTGAGCAGTGCGGATGTGGACGCCATAGAAATCTGTTCCCTAGCTTGCAGCACTTTATCACGCTCCAGCCTCAATGACGGGACAGCGTGAGGCCAGCAGGAGATATGCGGCTGAGCAGGCCCCGGACTGGCTCGTATGTTGCAGGCGCTTCTATCCATCTCGCCGGGAGCCCTGCCCTTGAGTCGTTCACGGGCAACGGCTGTACTGTGGTCGTCGCTGCAGCCTGACCCCCGTCGGCACGCTGTTCAATCGCCCCGCCTCCCGACCGGGCGTGACTCCATCGCTCCGCCGGGCTCCCTAGTTGACGGCCGACAGCACATCGTTTACCTCCAGCCGACAGCACATCGTTTACGGGGGCTGACCCTGTAGCCGACAGCACATCGTTTACTTCGGCGTGAGCTGGCACCCTCGCGCGCTCTTGTTCAGCGAGCGTGGAGGTGTTTATGTCGGATGTGGAGGCAGCGTTGCGCCGGCAGGCGGCGCGGCGGCGGCTGGCGGGGGAGTCGGAGGCGATCGCCAGGGATATGGGGCGCACCCGCCAGTGGGTGGCCAAGTGGGCGGGGCGCTAGGACCCGGACGATCCGTCGTGGGCGGAGGCTCGCTCCAGGGCGCCGAGGCGCGTGGCGAACCGCACCAGCGAGTAGCTGGAGGCGCGGGTGCTCGCGATCCGGGAGCGGCTGGCGGAGAACCCATGGGCGCAGATCGGAGCGGAGGCGATAGCTTGGGAGCTCGAGAAGCTCGGCGGGCCGGTACCGGTCACCCGCACGATCGAGCGGATCCTCGCGCGCGCTGGCGTGAGCAGCCGGCGACGCTCGGGCACTCGACGTGTGTCCAAGGGGATCCCTTACCCGGCGCCCGCGGCCAAGCAGCCGGGGGACGTGGTCGAGGCCGACCTCGTCGGTCCGCGCCATCTGGACGGCGGGGTGCGTTTCCACGCGCTCAACCAGATCGATCTCGCCTCTCATCACGCCGGGGTCGAGGTCGTGACCGATCGCGGCGATGAGCGCGTTCTGGAGGCTTTCTACAGCCTGTGGGAGCGTCACGGGCTGCCGGTGCGCCTGCAGCTCGACAACGGTGGGCCGTTCGTCTCGCCGACCGGCCTCGGCGAGGTCGTCAGGGTCTGTCTGCACCAGCAGATCACACCCGTGTTCATCCCGCCAAGGGAACCGTGGCGCAACGGCACGATCGAGCATTTCAACGACACTTTCCAGCGGCGCTTCTTCCGCCAGGAGCGCTTCAGCGGCCTTGATCATCTGATCGAGCGCGCCGGGGCGTTCGAGCGCTTCCACAACACTCAGCACCGCTACAGCGCGACCGGCGGGCGCACGCCGCAGGAGAGCACCGCCTCCGCGCTGCGCAGGCCCCTGCCGGCGCAGGAGATCCCGGCCGGCTGGCCCGAGCGTGGCCGCATCGAGTTCATCCGCTTCATCCGCTCTGACCTACGCCTGCGCATCCTGGGCCGCTCGATCCCGATGCCCGACGGCAGCGCCTACCAGTACGTCACCGCCACGTTCGACCTCTCCCTCGCAGACGACGAGAACCTGCTCGTCAGCGACGTCGACGGACAGCTGCTCACCAAGGCACGACTGCGCCCCCCACGACGGTGAGCCCGCCGCCCAGCGCCTCTCATTCCGCTCCGCCCTACGGGCTCCGCTCCATGAAAGGCGCAGCTACCTCCCTTCACCCGGTAAACGATGTGCTGTCGGTGGTCCCTCACCATTGCTCGTCAACGATGCGCTGTCGGCTGTGACCTAGGGAAGGTCAAGGACAAGCATCAGGGCATCGTCAACGGCACGCATCTCTTCGTGGCTCAGGTGAGCGATCTGTTTGCCGAGTGCGCGTGCGTCGACAGCGCCCGCCATCTCGCAAAGGACCTGAGTTGGCTCATCCTTTAGGTCGATCTCGGGGTGAAAGCTCGCCGGTGGCGCTGAGATTGAGGTAGGGCAGATGACGATCGTCGAGAGCGCGAGCAGGTCATCGGCCTGGACGATCACGGCGTAGCGCCGGCCGTGCTGAACATGGCCGCGTTTGCGTGGAAGGGCGATCTCGTACACATCACCACGGACCACGCAGATCCTCCATCAGGCTGGCCACGTCTTGTGCTTCCTTCACGTATGCAGGGTTCTCCATGAGGGCTCGTGCCTCGGCGGCCAGGCCGGTATGGCGCCGGTCGCGCTCGGCGGTCTCAGATATCGCTTGGCGGGCTGCCTCCGCCCGGCTGACTCCACGCCGTCGAGCTATCTCCTCCAGAGCACTGAGACCTTCTCGTCCAAGCCTCAATGAGAGTGGAGGAACGGACGCCATAGCGATAGTGTAGCGCGAATCGCACTACTGAAGGCTCTCAAGGGATGGCGTTCTCTCAAGGAGTGGGCGTTATCTCCGCCCAGAACGGGCAAACCGATGAGACCCAGACTGGAGGCTCCGATGGCTACCGCATACACACTCAAGAAGCTCACCGACGTCGAGGACTCCGCGCCCAAAGCCGGGTTCGGCGAGTTCCAGGAAGCGCGCTTTGCCAAGGGCGACCTGGAGGCCGAGCACACCGGCGTGAGCTACCACCGGGTCAAGCCCGGCAAGCGCCAGCCCTTCGCTCACAAGCACGATCAGGCCGAGGAGGTCTATGTCGTGACCGCGGGCTCGGGTCGCGTAAAGCTCGACGAGGACATTCTCGATATCGGCGCCCTCGATGCGATCCGGGTCGCGCCTGGAGTCATCCGTGCTTTCGAGGCTGGACCGGATGGGCTGGACGTAATCGCTTTCGGGCCTCGCCACGACGGCGACGGCGAAGTGATCCCTGGGTGGTGGAGCTAGATCAGCTCGGCGATCAGGCGCGCCGCCCTGGCCGCGCCGTCGACCTCGACATCGCGGTAGTCGACCTCGCGGCCGATCTCCTGTGCGATCGCGGCGGCGATCAGCTCGGGCGGCGACTCGTCGAAGTCCATGCAGCGTCCGGCCCCATAGCGTTCGAGTCGGTGTCGAACGTGGAAGTTCTGCTCGAAGTGGTGGCGCAGAGGGAAATACAGGAAAGGGCGCTTCTGCGCCGTCAGCTCCATCGAGGTCGTCAAACCGCCCTGTAGCACCGCCAGGTCACAGGCGGCCAGGTGGCGATAGAGGTTGTGCACATAGGGCACCACTTCGAGTCCCTCGTGGGCGGGTAGCGACGCCGGATCGATGCGCGGTCCGGCGACTACGATCATGCGCAGGTCGGGCACAGCTTCCTTGGCATACGGGAAGGCGGCGATCACCCGTCGCAGCAGGTCCGCGCCGACGCCCGAGCCGCCGACGGTGACGATACACACCTGCTCGTCGTCTGCATAGCCGAGCTCCGAGCGCAGCTTGGTGCGCTCGCCCAGATCTGCCGGATCGAAGCCCGTGACATAGCCGGTGAAGTCGAAGTGGCGCTCGGTCCAGTCCCTGATCATCGGTAGTTCCGGTCCCAGCCGCTCGGCCACGATGTCCTGCGGATTGCCCACAAAGAGGGCCATGTCGCGCACCTCGGGGTGCTCGGCGATGTGGTCGACCATGTCGGCGTTGTAGTCGGCGGTCAGATGACGTTCGTGCGGATCCGCTTCCATTGGGAGAAAGCCCACGAAGTCGGTCAGCCAGGCGAACGGGACCTTCTTCTCGCGCGGGTTCTCGTGCAGGTAGTAGTCGAGCTCCCACGCCTCGTCGCCGATCCAAAGGTCGTAGCGCTGCTCGCGCACCACGTCGTGGAACAGCATGAAGTTGGCCGCCAAGATCTCGTCCATGCGTCGCAAAGCATGGAAGCAGTGCAGATCGTGCTCGGCCGACTCTGACTCGATGTGTTTGGACTCGTTGGCCAGATGGCGGCTGGCGGGATGGATGCGCTCGCCCTCGGCCTCGAGGACTCTGGTGACGGGATCCTGGGCCAGCCAGTCGATCTCCAGATCGGGGTGCAAGGCGCGCAGCTCCCGCGCGATCGCGACGTCGCGCTGGGCGTGTCCGAGGCCGATCGGCGAGCACACGAACAGGGCACGGGGGCGGCCATCCGGGCGATAGACAGTGGGGTCGCGTGGGGTGCGTTCGCGCCCGAAGGAGGCCTCGGCCAGTTCGCGCAGCGCGAGGTTGAAGCCGACCGGCTTGCGTGCGTGGGTGAAATGGCCGGAGCCGGGCACGGACACCAACTTCCCGGAGGTGAGGCGGGCGAGCGTGCGGGCGTCGCGCGGCGGCGTGATCTTGTCCTGCTCTCCGGAGACGATCAGCACCGGACAGCGCAGGCCCGCGGCCAGCGTGCGCAAGGTGGCGCGACTGGGCGGACGTATGCCGGACCTGTCGCTCCTGACGGTCGCCACCAGGGTCTCGCCGTCGGTCTGAAGCGCCCATCCAACGCCGTCTTCGATCGGCTTGGTCGAGTGCGGCTCGGGGAAGCACCGCGATATGAACCACTCCGCGAATGCCGGAAGTTCCTCGCGCCACTGGACCGCGTTGTAGCGCAGCCACCAACGGTAAAGGCGAGGAAAGGGCAACGGGTGCTCGAACAGCCACCACGCCAAGCGACCTCGCAGGAACCAGAGGATCGAGGGGTTGTAGGGAAACACTGGGCCGACGAAGGCCGCGCCAGCCACCCGCTCGGGCGCGAGCTGCGCAAGAGCCAGGTGGTACTGAGCGCCGGTGGAGAGGCTTGCCAGCACCGCGCGCTCCGTTTCCGTCGCATCCATCACGGCCAGGCAGTCGCGCGCGAATTCGAGCGACTCGTAGCGCCTCGGGTCACGACAGCGGTCCGCGCGCCCGTTACCCAACCCGTCCATGACGAGCACGCGGAAGTGGCGCGCCAGATAGGGAATCTGCATCTTCCAGTAGCGCGAGTACACGAGCGACCAGGTCGGCAGCAAGAAGATCGTCTCCTCGCCCTCGCCGTAGACCTCGCAAAACACGCGCTGTCCCTCGCGCTCGACGAAGCCTTCGCTGTCGGGGTAGCGCGCGCGGCTTTGCTCGCCGTCGCGTCCGACGATCCGCTTGGGCGCCTCCTCGAGGACCCCCGCGGGGCCCCCCGTCGGCGCGGCCGCGTTATCCAAAGCCGTCTCGCCGATTGCTGTTTCCCCGGTCGCCGTGCTCATGGTCGCGCCTCGAGTACCAGGTTGAAAGGCGTCTCGGCGACCCTGCTCACCCGTCCAAAGCCGCCTTCGTTTAGCACTTGAGTGAGTTGCTGCTCGCCGGCCTGAGCGCCGAGCGCCAAGCCGACCTCCTGGCTGAGCGAGGCGGGGGTGCAGAGCATCGTCGAGCCGCCGTAGAAGATGCGCCCGACCGGATTGAGGTTCTCCTCGATCGCGTCGCCCGCCAGCGGCTCGACGACCATCCACGTGCCGTCGGCGGCGAGCTGCTCGCGCACGTGACGCGTGGCGCCGACCGGGTCGCCCATGTCGTGCAGCGCGTCGAACACGCACACCAGATCGAACGGCCCACCGCTGAAGTCCTTGGCCGAGGCCACCTCAAAGCGCACGCGATCTGAGACTCCGGCCCGCTCGGCTGCGGCGCGGGCGGCCCGCACGGAGCCCTCGTGATAGTCAGATCCGAAGAACTGGGAGGCTGGAAACGCCTTTGCCATCAGGATCGTCGACGCGCCGCGACCGCAACCGATGTCCGCCACGCGGGCACCGGAGGTGAGCTTCTCGAGCACGCCGTCGAGCGCCGGTAGCCACGCATCCACCAAACTCGCCAGGTATCCGGGGCGGAAGAACCGCTCGGTGCCGGCGAACAGGTCGTCGTGGTGCTCGTGCCAACCAAAGCCCTCGCCGGAGCGAAAGCGCTCGGCGATCTGCTGCTCGTCCTTGACGGTGGCCGCCACCAGCTGAAAGGCGCCTGGGATGAACGCGGGGCTGTCTTCGTCGGCCAGCGCCATCGCCTGCTCGGGCGGCAGTCTGAACTTGCCTGTGGCGGCGTCGTACTCGACGTAGCCGCTGGCCGCCTGCTGGCACAGCCACTCGCGGACGTAGCGCTCGTGGCAGTTTGTGCGCTCGGCCAGCTCCTGGGCGCTGATCGGCTCGCTGTCGGCCATCGCCTTGTACAGGCCGAGCTTGTCCCCAATCAGGACCAGCGGCGTCGTGATCGCCGCTCCCAGGTCTCCCACGAACTGACCCATGAACTGTTCGAGCTTTGCTTGGTCTATCTCAACTGTGCTCATAGCGCCTTCCTCCGGTTGGTTGTGGATTCGGTGGTGCTCACCGCTTGCGAGCCTCAAGCGAGACGAGCCAACTGTCGATCGCCGCGAGCAGTTCCGCATGACCGCGATCGAAGCCGAGCAGCCGCTCGATCAGTAGTCCCTGGTTGAACTGCGTCACGAGCGCCGCCCACGCCTCGGCTGAGAACAGTGTCTCCTTGAGTCCGTACTCCTCGATCGCCTGCGCGAGCGCATCCCTGAGCACGACGCGCCATGCGTCGTGGACGGCGCGCATCCGCTCGCGCAGCTCGGGCTTGTTCAGCGCCAGTCCCTGCAGCTCGGCCCACAGCTTCGGGTAGCCGGCCGCCAGGTCCTCGTCGATGAAGCCCATCGCGGCGCGCCACTTCTCGATGAACGGCGCGTCGCTGCCGTACATGGCGCGCTGGCGCTCAAGGATGCGCCGGGTGAATCGCTCGAGCGCTTGCAGCAACAGCTCGTCGACCGAGCCGAAGTAGTAATGAACCAGGCCGTGGTTCTGTTTGGCCTCGGCGGCGAGCTGTCGCGTCGAGATGCCCGCCGCGCCCTCCTTGACCAGCAGTCTCTCGGCCGCATCCAGAAAGGCTTCGACGTTGGTCTCTCGGATCGACGGACCGTCGGCGGTGGGCTTCGGGCGGGCGCTTGCAAGTGACTTAGGCATATGACTAAGTCAAGTATCTAAGCACGCGACCGCCCCGGCTGTCAAGAGCCGTGGGGATTCGTTGCGACCTCGCCGCTAAGAGCGCGCGAACAGCCGCAGGAACAGCAGGAAGATATTCAGCACGTCCAGGAAGATGCCCGCCGCGAGCGGGATCGCTTCCTCAGAGCCGGCCCGGCGCAGGCGGTTGAAGTCGATCACCGTGTACAACCCGAAGATCGCAAGGCCCGCGATCGCGTAGACCGTATACAGCGCGGGGATGCGGATGAATATGAGCGCGATCCCGGCGACGATCAGCGCCAGCAGCAGCCAGAACGCGATCCGGTACAGGTAGGACAGATCGCGGCGGATGGCGTAGCCACAGGCTCCCAGCCCTCCCACGAACAGGGCGGTGGCCCCGAACGCTTGGCGCACGGCCGTCGGGTCGGTGGCCGAGTAGTAGTTGACGGTCGTCGCCACGGCCGCCCCCATCAGCAGCCCGAAGGCGAACAGCAATCCCAGCGCCAGGCTCTGGTTGCCACGCGCGTTGGCCGCGTTCAGACCGATCAGGCAGCCGAGCGCCAGCAGCCAGGCGAAGAACCAGCCGGCGCCGCCCAGGTTGCGGCCGAGATAGACCCCCAGCGTCGCGAAGCCGACCGTGACGGCGACGAGGCCCATCACGCGGCCGAACAGCGTCTGTGTTCGCGGCGCCCCGAAGCTTTCCGCGTAGCCCGCCGTGCTCATCGGCAGGGGATATTACGCCGCGGGCTGCATGATGGTAAAGGAGGCGCCCTGCGGATCGATGAAGCCAGCGAAGCGGCCGATCGGCATGTCCATCGCCTCGTTGCGGACGCTCGCTCCGAGCTCGCGGGCCTTGGCAACCGTCGCGTCGCAGTCGGCGACCGCGAAGCACACGCCCCAGTGCGGCGGGATCTCCGCCGGGAAGTACTCGTCGCTCATCTGCATCATGCCGCCGATGCCCTTGCCGTCGAGCTCCCACACGGTGTAGCTCTCGGGCGCCCCTTCGAATGCCGGACGGCCGGCCGCCCAGCCGAACACTGCCGAATAGAAGCCCTTGTTGGTTTCGGCGTCGCGCGTGAGCAGCTCGTTCCAGCACAGCGAGTTGGGCTCGTTGACGAGGTCAGCGCCCGTGAACGTCTTCGGCTGCCAGATCCCGAACACGGCGCCGGAGGGGTCGCTGAAGAACGCCATCCGCCCGATGTCCATCACGTCCATCGGCTCGACCACGACGCCGCCGCCGGCTGCCTTGATCTTCGCCGCTGTCTCATCCGCGTCGGCGACGCTGATGTAACTTGCCCATGCCGTGGGCTGGCCCTCCTGCATGTGGCCCATCAGCCCGGCGATGTTCTTGCCGTCCTGCTGGAACATGCGGTAGCCGCCGCTCTCCGCGGGTCCGGGCTCGGTCGCGCTCCATCCCATCAGCTCGCCGTAGAACTTGGCGGCGGCGTCGGTGTCGGGTGAGGACAGTTCGATCCAGCAAGGGGTTCCGGGTGCGTACTCGGGCATGAGCGTTCTCCTCTTTGGCGGCGGGGGGAAACGATCCTGGCATATCGGCCTGGCACGCGTGTCGCGCTCTTCACAGCATGGCCACAAGATCGCTACAGGGTGGCAACTTCAGCGCACTGCTCTCCGGGCAATCGTCCAGGTACTCGCAACACAACTCATCTGGATAGAGGAGGTGCTTCATGCTTGGACGCATCAATCGGGGCGTCATCGCCGCGCTCGCAGGCGCGGCGGTGGTGGCGGCGATTTGCTCTGCCGTGGTGCTCGCGGATCCCTCGCGAGATCACAAACGACATCACGAGACAGCGGCGATCGAACACGTGCTGCTGATCTCGGTCGACGGTCTGCATCAGTCCGATCTGCAGTGGTACGTGAGTCACAATCCGGGCTCAGAGCTGGCAAAGCTCGCCGGCGCGGGAGCGGAGTACGCCAACGCGCAAACGCCGATCCCCTCCGATTCGTTCCCAGGCATGACCGCCCAGGTCACCGGCGGCAACCCACGCACGGCGGGCCTCTACTACGACGACGAGTACAGCCATGCGGTGCTGCCGGCGGGCACGACCTCCTGTCATGGTCAGACGAGCGGCGGCGAAGTCATCTACGACTCGCCGGACGATAAGAACGCGACGCTCCTCGACGCCGGTCAAGGCCTGACGGGCCTGCCGGGCAGCATCCTGGAAATGACGGGCACGCCGCAGGCGCTGCTCGAACCATCGCAACTGCCGGTCGATCCATCCACCTGCAGGCCGATCTATCCGTACGAATACCTGAAGGTGAACACGATCTTCGAAGTCGCGCGCGAACACGGACTGCACACGGCGTGGTCTGACAAGCACCCCGCTTACGAGGCGCTCAACGGTCCCTCCGGCACTGGCATCGAAGATCTGTTCGCACCTGAGATCGACAGCAATGCGCTCAAGCCGGACGGTGAAGCCTACCCGAGTGAAATCAGCTGGACCGGCGACAACGCGGCCACGATGCAGTACGACTCCTACAAGGTCCAGGCCGTACTGAACGAGATCGACGATTACAACCACAGCCACACGAGCAAGGTGGGGACGCCGGCGATCTTCGGGATGAACTTCCAGACCGTCTCGACGGCGGAGAAGCTCTTCAGCTCCGACGGGCTGACGGGCGGATACCTGCCGGGCACGATCACGCCCGGGCCGCTCCTGCAGCGCGCGCTCGGCTACATCAACTCGCAGCTGCAGGCGATGGATGAAGAGATCCACGCCCAGGGCCTCTCCGATTCGACGGCGATCGTTCTGTCGGCCAAGCACGGGCAGTCCCCGCAGGATCCCAACTCGCTGACGCGGATCAAGGACGGTCCGATCATCGAAGCGATCAACACCGCCTGGGATACGACCCATCCTGGCGCCGGCGCGCTGATCGTCGCCGGGGTCGATGACGACGCTTGGCAGAGCTACCTGTCAGACAGCTCGCAGAAAGCCGTCGATTTCGTCAAGAATTATCTGTGGAACCATCCGGCCACGGGCATCGCCTATGACGGCAGCTCGCGCACACTGGCGCACTCGGGCCTGGCGAAGATCTACGCCGGTAAGGCCTCGGCCAGGTACTTCGGGGTGCCACAAAACGATCCGCGCCATCCCGACGTGTGGGGTGTGGTGCAGGTCGGCGTCGTCTACACCGGCGGCACGAAGATCGCCGAGCACGGCGGCGCCAACCCGGCCGACCGCGACGTGCCGATCGTCGTCTATGCGCCGGGAGCGGTTGAACCGGGCACACGCTGGGACGGTGTCGAGACCACCCAGATCGCACCGACGATCCTCAGCCTGCTCGGGCTCGACCCCGACGCGCTGCAGGCGGTTCAGATCGAAGGGACGAAGACGCTGCCCGGCGTCGCCGGTCACTGATTCACTCACACCCGAACCTGCCGGGCGCGCCGCCCAACAAGCGCGCCCGGCAAGGGTTTGATTGGGCTTTGCATAGGATGAGCCGTCGATGGCCCACGTCTTGTCAGCCGCAGCCGCGGTCCTTGCGGCGCTTGCCATCGCGCTGCCCGCGCATTCCTCGCCGACGGACGCCGGATGGCCGAGCACCAGTACCAGCGGCGGCGCCACCGGACCAACGGGACCGACCGGACCCACCGGGCCGACTGGATCCTCGGGACCGGCCAAACACCCGCAACCGCCGCTGTGCACGCGTTTTCGCCCACGACTGCTCTGTCCAGACCTGATCATGTCCGCGCCTTCGCGCATGGAGTTCGACCGAACGACCATCCGCGGTCGCGTACTTCTGCGCGCGGCCAGCTCGGTCGACAGCGTCGGCAGCGGGCCGATGGAGCTGAGCTTTCACCGCAACGGTTCGCAGCTGAAGGCCTACCAGGCGATCTACGACGTGCATGGGGGGCGCCACCTGTTTGCAAGCCGCGCTCGGTTGACGTTCAAGTACGTGCCCGGCGAACGCTACGGGATGCCCACCATTGAAGCCTTCAGCTACTGGAAGCTTCGTCACGCCGCCGCCTTTCAGCTGTGGTCGATCGATGCGCACGACCATTCCGTGCGGCTTGTGCGCACCGGGCCAAAGGTGGACTACTGCCTGCGCGATCTCTTCCGCACCCACCCTTCGCCGGCCTCGCCGAGCGAAGCCGTTTACCCGGCCTGTAGCCAGGACCCGTATATGAAAAGCGACATCCTTGGTACCTCGGTCGGCTGGTCTGACCAGTATCCCTACGAGTACCCCGAACAGTGGATCGACGTGACGGGACTGCGCGGTCGCTTCGCCTATGTGCAGATGGCCGATCCCGACAAACTGCTGACCGAGTCAAATCACAAAAACGACGTCTCTGAGACCTACGTCGCCCTGCCCTCGGGTCGCGTGCTCGGGCACCGCGTGGGCGTCTCAGCTCCCTGAGGGCGACTGGGTGCTGGCCGCCACTGGGCCAAGCGTTTGCGCGAAGAACGCGAGCGTGCGCGCCCACGCGTCGCGGGCGGCCTCTTGGCGGTAGCTCGGGCGGGTGTCGTTGAAGAAAGCGTGACCAGTGTCGGGATAGACCCGCAGCTCGTGATCGACCCCAGCCGCGCTGAGGGTCGCGTCAAACGCCGGCAGGCCGGCGACGATGCGCGGGTCGTCCTGGCCATAGAAGCCGCGCAGCGGGCAGCCGATTGAGCCGGCTTGCTCGTCGGCAGGCGATGAGCCGTAGAAGATCACGGCGGCGGCGAGCTCGGGCTCCTGCGCGGCCAGCAGTGCCGACAGTCCCCCGCCAAGGCAGAAGCCGACCGAACCAACGGATCGCCCCGCGCATGCGGGGTGGCTACTCAGCCACGCGACCGCTGCGCGCAGAACCACCAAGTGGCGCACGAAGTTGCCGCCCGCCCCGCCGAACAGGCCGCCGATCGTCTCAGCCACTTCGCTCGCCTGCTCGGCTGGAAGCCGCGAAAGCGCCTCGGCCCGGCGCTGCTCGTCGCTGAGCACGGCCATCCATTCACCCGTGGGGATCGTGTTGAGAAACTCCTTGGCGGCCGCGACACGCTCGTTGGCCAGAGTCGCCGGCCTGCCCCCGCCGGCCGAGTACAGGTCGGGCGCAAGCGCGACGTAGCCGGCGCTTGCGAGGCGGTCGGTGACATCCGCGATGTGAGCATCGGCTCCCCAAACCTCCTGGATGACGATGACGGCAGGCGCCGGCTGGGTGGCCGCGGCGGGCCGTGAGATGTAGGCCGCAACGCTCCCGGCGTCGGTGTCATAGCCGATCCACTCGCTCAGCAAGTCCACTGCCGTCTCCTATTTCGCTTTGGGGAGCCCCTGTCGGCCGCGCGGCCCAGGCTAACCGGTCTTGCCGTCCACGGAGTAGGTGATCTCCACGGATGAACCGCCCCGGGTTTCGGATGTATCTTGCTACCCCCGGCCGCTGTCGCCCGCGCCGGTCGCCGTCGTGTGCGCGGCGCTTCGGTCCAACCAAGCTTCCAGGCCTGGCAGAGACCGATAGACGAGCCAACCAGCGCAGGCGAGTCCGCCGGTAATCGATAGGAAGCTAATGCGTTCGAGCGTGAACGACGAGAGGAGCATGGTGTCCGCTATCACGACACCGATTGAGGCAGCGAACGTCGCGATTCCCGTGTAAAGGATGGTTGCGCCCAGCCAACCGCGCAGTCGCCACTCCCTGACAAACGGCTGGAAATGCACCAGCCATGCATAAGCGATCATGAACAGCGCGGCTCCGCGCAGCATCACGTCGATCTCGTGGCCCAGTTGCTTGTGCAGGACGACGAATAGACACGTCCACGCATAGCCGCCCATGACGAAAGCAAAGAGCGTCAGTGCCCGTTCCGACCACAGTCGCGCTAACGAGGAATCCTTGGTGAGTTGCTCCATCCAGCGAAGTTGAGGGCGACTCAAGGCGAGGGCCAGCATGGTGCCGCCGACGATTGCAACGATCACGTCAGGCGAGCTGACGGTTTGGACCGTGGTGTGAGCGACCGTTGTTGCCAACACGAGAGGGTATTCGACACATTCGTATGGAATGTTGAGGCCCGACCGGAACATCGCAAAGATTCCATTCGTGTCATCGGTCGCCGTCGGTGACATCGTCGTGAGCCTGCATTTGACGCCCGAGTCAACAAGCGCAACGATGGACGCTCATCCCGAGAGGAGGCAGAGATGTCACGCATGATGGCCGACTGCCGTCGCTGGCCGAGCGAGTCCAACTGTTCGCTTGTGATCATCGGCGAGGAGGACGAGGTTGTGAGTGCCGCCGCCCAGCACGCGGCTGCTGTACACGGCCACGAGGACACACCGGAGATGCGCGAGCAGCTCAAACAGATACTCGAGCCCGCCGACGCGTACGTCGCGGGCCCGCGTGCGCAGGAGCCGCTGCCGAGCTAGCGGGAGAGCGCGGTATCGCCCAGGGCCGCGTCGCGGGTGCGCCCACTCGGACGGCTCGCGGCGTAGCTCAGTCGGCCGAGCACGTCGGTGGTGGGCGCGACCTTGGCGTTCTCGTAATCGGAGAGCCGTGAGGCCGACGTGCCCGATGCGCGGGCCAGCTCGCGCAACGTCATCCCGCTCTGCTTGCGCCAGGCGCGGATCTGTGCCGCGTATTCAGCGCGCCCCCGCATCGCGATGTCAGCTCGAGCATGGCGGATGACTCGCTCGATCAGCTTGTCGACACCGTAGTGCTCGCCCCAGCTGACGACGTTCTCGGCTGTCCGCGCCGCAGCCCCCCAGGGGTTGGCGCGAATCGCTGCGGCCAGCACGCCCCAGTCTGAAAGGGAGCCGCGATCGATCACCGTCTCGATCGCCTCGGCCGGCCACTGGTCGAGTGGCCGTGACTGGTCGAAGTCGAGGTTGCGGAAGGTGAGCGTCACGGGATCATCCGCTCCGCCAGTTCCGCCAGCACGTCCTGGACCGCCGACCAGCTTTGCCAGCGTTCGTGAAGCCCCTTATAGGTAGAGAGTTGTTCGGTGACCTCGGCGTCGCGTGGTTGGGGATCCGATAGTTGGCGACTCAGCTGCGTCTTTACTGCCTCTGTACGTTGGTTGATGTCGGCGTAGTAGTCGTCGATCTCGCGCAACACGGCTGCTGCCTGGTCAAGGCCGATTCCATCGGCAAGCGCAGCTATGTCCAAATAGTCGCGCGTCTGGTTGCGCGTCAGCGCGAGCCAGGCCTTGACGCGCAGGATCTCTGTCGCGGTGGGCACGACGAGAGGCTTGCCACGAACCTCGATCTCTGTCGTCTCCAGCGGGCGACTGCGCAAAAGCTGGCGAACTCCGGTCTGGATTCCTCCAAGTTCGCCGAGGATGATCTTCCCGGGCTGCGCCTTCGCGGTCGACCAGTCGCCGAGGGCCTCAAGGTGCTCGAGGATCACATCGAAACGCTCTGCCAGATCGGCGACGACGTGGTCATGGTCCAGCGACCGTCTGTGCCCTGCGTGTACAGCCGCAGCCGATCCGCCGACGAGGATCGCCCCAGGCACCAGCTTCTGTAGCTCCGCAGCCTTCTCGAGGACGTCTTCGAAGGGCGGCTCCATACCCGAATGTTATCAGATCAGATAACAACTCTGTGGCCATGAGCGCCTCAGCGCTTGACCTCCTGCACCAGCCACCCGTTGCCGTCGGGGTCCTCGAAACCGAAGAAGGTGTTGTAGCTGCTGCGCTCGGGGTGAAGTCCCGGGGTCTGCTTGCCGTCCTCGAAGTAGAACGACTCGCTCGCCTCAAGGCCGCGCTCCACCAGCTCGTTTCGGGCGGCCTCGATGTCTTCCACGATCAGGTGAAGGCCCTGTGCCTGGCCGGCGCGCTCGGGGTTCTTCATGATCGCGATCGCGCACGCGGAGCCTTTCGGGTTGAGCTGCACGACGCGGAACTCGCCGCCCGGTGAGACGTCCACGAGCACCTCAAAGCCCGCCTTCTGTACATAGAAGTCCTTGGCGCGATCGATGTCGCTTGCTGGGACGACGATCAGCTCCAGTTTCCAGTCCATGATTACCTCCTGGTCGTGTAGGCGGTCAATGTTTGCGTCCCCGTGCGAGGGGTGGCAGGTGAAACAGCCCGCTCGGGCCGATCGTGTAGTGCCCTGCGGGGAAGTCCTCGCGAGAGAGCGTCGCGACCAGCTTTGCGCCGGCGTCGCTCGGATCAAAGCGCGGCAGCCCTTCCACGAGCTCGATAGGGATCCAGCGCCCAGCGAGCACGCGACCGCCTTCGCCGAGCGTTACCCGCAGGATCGCGCTCTCAGAAAGCACGCCGCCGCCGCCGAGCGTGTGGTAGCCGACGAAGTTGCCGAGCGAGTAGGCGATCAGGCGCCCGTGGTAGCGCTCGACGCCGCGGATCACGTGCGGCCCCGAGCCGAGCACGATCGAGGCCCCCGCGTCGATCGCGGCGTGGGCGAACGCGCGTGCGTCGCCGCGGTCCTCGCCGAGGTAGTACTGGGTTCCGTAGGGAGTGTGCAGCGCTCCTGCTCCCTCCGCGCCGGCGTGGATGATCACGACGACCAGCGAAGCTCGTTTGCGTGCGCGCCGGATCAGCCGCTGCGCACCCGGGATGTCGAGCAGGTTGCCGTCGTATGGGTATGGCGCGAAACCGAGAAACGCAACGCGTCTACCCGCGATGTGCAGATAGGCGATCTCCCCGGGCAGTCCGGTCTGCGCCACGTGTGCACCGCGAAGCGCGGCAAGCGTCTGGCTTCGCCCGGAGTCGCCGTAGTCAAGCGAATGGTTGTTGGCCTGGTTGAGGAGATCGAAGCCGAGCGCTCCGAGCGCGCCGGCGCTGGACGGGGGCGCCTGGAATGCAAAACAGGTCCCGCCGCCGATCCCGCCGCACTTGGATGAGCCGCCGGTGGAGAGTGTTCCCTCGAGGTTGCCGAGCGTCACGTCGGCGTCGCGCAGCCGGCTTGCGAGAGGCGCCAGCGCGTGCTCCAAGCCGCCTGGGGGCAGCCCGCGTTGCGTGCTGAGCGCGATGTCCCCGACCCACTCCAGGGTCAGCGCTCGTCTTGGGGAGGCGGTTGCGGCCGCCACATGGCCTGCCGCCGAGAGACCGACAGCGGCCGCGAGCAGGATTGCCAGCGGCCGCTTCAGCGATCTTGACCTACTACGCGACCTGCACGTTGACGGCCTTCGGCCCCTTGTCGCCGGCTTCGGCGTCATAGGTGACCTTTGCACCCTCGGCGAGCGAACGATAGCCGTCGCCGACGATTCCGCTGTGGTGGACGAACAGGTCCTTGGACTGGTCATCGGGAGTGATGAACCCGAAGCCCTTGTCGTCGCTGAACCACTTGACGGTTCCTGTAGCCATTTCTTGTATCTCCTGCGTGGTGTGTGTGCTGCGAACGCGGAGATTGCAATGAGCAAAGGCTACGAGCGCTGGCACGACTTTATTCGGGATCTTCGACCCCGACTGATGGCGCAACGATAGCAGCGATCAGGGCTTACGTGAAATCACGCCACTGCCGGCAAAACTGCGTCCAACGGACCTCAAATGAGGCCTAAGAAAGCTCGATCGCGCGCATCGTGTGCTCGTCGGGCAGCTTGCCAAGCACACGGCGCAGCAACTCGCGTTCGCCGGCCTGCTCGCGCTGCAGATCGTCGAGCAGCAGATGAGCGGCGGTGTGGGTGATCTTCATCTGCTCGGGCGAGAGCGGGACGGTCAGTTTTCCCTCGGCACCCCGCGGGCACTCGAGCAGCGTCAGCACTTCACGCGCGAGCCCCCGGATCAACGGCTCGTGCGCCTCGTCGGCGATCAGCAGATGCAAAGCGCGCTCGAGGACGGGCATCTCCTCGCTGTCGAGGAACAGGTGGAAGGCGGGCTCTGAGTCTTGGGCTGCGTCGCTCATCGACCGCAAGCCTACCCGCCCTACCGGGCGCAGGGCCGTGTAGGCGCTGTGCGCTTTCGCTTCGGGAGCGCCCTCGAAGCGCCTAGAACAAATGTCGAATGTTGCCATCTCGATGTATCCCACTCGGACGATTTGCCGTAATGCCAGGTAGATAACACGTATGGGCAAAGGGACGACACGGCCGTCGTCCGCGAAGGGCATACATGGGACACGGCCAAGACACGCACTCAAATCAACCTGCGCAGGCAGGCGTGCAGCGACTGAAATCGGTGGACGAGCCGCTCAAGTGCGTGTGGAGCGGGTTCCCGAGCCACGAGCACTCCTGCCGCTCGCGCATCCCCGCGAGCGTCGTGGTGCGCGCCTGGCATCGCGAGATGCAGCTGGGCGGCAGCAAGGAAGGCTTCTTTCATTTCTCCTGGCGCTCGGGCGTCTGGCTCGGCTACGGGCTCAGCGACGGCGGGGTACGCGGCGTCTACTGCCCGACCCATTGCGCCGAGCGTGAGTCCCGCGGCCTGCAGCCGCGCCTCGCGCACGCCGAGTGAGCAGGGGTCGCTACGGCGCTCCATCGGCGAGGCGCGCTGCACTAGCATTGCCCCTCCCGTGCCGCGCACCCTGATCGCCGATCTCAAGGAGCACATTGGCCAGAGCGTGCAACTGCGCGGTTGGGTGGCTGCCGTGCGCGACCAGAAGCGGGTGCAGTTCGTCATCCTGCGCGACGAAACGGGCATGGCTCAGCTGATACTCGGCAAGGACGAGCAGCCCAGCGATCTGAACGAAGCGATCTCGGCGCTGGCGCCGGAGTCGGCGGTCACCGTAACCGGCGAGGTCGTGGCCGACCAGCGCGTCAAGCTCGGGGGCCTAGAGGTCCAGCTGGCCTCGCTTACGCTGGACTCGCCGGCAGAGCCCGAACTGCCGATTACGAGCGACTCGGCGCTGGACAAGCGCATCGACTGGCGCTACCTGGATCTGCGCCGTCCCGACAGGCGCCTGATCTTCGAGGTGCAGAGCGCTGTGGAGGCCGCCATGCGCGAGTACTGGCGCGAGCAGGGCTTCATGGAGATCCACACGCCCAAGCTGATGGGCTCGGCCAGCGAGTCCGGCGCCGAGCTGTTCCGGGTGGACTACTTCGAAGAGGCGGCCTACCTGGCGCAGTCGCCGCAGTTCTACAAGCAGATGGCGATGGCGGGCGGCTTTGGCAAGGTCTTTGAGATCGGCCCCGTGTTCCGAGCCAACCCGTCGTTCACCTCGCGCCACGACACGGAGTTCACGAGCGTCGACGTGGAGATCTCCTGGATCGACTCGCACGAGGACGTGATGGCCTTCGAGGAGTCATGGCTGGTGCACGTGCTCACGAGCGTCGCGCGCTCCCACGGCGAGCGGATCGCCGAGACCTTCGGGGTGCAGATGCATCCGCCAAAGACGCCCTTCCCGCGGATGACCCTCGAAGAGGCCAAGGATCTGCTGCGGGCACATGACCACGAGCCGCCGGGCCCCGGCGACGATCTCGATCCTCCCAGCGAGCGGGCGCTCTCGGCGATCGTCGCCCGCGAGCAGGGCGGCGAGTTCGTGTTCGTTACCGATTACCCGACGACGGTGCGCCCCTTCTACCACATGCGCTACGAGGATCGCCCTGACTTGACCAAGAGCTTCGATCTGCTCTGGCGGGGGATCGAGCTCACCACCGGCGCTCAGCGTGAGCACCGTTACGAGCAGCTGATGGCCCAGGCCCGCGACAAGGATGTGGAGACGGGCTCGATCGCCTACTACCTGGACTTCTTCCGCTACGGCGCCCCGCCACACGGCGGCTTCGGCTTCGGCTTGACTCGCCTCTTGATGCAGATGCTCGGTCAGGAGAACGTCAGAGAGGTGACGTTCCTGTATCGAGGCCCAAACCGCCTGACCCCTTAGCCAAGCGCCGGTTCTCCAAGCGCCTGCTGGTTTGCAGGGAGGACTCCCACCGCCCCGGAGGGGTGGGGGCGGTGGGAGTTACCTGCGGAGAGGAGAGTCACCCGGCGTCCCTGCCGTCTCCCCGCCCGGCGCTCGCGCAGCGTCCGCGAAGCGTCGAGGGCTCGTTCGCGGGCGCTCGCCAGGTGGGCGCCAGCTGAAGCTCTATGCGGCAACGGCGCTCTCCTGGCAGTCATCGCACTCGCCGATCCCCTGTAGTTCGATTTCAAGCGGCGCGTGGTTGGAGGGCCGGCGCCCCTGCCTGTAGCTGTGCTTGACCTCGCAGCGCACGATGTGTTCGGTCAGCCGACTGCTTGCGAGCGCCAGGTCGATGCGCAGCCCGTAGTCGCGCGCGTAGTGCCCGTCGCGCTGGTCCCAGCAGGTGTAGCCGCGATCGTCTGGATGTAGGTGGCGGTAGACGTCGAGCATCTCGCCCTCGCGCATGATCTGGCGCAGGTCCTCGCGCTCGGCGGCGGCCGTGTGCGATGAGCCTTCAAGCCAGGTCGGCTCGTACACGTCGCGATCGGATGGCGCCACGTTGAAGTCGCCCAGGATCAGCAGCGGGTGGTAGTGCTCGCGGCAGGCCTGGTTGGCCACCGCCTCAAGGAACGCCAGCTTGCTCGCGTCGTCATGCTCGCGCCGCACCGTGGCGGCCGGTACATATACAGAGCCGAGCGTCAGCCCCGCGCAGGTCGTCTGAAGCCAACGACCGGCGGCAAGTTCGTGTCTGCCGGCGAGCGCCAGGCTGCGGCGGCTGACCTGATGGTCGGAGCGCACCAGGATGGCGACGCCGCCGCCGAGTCTGCCGGGCGAGTGCTCGGCGCGGTAGCCAAGCGCCTCCAGGCGCCTGTGCGGGAAGTGGCGGAACGGGCAGCGGGTCTCCTGCAGGCAGACCATGTCCGGTCGCTCGTCCTTCAGCAGCTCGGCGATCCGCGGCATCCTCGCGCGGATGCCGTTGACGTTCCAGCTGACGATCCGCAGGTTGCGATCGTGGCTTGCCCGCCGCCTGTCGATCCCGATCGCACCGCTCTGCCGTGTCCTGCTCTGAAGCTCGCCCCTCATGTCCCGGTTCTCCTTTCGAGAATCCCCTCGCGGGAAACGCCTGTTACACAAGAGCTGAAACGGTGCGCTACACAAACCCCGAAACTGCTCCCTACACAACTGGGAGCGTAGGGCAGGCAACTGGAAACGTCTATAGGCCGATTGGCAAAATGGTGGGCGGCCGGTTGGACGAGGTGGCCTGCTCGGCTACGTGATTGTCCCGGTGCCGTCCGGGCGTCGGATTACCTTCAACGGAGTGCTGGTAAACGAGCTAACAGACGGCGCGGAGATCGATCAAGTCCTGCTGGTGCGCGGCAGCGAGCGCCGCTCACGGCGCGACGGCGGCGACTATCTGCGCCTACAGCTGGGAGACCGCACCGGCGCGGTGGTGGCGATGGTCTGGGAGGACCTGCCCGAGGTCGAGCGCCTCGCTCCGGTTGGATCGCCCGTGCACGTGAGCGCGCGCTACACCGTTCACCCGCGCTTCGGTCCACAGATAAACATCCGCTCGCTTGCGCAGGCAGCGGAGGGCACATACCGCCTGGCCGACCTGCTCGACGGCCCGGTTCGCGGCCCAGAGCAGATGGAGGCCGATCTGCGCGAGCTGCTTGCGACCGTGCGCGACCCGTATCTGAGCCGGCTGCTCGAGCGCGTCTTCGGAGAGTCCTCGCCGCTGTGGAGCGGCTACCGCACGGCGCCCGCGGCCAAGTACTACCACCAGGCCTATCGCCACGGCCTGCTCGAGCACTGCCTCGGTGTCGCCCAGGCGGTGAGCGCCATCTCGGCCACCTTCCCGGGCATCGATCGCGACGTGGCGGTGAGCGGCGCGCTACTGCACGACATCGGCAAGCTGGAGGCCTACACGGACGAGCAGACCAGCATCGACCTCACCGATCTCGGCCGCCTGCACGGCGAGATCGCGCTCGGCTACTACCGCATCCGCCGCGAAATCGAGGAGATCGAGGGCTTTCCGCGCGAGCTTGCGTGGGCGGTGCTGCACATCATCCTCTCCCATCACGGCTCGCTCGAGCACGGCAGCCCGGTCACGCCGAGCACGCGCGAGGCGATGCTCGTGCACATGATCGACAACCTCGGCGGCAAGCTGGGCAGCTTCGACCGTGTCGAGAAGGAGCTCGCGCCCGGCGCCTTGTGGTCGAGCTTCGATCGGGGTATCGGATCGGGTGCCTGGTTTGGCGCGCGCGAGAGCCCTGCCGCCGATGCGCCGGGCCGACCGGTCCGCGAAGCCGCCTGAGAGTCTGAGCTTTCAGGGCGCGCCGCCACTCTCGCATCGCAGGCACCGGCGCAACCGCGCCTGCTGACGCTCCTAAGAACCACGCAATTTGCGAAGCTCGCCCCTTGATGAGGGGCGCCGGGCGAAAACGTCTCGCCCCCGGGTTCTATCTTTGTAGGCCGATGGCCAAGGACACCGAGAAGCTGATCCGCCAGCTGTCGCTGATCTCATACCTGATGGCCGAGCGGCGGCCGGTCACGGCGCTTGAGATTCGGCGCGACGTGGAGGGGTACAGCGGCATGAACGAGGACGCCTTCGCGCGCCGCTTCTACGCGGACCGCTCCGAGCTCGAGTCGCTGCGCATCCAGCTGACCGTCGAGCGGCCCGCCGACGGCGCCGCCGAGCAGGAGAACTACTCGCTGCGCTCGGAGAACTTCCACCTGCCGGCGATCGAGTTCACCGACGAGGAGCTGGCGGCGCTACAAACCTCACTGCAGTTGCTCGACGGCGAATTCGCCTACGCCGAGCCGCTGCGGCTCGCCCTCCAGCAGATCACCTGGGGGCGGCCAAGCCCGCTGCGCTCACCCGAGCAGCGCTCGGTGGCGCTGGGGATCACCGCCTCCGCCGGCGGCCACGAGCTCTCGGTGCGCCTGGCGAAGATCGAGACGGCCATCTTCCGCAACAAGACGATCGTCTTTGACTACTACACGATGACCCGCGACGAGGTTGGCTCGCGGCGCGTTGACCCCTATCACCTGCTCTTTCAGGGGGGAGAGTTCTATTTGCTCGGCTACGCCCACGAGCGCGAGGCGATCCGGGTGTTCCGGCTCTCGCGCATACGCGGCAAGGTCTCCTACGCGACCAAGGCCGAGCACGACTTCCGCCGACCCGAGGACTTCGACCCACGCGCCTACGCCCGTCGGGCGGACTGGCAGCTGGGCGATCCCCTCGACGCCGCCGAAGTGCTCATCTCCTCGCGGATCGCCTGGCAGGTCGAACGTCACTTCGGTCGCTACGGTCAGATCCGGGCCCTCGGCGATGGCGACGTCGTCTTCGCCACCGACTACTCCAGCCCGCGCACGATCGTCGCGTGGGTGCTCGGCCTCGGCGCCAACGCGCGACTGCTCGGCCCGGAGTCGCTCACGCACGAGCTGGGCCGGCGTCTGGAGCTGCTGTGGGAGCGTCACGGCGAGGGCTTCCTCGACGACGCCGCCG
>JBOGXY010000002.1:0-15751 GCA_050696495.1 Solirubrobacteraceae bacterium
ACTGGAACGCGTTGACCTCGATCGCCCCCACGTTGTGGAAGTTGTTCAGTATGTGTATATCCGGATCCCCGTCCGCGTGCGCGATCGTCGCGTTGAAGAAATCCCACCCCTCCGGGTCGTCGCTGGCCATCGAGCCCACCAGCGCCAGCTGCACCTCGGGCATCGACTCCTTGACCTGGTGATAGGCGTCGATCACGCCCAGCGGGTCCTTCCACGGATCAAAGCGCGAGACCTGGCAGATCAGCGGCCGATCGACGTCGACACCGAACTGCGCACACACGAATGCGCCGTCTTCGGGTGAGAGCGCCATGTTCTTCGGCGTCAACGGGTCGATCGCCGGTGGCACGACGTTGACGTGCCCCTGCATCCCTGCGGGCACGTACGCCTGCATGTGAAACAGCGACTGCGGATACTGCTGGATGTAGGGCAGCAGCCGGGCGATCGTGTCGGGGTTGGGTGTCGAGACGTCGATGTGACAGCGCCAGACCCAGCCCTTGGCCTTCTCCGGGACGAGCTGGCACAAGGCAGCCGGCTGCGGGTCGTGCACCAGGCAAACGTCCCAGCCGCCGGTCAGCTCGCCAGCGTTCATCTCGTTGTAGCGCAGCCACGTGGCCCACTGCTCCTCGTCGAGGTCCTGGGAGGCGCCCTGGAGCGCGTTGTGCATGAGCTTGGTCGCGTTGAAGAACTCTTCGCGCCCGTAGATGACCTGCCACTCGCAGTCCAGGCCCACGTCGCGCATCAGCGGCACGAGCGTGTAGAGGATCTCCGAGACGCCGCCGCCGAAAGCGGTGGCGGAGACGTGCACGACGCGCTTGCCCTTCAGCGGCTCGGCCAACGACTTGATTTCCTCGATCAGCTCGCGCCCGCAAATATGCGTGTAGTCGGCAAGCGACTTGTGTCCTGTGGCGACGGGTTGAAGCACGGGCGGACCGCACGATACCTACGCTCGGCACGGAAGCCGGTGCTCGGGCTATGGTCTGAGCAGATGTTCGACGGCCGCATCTATCGCGCGGCGCTCGCTCCGCTGCTGCTCGTTGTGGTGATCGTGGGGTTCTCGCTCACCGGCGCCGCCGCGCCGCTGCATTCGACGCTCGCGCCAGACGCTTTCGACGGAGCGCGCGCCTACGCGACTCTGCGCCAGTTGCTGAGCGCCTTCCCCGATCGCAAGCCCGGTAGCGCGGGCGATGAGCGACTGGCGGCATACGTGGCCGCCGACTTGCGCGGGCTCTCCGGCGCGGCGGGCGGTGGCTTTCAAGTCTCCACGCACAGCTTCGCTGCTCGCACCGCCGAAGGGCAGCGCACGCTCAGCGACGTGATCGCCGTGCGCCCAGGGTCCAGTGGCGAGCGGCCGATCGCGATCCTCGCCCACCGCGATGCGGTTGCGGCAGGCTCGGCGGCCGAGCTCTCGGGCACGGCGGCGCTGCTGGAGTTGGCACGTGTCTTTGCCCAAAGCGAGACCAAGCGCACGATCGTGCTGATCTGCACCAGCGGCGGCAGCGAGGGAGACTCTGGAGCGGCCTACTACGTCGCTCACCTCAGCGCAAAGCCCGACGCGGCGATCATGCTCGGCGATCTGGCCGGCGAGAAGGCGCACAAGCCCTTCGTTCTGTCCTTCTCGGGCGCTACCGCCACGGCGCCTAGCGTTCTTGAGCGCACGCTTGACGGGACGATCTCCCAGGAGGTCGGCGCCGATCCCGGTAGCGTCGGGCTGAGCGCGCAGTTGGCGCAGCTTGCGCAGCCACTTGAGCTGGGCGAACAGGCGCCGCTGAACGACGCCGCCATTCCGGCGGTCACGGTGCAGGTCAGTGGGCCACGGGGGCCCGTGACGGGCACTCGGGTCAGCCAGACGCGGCTGTCCAATTTCGGCCGCGCCGTGCTTGGCGCCGTCTATGCGCTCGACGAAGGGCCCGATATCGCGCAAGCGCCGAGCACGCGTCTGGAGCTTGGAGCACGGGCGCTACCGGAGTGGGCGATCCGACTGCTCGTGCTGGCGGCTCTGTTTGCGCCGCTGGTTGTTTGCGTCGACGCCTTCGCGCGGCTGCGCCGGCGCCGCGAGCCGCTGGCGCGCGGGCTGCTGTGGGCGTTGTGCGGTGCGCTCCCGTTCCTGGTGGCGGGGCTGTTGGTCGTCGCGCTCGGTGCGCTTGGGATTCTCTCGGCGCCCGGCGCCCAGCTCTCGGCGCAAGCCGTCTCTGCTGTCGGTGGCGCTCCGATTGTGTTGGTCGCCACGCTGCTCGTGTTGGGGGCGATGACGTTGGCGCGCCCGGCGCTACTGCGCCGCCTTGGATTTGCCTCTCAGCCCGACCACGACGCGTCGGGACTGGCGGCGATGCTGGTGCTCTTGGCTGTGGCCCTACTGGCTTGGCTGATTGACCCGTTTGCGGCGCTGCTGCTGGTGCCGGCGGCGCACCTGGGGCTGCTTGCGGCCGACTCGCGTCCGCGGGCGCTCTCGCTGCCCGCGCTCGCCGTTGCGCTGTTGCCGCCGGCGGCGCTGCTGTTCGTAGTCGCTGGCGAGCTCGGGCTTACTCCGATTGCCCTGGCCGAGAGCGTCGTCTTGGCGCTGGCGGGCGGAGGGGTCGGGTTGTTCTCCGCCTTGCTGTGGAGCCTCGCGCTGGGCAGCTTGTTCTCGCTGCTCGCGCTCACGTTGAGCGACCGAGGCGGCGAGCGCCTCGAACCGCTCGAGCGGCTGGAGATCTCCACACGCGGGCCGCTCAGCTACGCCGGGCCTGGATCGCTCGGCGGCACCGAGTCGGCTCTGCACCGCTGAGCGGCTCCGAATCGGGCCGACCCGGCGCAAGCCACGCCGTCGTCCTACCAGCGATGCTCGTAGCCGCTCAGCTGCCGGCGCTCGCCGTTATGGCGCAGGATCACACCGGGCTCGCCGTCGATCACACGTCCGACCCAGGTAATCGGTATTTCGGCCCGTTGCGCGGCTTGGTTGACCCGCTCAAGGCGCCGCGGCGGCACGCACACGCACAGCTCGTAGTCTTCGCCGGCGGTCGCGGCGGCCTGCCAGGAGGGCACGCCCAACTCTCTTGCCGTTGCCTCCGTGCGCTCGTCGATCGGCAGCTTCTCGAGATCGATCTTCAAGGCCACGCCGCTTGCGCGCGCCAGGTGCAGGGCATCGGTGGCGATCCCGTCTGAGAGGTCGATCATCGCGTGCACTCCCGCCGGGGCGATCGCTCGCGCCTCGCGCAGCTTGGGCATCGGGCGGCGCGGGCGAGTACCGAGTGTGCCGGTGACTCCGACAAGGTCACCCGGCCTGGCCGCGTCGCGGCCGATCAGCTTCTGGTCGCGCTCGGCCCAGCCGACGATCGTCACGCTGACGAACAGTGCGGGCGCCGCGACCACGTCGCCTCCGGCGATCGTCGTGGCGGTCTGCTCGGCCAATTCCTCGGCGCCGAGCATCAGATCCAGCGCGTCGCGCTCGCTGACATGCGAGGGGATGCCCAGCGCGACGTATGCCTCGCCTGTCTGGGCACCCATCGCCGCGATGTCAGAGAGCGCCCCCGCCATCGCGCGCCAGCCGATCTCAGCGAAGCTCGTCTGCGCATCCAGGTTGAAATGCACTCCCTCGACGATGCTGTCGAGCGAGGTGACGCACAGCTTCAGCGCTTTGACGACGGAGGCGTCGTCGCCGATCCCGCGCACGACTCGCCCTCCGCGTTGCCCCAGCGCGGCCGCGATCGATTCGATTAGGGAAAGCTCGGCTATGCCAGTTGGGGTTTGCGGACTACGGACTGCGAAAAACTGGGGTTAGGCTCAGCGATGGCGGTAGACGATTCGCGCGCGGTCCAGGTCATACGGCGAGAGCTCGCAGCGAACTCGATCGCCGGGGAGGATGCGGATCCGGAAGCGGCGCATCTTGCCCGCCACATGTCCAAGCACGACATGGTCGTTATCGAGCTTTACCCGGAACATGGCGTTCGGCAAAGCCTCGATCACCTCGCCCTCGAATTCGACCTTGTCTTCCTTTGCCAAAGCTCTCTTCCAGTCCGGACCGCGCCCGCGGTCCATCGAAATTTGCCCAGATTCAGCCGTCACGCTACCAATCTCGGCGCGTGACGTCGTGCCGGTGCCTGCCGTAACCGGCGGTTTTAGTGTTTTGGAGGTTCCGCGCCGCCGGCGCCGCCGACGGTCGGCGGGCTTTCTTTGACAGGGGGCGGAGTCGGTTCGCGCGCCGGCGGCGCGGGCGCTTGCGGAGTGTGTTCGGCGGGGCCGGGAGGGCTCTTGGCGGCGCCCGGCGTATGCGCGGGAGGGTGTCCGGTTGTGCTCTTTTCGCTTTCGCCTTCTGATTCGCCGGAGCCCGACGCGCCCGTGCTCGCGTACTTGCCAAAGAAAGGCTGGTAGGAGATCTGTTCCGTCGGCGCCGGGAATTCCGTGCACGCTTCGCCTTCTGTCACCGCCGCCATGTACGCGTGCCAGATTTCCGCCGGCAGGGCGCCGCCCTGCTGGGGCTCGCCGTGCACGTCGGTCATCGGAATGTTCTTGTTCGGATAGCCCATCCAGATCGCGGTGGCGTAGTTGGGTGTGTAGCCGTCCAGCCAGGCGTCCTTCAGATCGCTGGTCGTGCCGGTCTTGGCTGCCGTCGGACAGCTGATCGCAGATCGGGTTGCCGTGCCGCCGAGCACGTTCTGGTGAAGGATGCTGGTCTCCTCGGCGGTAACTCCGTCAGAGAGCACCTTGACGCGGTGCGGTTTGCCCCAGCTGGCGTCGACGCGGCCGCTGGGGAACACGACCTTGGTGATCGCGATCGGGCGGTTGCGGTAGCCGCCGTCAGCGAGCGTCGCGTACACGTCGGCCATTTCCAGCGGGCTGACACCGACCGTCAGGCCACCCAGCGCCTCCCCAGCCGTGCTTTTCAGATGCTCGCGGACACCCATCTTGTAGGCCATCTGCGTGATGGTTTCCTCGCCGAGGTCGGCGGCCAGCTGCGCGTAGACGGTGTTGTCGGAGGCGAGCGTCGCCTGCACGAGGTTGATCGACTTGTTTGAGGAAGTGTTCTCGAACGTTTTCACTTCATAGGTGGGGTAGCCCGGCAGCCACCCGGGCGAAAGCGTTTGCGACACGTAGTAGGTGGAGTTGGGGTCCATCCCTCGCGAGAGCGCGTCGGCCAGGTCGATCGCCTTGAACGTCGATCCCGGCTGGCGGTGGCCCTGCGAGGCGAGGTTGTACTGGGACTGGTCGTAGCTCTCTGACTCGGCCATCGCCTCGATGTAGCCGTTGTGCGGGTCGATCGTTACGATCGCCGAGGCGGGATCGCCTTCCTCGTTGAGGATTTCGGCGATCGCTTTGCGCGCCTTTGCCTGCATCGCCAGGTTGATCGTCGTGTAGACCTTCAGGCCGCCCTGCTCGACGGTGTTCAGGCCGTAGCGGCGCACGAGCTCTTTACGCACATATTCAAAGAAGAAGCTCTCCTGGCGGCGGCTGTAATAGCTTGAGTGCCGCACTTCCAGCGGTGCGCGCTGTGCCGCCTCGGCCACGGCCTTTGAGATGTCGTGAAGTTCGGCCATCTTGGCGAGCACCTCGCCGCGGCGCTTGCGCGCGGCCGCCGGGTAGAGAAACGGGTTGTACTCGGAGGGGGCCTGTGGCAGGCCCGCCAGCAGTGCCGCCTGCTGCAGGTTCAACTGATAGGCGCTCTTGTCGAAGAAGGTCCTCGCGGCGGCCTGCACACCCAGCGCGGTCTGACCGCCGACCGTGCCGTAGGCGACGCTGTTCAGGTAATCGGTGAGGATCGACTTCTTGGAGTGGTTTTTGTTGAATTCGATCGCGAGCTTCGCCTCGTCGATCTTCTGTTTGAAGGAGTGGGTGTCGCTGCCGAGGTACATGTTGCGCATCAGCTGCATCGTGATCGTCGAGGCGCCCTGCAGCGCCTGGCCGTGCACCACGTCCTTGATCGCCGAGCGGAAGATGCCCGTCAAATCGACGCCGTTGTTCTTGTAGAAGCGCTGATCCTCGATCGCGACGGTGGCTTCGCGCAGCCGCCTGGGCATCTGCGCCGTTGTGATCGGCGAGCGCAAGATGTCTGACTGGATGAAGCCCAGCCGTGTGCCGTTTGCCGCGTAGACCTGTGAGGTGGCGCCGGCCAGCTTGGGGGTGAGCTGATCCAGGCCGGGAGCGGATTGGGCGACCGAGAGCACGTAGCCGACGCTGACGATCGCGCCGAGCAGGATCGCGCCCACGATCCCGAGCAGGCCGACGAACACGAGGCGCGAAGGACCCGATCGTCGCTGGCGTTGGCGGCGTTGTCTTGCTAGTCGTGACATCTGTCTGTGGGCGCTCGATCCTCGCAGGTGACTGTACCGCCCCGACTTGTGATTTCCTGCAGCACACGCGGGTAGTCACGGCTTCTCCGCACCTGCCCAGATGAGCCCTGATTTCGCCGAGACCGCCGTCGCAGAGCCCACCAGCACACTGACAGGGGTCGCTCACACTGGGGCGAGCCGACCGTTCTCCACCCCGCTCGAGCGTCTGCGCGCCGACGGCGCGCGGATCGACGCGCTACGCGACGTTTGGCGGGCGCTGTGGGTCTCGCGGTTGCTCGTGTGGGTCGCGGGCGCCGGCACGGTGGCGACGCTGGGGTTCGGCCCACTGCGCCACGCCTTTGCTCCGCCGGGCTTGATGAGCGGCTTCGGTCGCCTTGGAGATGTGCTCGCGGCGCCCGCGGCGCGCTGGGATTCGGCCTGGTATCTGACGATCGCCCACTATGGCTACCGGCCCGATCTGGGGGCCTTCACGGCTTCGCGGACGGCCTTCTTCCCGCTCTACCCGCTTGGGCTACGTGCCGTCTCAGGTCTGGGAGTGCCGGCTGTCCTTGCCGGCGTGTTGTTGTCTGTATGCGCCCTGGCGTTTGGGCTGTACGGACTGCATCGTCTGTGCACGCTGGAAATGGCGCGGCTGAGCCCAGGCCGCGGCCGCGATGTAGCCCGACTGACCGTGTTGAGCTGCGCACTTTCGCCGATGGCCTTCTTCTTCTCGGCCGTGTACAGCGAGTCGCTGTATCTGGCTCTGTCTGTCGGGGTCTTTTTGTGCGCTCGCCGTGGGCGCTGGGGGCCGGCCGCGGGGTGTGCGGCGTTGGCCGCTGCGACGCGCAGCACAGGGATCGTGCTCGTCCTACCGCTGGCGTTGCTGTATCTGTACGGCCCGCGCGAGGATCGAGCGCCCGAGCGCGAGCACCCCGTCTCCTCGGTATTTGGAGGGATACGGCCGCGCTACCGGCTGCACGGCGACTCCCTGTGGATACTGCTGGTGCCAACCGGCGTCCTTCTGTACATGGCCCATCTCGCGCTCGCCGGCGGCGATGCGCTCTCCCCATTCAGCGCACAGGCCGGCTGGAGTCGTCACTTCGCCGGGCCCTATGGCGGCGTGTGGGATGGGTGCAAGGCTGCCTGGCAGGGGGCGCGCCAGCTGCTCTCCTTCGGGCGCACTCACGTCTATTTTCCTCTCGCTGGGTCCAGCCCGAGGATCGCGGCCGGGCACAATCTGTTGCTGTTCGCGTTTCTGCTGACGGGCGCGATAGCGGTCGTCGGCGTACTGCGGCTGCTGCCGTTCGCCTACGGCGCCTACCTGCTCGGCGCGCTGGCGCTACCGCTCTCCTACCCTGTGGCCTCACAACCGTTGATGTCGCTGCCGCGCTTTCTGTTGGTCCTCTTTCCACTGAACATCTGGCTTGCCGTGCGCCTCGTGTCAAGGCCGCGGCTGACGCGCGCGGTATTGGTCCTCTCCGCCCTCGGGCTGGCCTTCTTCGCCGCCGAGTTCTCCACCTGGCACTGGGTGGCGTGAGCGCGCCGGCTGGGGCCGTGGGTCTGCCGCCCAACGACTGGCCCGCCTGGAGTGGGCCGGTGGCGTTGGTCGCGGCGCTCGTGCTCGCCGCTGTCGGCGGGCTGGTGGTGGACATTCCGGCGGTGCTCGCGGGCGTGAAAGTCGGCTCCGGGCACACGCCGCACGGCCTGGAGCTGGCCGACACGATGGTCCAGGACGCGATGTTCGTCCTCACAGCCGTCCTGTTCGCCCAGATGGGCGGACGTGTCGTGCGCTCGTGGCAACTGGGGCTGCGCCCAACACGCGAGCGCTGGTGGCGGATAGCGCTGGTCGTGGTGGGGCTCTATGTCGCGTTCTTCGTCTTCAGCGCGATCTGGGCGGTCGCGCTGGGCGAAAAACCCAAAGAGGAACTGCTCAAAGCACTCGGCGCGAATGAATCCGCACTATTGCTGGCGCTCAGCGCGCTGCTCACCACGGTGATCGCGCCGATCGGCGAGGAGATGTTGTTCCGCGGCTACATCTTCCCCTCGCTCGCGAAATGGCGCGGCTGGGTGCTTGGAGGGGCGATCACCGGGATCTTGTTCGGGGCCGTTCACGTCGGCTCGGCGCCGGTGGTCTATCTCGTCCCGCTCGGCGTGCTGGGGTTTCTGCTCTGCGCCCTGTACCGCCAGACCGGCTCGATCTACCCCTGCATCGCAACCCACTGCCTGAACAACTCGATCGCCTTCGGCGCGCTTGAGAAATGGACTTGGTGGCAGATCGTCCTGCTCGCTCTCGCGGCGCTGAGCACGATCGGTCTGTTTGCCGCGGCCTTGAGGCGACTTGGTGTGATCTCCCGAGCGCCCGGCGAGCCGCCTGTCCCCGCGGGCGCATAGGATCCCGGCAATGCCTGAGCGCCCTCTTCGCCTCAATCGGATCAGCCTGGTCACGCTGCTCGTCTGCGCGCTGGCGCCGGCGCCTGCCCTTGCCCTGACCGCGGGGGCGTCGAGCTCCGGCCGGCGCCCCACCAAGGCCCCGACGGCGCTTCAGCGGCGCGCGATGCACATGCGCGGCACTCTGAGTGTCGGCGCGCGAGGGCCGCTCGTAAGGCTGCTCCAGGATGAGCTGGCGCGCCTGCGCTATGAGGTGCCCGTGAGCAGCCGCTTCGACGAAGCCACCGGCCGCGCGGTGCTCGCCTTCCGCAAGGTGGCGGGCCTTGAGCGCATCGAAAGCGCGAACGCGGGGGTCTTCCAGCGCCTGGCGCACGGCGCGGGGCGCTACAGGGTGCGCTACCCGCACGACGGCAACCATGTCGAGGCCGATCTGAGCCGGCAGGTGCTGGCCGAGATCGAACATGGCGGGCGCGTGCGGCGGATCATCACGGTCAGCTCGGGCAAGCCGTCCACGCCGACGGTGATCGGACGCTTTCGCGTCTATCGCAAGGAACCGGGGACCAACTCGCACGGGATGGTCGACTCCAGCTACTTCATCTCCGGGTACGCCATCCACGGCTATGCCGAAGTGCCGGCCTATGCGGCCAGTCACGGCTGCCTGCGGATACCGGTTCCCGACGCGGCGTCGGTTTACGCATGGCTACAGATCGGCTATCCGGTCGACGTGTATACGGACAATGGCGGCGGCAGCCACACCGTCCGCAAAAACGCGGGTCCCTGATCCCGGCGCGTGAGTCGCTTAGAGCCCGAGCTTGAGCAGGCGGGCGGCGAACGCCAGGCCAAAGCCGTAGACGACGAGCACCAGCAGCGTGTCGACGATGTGAATCGTCCACGCATCGCTGCTGCTCGAGAGCACCCCGGAGAAGGGCGAGGCGAGCTTGGCGAAGACTTCGTCGATCGCTTTGTGCACGCCGCTCTCCTGTTTGGACTGCTTGGCGTTACTTTCGCTCGCGCCGCCCCCAGGGGCCCCGACGTTTACTTCGGCCTGTTGATGTGAAGAGGCGCTGCTGGTCTGCTCGAGCGCGAACGCCGCGAAGTAGAGGACCGCGATCGCGCAGATGACGATCGAGGCCAAGCGCAGGATGCGAGCTATGAACGGGAACAACACTGGGCTTCAGCCTAGCCCCAGCGATGGACGGGCTAAACGGATGTCCGAGCGGCGCAGCGGCTAGATTGGGCGCCGTGAGCGAAGCGCAACAGAACGGTCACAGAGCGCAGGCGGCGCGCGAGCAGCTGATCGCGCAGCTGCGCACACACGCGCTCGTGATCGGCGACGTGACGCTCACGAGCGGGATCAAAGCGGACTACTACGTCGATGCCAAGCGGGCGATCCTGCTGCCGGTTGGCTTTCAGGCGCTCGGCGTGCTGCTGGCCGAGCGTGCGCGGGAGTGGGGTGCGACGGCCGTGGGCGGGATGACGATGGGCGCCGACGCGGTGGCGTGCGCGGCGCTGGCCGGCGGCGTGCAGGCGAAGGGGTTCTTCGTGCGCAAGGACGCCAAGGCGCACGGCCTGCAGCGCCAGATCGAGGGCCCGCTGCTCGAGGCGGACGATCGCTGTCTGGTGGTCGAGGACGTCGTGAGCACGGGCGGCTCGACCGTGGCCGCGATCGAGGTGCTCAAGGCCGCGGGGCATCAGATCTGCGGAGTCGTGTCGGTGCTCGACCGGCTCTCGGGGGGCGCGGCCGCGATCGAAGCCGCGGCCGGGGCGCCGTATGTGCCGCTTACGACGATCGACGATGTCTACCCGGAGCGGGAGGGGTAGCGGCGCCACCCGTCGAGTCGGTTGCAGCCGCGCTTGTGCCCATGCCGGGCGCAGGTAGCCTTAGTAGCGAGCCCTCGTAGTCCAATGGATAAGACGACCGCCTCCTAAGCGGTAGATCCAGGTTCGACTCCTGGCGGGGGCATGGGGGGTCGTTCATGGTGTTGTGTCGGGAGTTTCGGCGGTCCGGAAAGCCAATGGTGGCGGGCGTTTTCGGGGTTCTTGGGAGCTGTCGGGAGTTTCGGGGCCTGAGGGGCGTAGATTCCCCGGTTTGGCTGGGCGACTGTCGGGAGTTTTTTCTCCCTGGTTAAGCCTGGTTGGTCGGTCATCGGAGGGCGGAAAACTGGTCGTCCCCTTGTGGATCTGCCTTGGGTCGGTCTCTTTGACGGGCGGTTAACGACGAAAGGCCTGTCCGGAGACAGGCCTTTCGTCGGTGGCGGCGTAGCCGCCTGTTATGTGGGGGCTATGCAGCCGTGGGGGCTATGCAGCCGGTTCGGTTGCGAGCGTTTCCGACGGCGAGGCGGTCTCGACTGGTGTGTCGGGCCCGGCGGCGGGTCCGATGCTCGGCGGTTGGGCGAGTCGGATGCGGCATTCCTCGGCCCATTGCTGTCCGGATCCGGTGAGGGGGTCGATGTGGTTGCCGCGTGCGCGTACCCAGCTTTCGGGCGGGGCGATCGGGCCGAGCTCGCTCACGCGAACCTCGTCGGCCGCGTCGAGCTCTTCACGCGTGGGTCCGTGCGAGAGGTTCTCTCTGGTGCTGGCGTTCAGGAGGTGCAGCGTCTTGGCTTCGTCCTTCGCTCGCTCGTATAGACCGTTCTCGAACACCAGCCTGCGCGCGGTCAGGAACAGTGCTCCCAGGCCTAGCATCCAGTTGACCTCGACGTCGTTGGCCCATTCGGGGCGCTCCACGCCTCGCCCCTGCATACCGTGTCTCTGCAAGGCCGAATAGAAACTCTCGATGATGTTTCGTTGCGCCAACAGCACGCGCCGCCTGTTGTACTTTGTGGCGTGCGTGTCGCGGACTGCCGTGTGAGGTAGGTAGGTGTAGATGCGCGGGTCATCCCATGGGTAGGTGGTCTGGTTCTTGCAGCCGCCGCTTTTGCCGTGAGCGTCGGCCTCTGGACAGCAGTACTCGTAGCGGACGCGCAGATCGTCTGTGGGCACCCATTTGCCGCGTGGCAGATTGCCGGCGAGGCGTTGGCTTGGCCCCCACCACTTCCCCTTGCGCTGTAGCAGGCGCATCGGCCGTGGTTTTCCAGTGCAATGGCATACGGGAACGCCCTTGATGCCGATGTCCGACGGGTAGTCGGCTCGCCATGGGAACACTGGGTCGATGCCGAAGCGGAACAGCAGCTCTCGCAGGAAGTCCAAGCTGTGTCCGAACAGGCCGTCGCCGACCAGGTATTCGGTTGGGCACTCCGGCCAGAGCTCGAACAGTCGTTCCAGGAGGTAGAGAACGGAGTCGGACTCGGACATTTTGGACGGTGCCAGCGTCGTGATGACCGCTCGGCCCCCGATCGGGCAAACGAGCGCCACGAGCTTGTAGCCGACGACAGAGCGGGTGAATTTGCCGTCCGCGCCGTAGGTCACGAATTCGATGCCGTCGCGGTCGCGGCGGTGGCGGATACGGATCTGGCGATGCTCGTCCTCGTCGCCGGGCTCGCCCTTGGTGATCGGCGTCTGTAGTGCTTGGCCTTGTGCGAAGGAGCCGTCGCAGATCAGCGCTCGCGCGGCCATCGGATGCCGGAGTCGCGGTCGTCCCTGCCGATCGACTCCGCGAGTCTGTTGCGCCCACTGCTTGAACGTCTCGACCTGGAGATGCTCCAACACGCGCGGATCCCGATTTTCGGGCGCCAGCACTGTGTGCACCGCCGTATAGAAATCGTTGCGCGCCGGAGCTTTCTCGTTGTGCATGGGGATGCGGTACGCCCAATGCAGCAGAGCGTGAGAGCCGTTGAAGAGTTTCTCGGTGTACCAGACCTCGGGGCGTCCTCGCCTGAAGGCCATGTGCAGAATCGTTGTCGCGACAAGCTTGCGAGCGGGCGTGGGTCCACGTGCACCTGTGCAATGACGCTAGACCCATTGGAGCCCAGATCACAGCTTCCTCTCAAGAGAAGTTGGGAGATCGGGACACCGAGCGTATTTCTCAGCACCTGGGGGACGCAAACCGCTCAACCAAGCCAAAAACGAGCGGTCGACAAGGACGATCTGGGGGACCCACAGACCGGACCTGGGGAAACAAGCGGGGAATCAAACCCCGCACCCGCCGATCAGGCAGGCGCCACAAGCCTGGGGAGAAACTGCCTACAGGCCCATGGGTGGGTCCCAGACCGTGTTGCTACGAGGCTGCGATCCGCCCCTATGATGCCAGCCTACGGGCCGGTACAATCGATTTATGTCAGCGCCGCCTTGGCCCGAGTTGAACGAGCAGGATCAGTGGCTCATCGGGGCCATGGAGCGACAGCTGCGCGAAAGCAAAGAAACTCCCGAGCAATTGAAGGCCCGAGCGTCCGAGCTGCGCGCCCAGGCTGAGCAGACAGACATCAAAGGCATTCACGATGCCTCGCTGGCACTGGCTGCGCATTACGAGCACGCAGCCGCAGAGCGTATGGTGGCTTGAGGGCCGTCAACCGCGGCTGGCCCCTCCGACGAACTCCACCAACTCGGCCACGACCCTATCCTGACGAGTACGAAGCGCCGCGAGCCCGGGAGCGACGTCCGCCCAACAAGCTTCGAGCGCCTGGGCGGTGCGCTCTGCTTGGCTCGGATCGAGCAGCTCCTGTTCGCCCCATTCGCGTTCCAGATTGCGCAGCTCCTCGGCCAACTGCGGCATCTCTTTGAGGATCACGGTGGCCGATTCGCTGAGCAGCTTGCGCGTATGGACATCGTCGGCGTGCAGTTCGACGAGCCGGCGATGTATGCCCGCGGCGTACTCGTGCGCGATCGTTGCCGCGAGGAAGTAGCGGTCGAGTTGCGCGAGTGGTCCGGGGCGGTCAGCCATTGCAGCCCGGTAGTCTCGCAGCCGGCCACCGGGCCAGAAGCGAGGAGTTCGGACGCGAGGCGCCGTGCTAGCGGGCGGAGCCGAGGCTCGGCCGCCCGTCCACGCCAGCTCGCTCCACGGTGCCTGGGCTTCGCTGCTGGCCAGTCAACGCCACTCAATTTCAACCCACTCCACCGTCTCCAAAGGTGGCCTCGAACCCCTGCAAACAGGCGGAAACCAGGGCTCTAGGAGAGGATTTCCGGCGTGCCTCCTAAGCGGTAGATCCAGGTTCGACTCCTGGCGGGGGCATGGGACTGGGAGGACTGGATTGGGTGGGGGACGGCCCCTAGCTCCTCGCCGAAAGCCCAGGCGGCAAGGGCGATCATGCCTCGCCTGGCCCGCGAACTTAAGTTCCCCGCCGACCTCTTGACACACATAGCCTGATCGTGTATAACAAGTCCACTTGACACCGTAACTGGTGTCGGTGTATAAACATAAGATGTGGTTTGGGTCGGTCCCTGTATGACCGGTTTCAAGCGCTTTGGGGATTGGGATCTGGGAGAGGAACCGGGTCGTAACAGAGAGGGAGCTGTGCGTAGCGTGGTTTCAGTGGGGAATGACGTGACAGCGGGTCTGTGCGCTCATGACGTGTCCGTTATAGGACGCGTCAGCGTCGCTGACGCGTCTCTCTCTCTCTCTCTCTCTCTGCGCCGGCCGGCGCCGCTGCACTAGCGCCAGCACTCTAGCCTCAAGGCTCCGCCGGCCATCTCCCCGTAGGGGGGTGGGTTTCGTGAGGCCGCCGATCGCACGGCGCGCCTCGCGCGGGTCTTCGCGAAGGGCCTGCAGCTTTCTCGCCTGCGCCTATTTTACGCGTGCGTGTCGCGCGCTCTCAATGTCGTACCCACGCGGAATGGTCGCAAACGACCCTGCCTCCTTTCTGCTGGACGGGCAGCCCCTGGACGCAATCTCCACTTGGGCGCCTGGCGCTCATGGCGTCCAGGGGTCCGTCCTACCCACTTCTTCAGTGCTCGGAGGGGCGGCGTGAGATGGCCCCCCACAAGCAAGCACGCGCATCATCTCGCGACACCGGCGCCCGGCAGGCGTATAACGGCGTGGTCCGTGAGCAGCTCGCTGATCTTCAGCGCGCCAGGATCGTCAGTGCGACGTTCGATGTCGTGGCGCAACGGGGGGCGGGGAGCGTGACCGTAGCCCATGTCGTTGAGCGCTCGGGTGTGAGCCGCCGCACGTTTTACGAGAACTTCGATGATCGCGAAGATTGCCTGCTCGCCTCTTTTGAGCGCGCAGTCACGCTCGCCTCAGACCGGGTCATCCCGGCGTATGAAGTAGAGAAGGGTTGGCGGGAGCAGATCAGAGCCGGCCTCGTCGCGTTCCTCGCCTTCTGTGATGAGCAGCCGAGCGTCGCGCAGATGCTCGTGTGCGAGTCGCAGGCAAGCGGTCCGCGGGTCGCGCGGCGCCGGACGGACATCCTGGCTCGCCTCACCCGGATCGTCGATCAAGGCCGCAACGAGGGTAAGGCCGAGAACGTCTCCCCGCTCGCGGCGGAGGGGACCATCGGTGGTGTCCTCGCAGTGATCCAAGCAAGGCTCACAGACGCGAAGCGCAAGCCACTGGTCACCTTGACCAATGAGCTTGCGAGCATGATCGTGCTGACGTACTTTGGTGCTCCGGCAGCCAGGCGTGAGCTGAAGCGCGCCACCCCAAAGCGCTCCTCGGAGGCGATCGAGCGCACCATGCTCGGGGACCCTTTCAAAGAGGCCGGGATGCGCCTCACCTACAGGACAGTCAGGGTCCTGATGGCGATCGCCGAGCTGGGCGGGCGGGACACCAGTCCGTCGAACCGCCTGATCGCCGACACCGCGGAGATCGCAGACCAGGGCCAGATCTCAAAGCTGCTCGGTCGTCTGCAGCGCGCAGGCATGCTCACCAACACCGGGCTCGGTGCCGGCACGGGCGCCCCGAACGCGTGGACGCTCACCGATAGGGGCTGGCAGGTCACCGACAGCATCCGCCTGCACACCGAAGGCAGCCAAAACCACGGAGCCCACGAGCGATGACACACCACCCACGCATCCTCGCGCCCGCGGCCGGCACCCCACCACAAGCTTGTAGTTCACAACCAAGTAAACAAGTAAAGGCTCTCTCTGCCTCACTGAGTCTGTTGTCCTTTATCTCAATAGCTGAGCGTTTCGTTCCTAGAAACGGGATTGGGAGTTCAATCGATGTGTAGTCGACTTTTGGGAGTAACAAAGGTATGCAGTTCAAGGGGGGGGAGAGAGAGGGCTGATGGGTCGACCTCCTCGAT
>JBOGXY010000003.1:0-11777 GCA_050696495.1 Solirubrobacteraceae bacterium
GAGTGCGAGCAGGCGATCCGCCAGTTCTCGCGCAGAAAGCCCGACGAGGACGTGCTGAAGGGGCTGCTGGAACACGTCAAGTACGTACCGGGCGTGTTCGACGACGACTCGGTCTACGCCGAGCTGGGCAAGGTGCTGGACGGCTTCGAGGACAAGGCCGGGGTGAAACTGAACCGGGCCTTCTACCTGTCGACCGCGCCCACCTTCTTCCCGGTGATCGTCGGGGAGCTGGGCAAGAGCGAGCTCGACCACCACGAGGGCGCCGAGGTCAGGGTGATCATCGAGAAGCCGTTCGGCACGACGCTCGAAGAGGCGCGCGAGCTGAACCGCGAGGTGTTGACGATCTTCGACGAGAGTCAGGTCTTCCGGATCGACCACTACCTCGGCAAGGAGACGGTCCAGAACATGATGGCGTTCCGGTTCGCCAACGGCATGTTCGAGCCGTTGTGGAACCGCAACTACATCGACTCCGTCCAGATCACCGCCGCCGAGGATCTCGGCATCGGCACCCGCGCCGGCTACTACGACCACGCGGGCGCGCTGCGCGATTTGATCCAGAACCACATGCTGCAGCTGCTCTGCCACGTCGCTATGGAGCCACCGGTCAGCTTCACCGCCCAGGAGGTCCGCAACGAGAAGGTCAAGGTGCTGCAGTCGATCGCCGCGCCGAGCGAGTCGGAGGTCGACGAGATGGCCGTCAGGGCCCAGTACGCGAAGGGGCACTCAGGTGGCGAGGACGTCGAGGGCTACCTGGAAGAGCCGGGGATTCCCGCCGACTCGAGCACGGAGACCTTCGCGGCGCTGCGCCTGGGAGTCGATAACTGGCGCTGGGCGGGCGTGCCCTTCTACCTGCGCACGGGCAAGCGCCTGGCGCGCAAAGTGACCGAGATCGCGGTGACGCTGAAGCCCGTGCCTCACCTCACCTTCAGCCAGGACGGCTCGCTGGGCGTGCTGCCCAACCAGCTGATCCTGACGCTGCAGCCCAACGAGGGCGTCTCGCTTCGACTGGGAGCGAAGATCCCCGGCTCAAGGATGGTGATCCGCCCCGTACACATGGAGTTCCTCTACGGCACGGCCTTCCTCTCGCAATCCCCCGAGGCCTATGAGCGGCTGATCACCGACGCGATGCGCGGCGACGCCACTCTGTTCACGCGCGACGACGAGGTCGAGGCGCAGTGGCGTATCTGCGACCCGATCGTCAAAGCCTGGGAGGAGCACCCCAAGCGCCTGCCCCAGTACGAGGCCGGCTCGCAGGGGCCGAAGGAGGCGAGTGAGATCCTGCTGGCCGACCAGTCATGGCGAGCGATATAGCGAACGCCACCCAGCCGGCGGACGCCGTCTGGAGCGCTGAGGGAACGACCCCCGACGCGATCGAAGCGGCGCTGCGCGAGATGGTCAACAAGCGCCACGGCGAAAACGGTGGGCTGGCGCCTTCGCGCGCGCTGAACATGGTGGCCTTCGTGGAGAGCGGATACGCCGGTGAGATCGCCAACCGCCTGGCCGGCGTGGGGCGCTATCACGCCTCACGACTGGTGGTGCTCTCCTATGACCCCAAACGCCTACGGCTGGACGCGCGGGCGGTCGTCTCCACCGACGGCGAGCCCTCGGCCGGGGAGATCGGGCTGATGCGCGAGACGGTCACGGTCGAGATCGGGACCCGCCACCTGGACGACCTAGTGACGATCGTCGATCCGCTGGTCGTGACCGACCTGGCGACGCTGCTGTGGTCGCCGCACGGGCACCCCGAGGCCATCGACGAGCTACTGGCGCTGGCACAGACGGTGCTGATCGACTCGCTGGACGAGCCTTCCTGGCGCGACGCGGTAGCGCGTGCCTGCGAGCTGCGCAGCCGCGCTTACGTCGTTGACCTGGCTTGGCTGCGAAGCATCCCCTGGCGCGAGCGGATCGCGGCCGCCTTCGATTCGCCGGCGATGCGCGCCGAGCTCTCTCAGATAGAGAGCGTGTCGGTGCGCTACCACCCCGATTCGACTGTGGCGGCGCTGCTGAGCGTCGGCTGGCTCGGTTCGCGGCTGGGCTGGGAGATGAGCCGGCTGCACAACTCGGGCAACTGTCTCGCCGGACATGCACACTGCGGCGAGCGCGAGATCGCCATTCATCTGGAGCCAGCGCCCGAGCAGGAGATCAGAGGGCTCGAGAGCATCGCGATCGCCACCGCCTCGGGACAGCGGATCGGTCTGCGGCGCGGGGACGGTGGGCTGCGCGCGCGCCGTCGGGGGCTGGATGGGCACGAACGCGAATGGACGATCCTCGGCGCCTCGCGCGGGGAGAGCGGCATTCTCGGCGAGGGGATCAGGCAGTCGCTTCTGCGCGACCCCACCTACGGTCCGGCGCTGGAAGGCGCCGAGACGATGACGCCCTGAAGCGTCCTGAGATCCGTCCCGATTCCGCGCCGGGCGCCCGGACGTTCTAGAGTGGCCTCGAAGCTATGGCAGCGTTCGCTTCCAGCGACACCATTGCTCCAACCGACCTCCCGGCGGATACGGAGGAGGCGCTCGCGGCGCTCCAGACGGTCAGGCGGCGGACCTTTGAGCTGATCGCGCACCTCGACGACGCACAGCTCAGTGCTCAGCACTCGCCGATCATGAGCCCGCTCGTGTGGGATCTGGCGCACATCGCCGCCTATGAGGATCTGTGGCTGTGCCACCGCCACGGCGGGCTCGATCTGTTGCGCCCTGATCTGGCGGAGATCTACGACGCCTTTGAGACGCCGCGCTCGCTGCGCGGCGAGGTCGAGCTACTCGACCCGCCGGCCGCGCGTGAATATCTGCGTGACGTGCGCGCACACGCCGCGCAGGCGCTTGGGACTGTGGGGCTTGGCGACGGCACGATCTACGAGCTGGTGCTGCGCCACGAGCTGCAGCACACCGAGACGATGCGCCAGGCGATGGCGCTCGCCGGCCTGCTGTCGGAGGACGAACCGTCGTTGAGCGCGATGTCCGGTGAGCAGAGGTGGATGGAAGTACCCGCCGGGAGCTTTGAGATGGGCGCCGCGGCCGAGGGCTTTGCCTATGACAACGAGCGGCCACGCCGGTCAGTCCACGTCGACTCTTTCCAGATCGCGCGTCTGCCGGTCAGCAACGCCGAATGGGCGGCGGCAGGCGCGGCGCCGGCGCGAGAAGGCGCTCCAGAGCATCCTGTCTGTCATCTGAGTTGGGACGACGCGGAGGAGTTCGCGCGCTCCCAGGGCGCGCGGCTGCCGACCGAGGCGGAGTGGGAGAAGGCCGCAAGGCTCGGGGCCATCGACTCAGTCGGCCAGGTGTGGGAGTGGACAAGCAGCGACTTCGATGGGTATCCCGGGTTCGTGGCCCACCCCTACCGCGAGTACTCCGAAGTGTTCTTCGGCAAGGACTACAAGGTTCTGCGCGGCGGCTCCTGGGCGACGCATCCGCGCGTGAAGACGCTCACGTTTCGCAACTGGGACCTGCCGATCCGCGGCCAGATCTTCTCCGGCCTGCGTCTGGTCAGGGACGTGAGCTGAAAATGGAGCCTGTGATCGATCCACAGCTGACCGACGCCGAGACGGCCACGATCACGATCGACTCCTACCTGCACGAGGGCGAGACGCGCTCGCTGGCAGACGACGTGCTCGACGGGCTGACCAAGCCGTTCAAGGAGTTGCCGCCCAAGCACTTCTACGACTCGCGCGGGGCGGAGCTGTTCGACCGCATCTGCGAGCTGCCCGAGTACTACCCGACGCGCACCGAGCGCGCGATCCTGCAGGACCATGCCGCGCAGATCGCCGCCGCGACCGGCGCCAGCGAGCTGGTCGAGCTTGGCTCGGGAACGGCCGCCAAGACACGGGTGCTGCTCGACGCGCTGCACTCAGCCGGCACGCTCACACGCTACGTGCCGGTCGATGTGACCGAGCAGATGGTGCGCGCGTGTGCCGAGGAGCTGACCAGCGAGTATCCCGGCCTGCACGTGCACGGGGTGATCGGCGACTTCGAACGCCATCTCGATCGCGTGCCGGCGGCCGAGGGGCCGCGGCTGGTCGTCTTCCTGGGCGGCACTATCGGCAACTTCCCGCCCGGCAGCCGCCGACGCTTCCTGCGCGAGATCGCGCAGCTGCTGGGAGACGAGGACCACCTGCTGATGGGCACCGATCTGGTCAAGGATCCCGAGGTGCTCACCCAGGCCTACGACGACGCCGAGGGGGTCACGGCCGAGTTCAACCGCAACCTGCTGCGAGTGCTCAACCGCGAGCTCGACGCCGACTTCGACCCCGAGGACTTCGAGCACGTCGCGCTGTTCGACTCAGAGCACGAGTGGATCGAGATGCGCCTGCGCGCCCGCCGCGCCCACACCACCACGGTCGCCGACCTGGGCCTGTCGGTGCGCTTTGAGGCGGGCGAGGAGATGCGCACGGAGATCAGCGCCAAGTTCACCCGCGACCGCGTCAGCGAGGACCTCGCGGCGGCAGGCCTGGAGCTTGCGAGCTGGCTCACCGACGCCGACGAGCTGTTCGCGCTGAGCCTGTCGCGGCCAGCTTCCAGATAGGCTCCCGCCCCGATGCAGATCCAGGGAAGCTCAGCGCTGGTCGTCGGCGGCGCCTCCGGACTGGGCGAGGCCACCGCCCGCCTGTTGCATGAGCGCGGCGCGCTCGTCACGATCGCCGATCTGAACGCCGAGAAGGGCGCCGCGCTGGCAAGCGAGCTTCAGATCGACTTCCTCGCCTGCGACGTGCGCGAGGAGGACCAGGTCCAAGCAGCCGTCGAGCGAGCCGCCGCCGTTGACGGGGGCCTTCGCATCGCCGTCTGCTGCGCCGGCATCGGCTGGGCGCAGAAGGTCGCGGGCTCCAAGGGACCTCATCCGCTGCTGCCGTTCGAGACGACGATCGCCATCAATCTGATCGGCACGTTCAACGTCCTGCGCCTGGCCGCGACGGCGATGATCGCCGCCGAGCCGCTGCAGGACGGCGAACGCGGCGTGTGCGTCAACACCGCCTCGGTCGCCGCCTTCGACGGCCAGATCGGCCAGATCGCCTACTCGGCCTCAAAGGGCGGCATCGTGGGGATGACGCTGCCCGCCGCGCGCGACCTCGCCGGGCAGGGCATCCGCGTCAACACGATCGCGCCGGGACTGTTCGACACGCCCCTGTTGGCGGCGCTGCCCGAAGAAGCGCGACAGAAGCTGGGCGCCGGTGTGCCCTTCCCGCAGCGACTGGGCAGCCCGGCGGAGTTCGCCGAGCTGGCCTGCCACCTGGTCGAGAACCGCATGCTCAACGGCGAGACGATCCGTCTCGACGGCGCGCTGCGGATGCCGCCGCGCTGAGCGGCGACTCGGCAGCCACCGCAAGCGCGGCGTCCAGCATCACGTTCTCGTCGTCATCGAGCGGCGCCTGCTCGTATGCGCGAACGTAGGAGGCAAATATCTCGCTCTCACGCGCGCGATCGTGAGGCAAACCGATCAACTCCTACAGCCGTTCCACCAACATCGCCATGCCCATGCCGCCGGCGACGCACATCGACTCGATGCCGAACTTGCCGCCCTTGGTCTCCAGGTTGTTGAGCAACGTGGTCATGATCCGCGCGCCGGTCATCCCGAACGGGTGACCCAACGCGATCGCCCCGCCGAACGGGTTGAGCTGCTCCTCGGCGATGCCCAGCTCGGCCATGCAGGGGACGATCTGCGCGGCGAACGCCTCGTTGATCTCGACCACGTCGATGTCCTCGATTTTCTTGCCGGTCTTCTCGAGCAAGGCTTTGATCGCCGGGATCGGGCCGACGCCCATGATCTCCGGGCGAATACCTACGACCGTCGAGGCGACGATCCTCGCCTTCGGCTCAAGGCCCAGCGCGGACGCCTTCTCTTCGGACATCACGAGCACCGCCGCCGCGCCGTCGTTGAGCGGACAGGCGTTACCGGCGGTGACCGTCCCGCCCTCCTTGAACACCGGCTTCAGCGCAGCGAGCTTCTCGATCGTCGTGCCGGGGCGCGGGCCGTCGTCCTTGGTCATGACCGTCTCGGCAACGTCGATCTCGTTGCCTTCCTTGTCGACGTCTTTGTGAGCGGGGACCGTGACCGGGATGATTTCCTTGTCGTAGTGACCGCTGGCCTGCGCGGCCACCGCGCGCGTCTGGGAGATAAGCGCCCAGGCGTCCTGGGCCTCACGGCTGACTTTGCGTTCCTCAGCCACGTTCTCGGCCGTCATGCCCATCGGGATGTAGACGTTGTAAAGCGAACCCGGCGAGCCGTCCACGAGCGGGTGGAACTCGAACTGGGCACTGCCGCGCCCGGCGCGCGAGACGGCCTCGACGCCGGCGGAGATGTAGGTGTCGCCCTCGCCCGCTTTGATCGCGTGGAAGGCCATCCGGATCGTCTGTAGCGACGAGGCGCAGAAGCGGTTGACCGTCGTTCCGGGAACGTGGTGGTCAAGGCCGGCGATCAGGCTGGCGATGCGCGCGACGTTGTAGCCCTGCTCGCCCTCGCCGTAGCCGCAACCCATCATCACGTCGCCGATCGTGCTCTGCTGCACCTTCGGGTTGCGCTCGATCAGCGCCTTGAGGGGAATCGACGCTAGGTCGTCGGCGCGCACGGTCTTCAGCGAACCCTTCACAGCGCGCCCGATGGGCGTACGTACGGCGTCGACGATCACAGCTTCAGCCATTTGGGGCAATCTCCTTGGTTTGGGGGACCGGGAGACTATAGGTCGAGCCTGCTCACGCCCAGCTCGTCAAAGCCGACGTGATGGGCAAGCTCGTGGCGCACGGTGCGCGTGACTTGAGAGCGCAGCAGGTCGGGGTCGTGACCGAAGTCGCGGCGCAACGTGTCGCGGAAGATGACGATGCGATCGTGCACGTCCTCGCGGGCGACGGTCCCGCCCTGATAGAGGCCGTAGGCGCCGCGGGCGCGGCCGCCGTCTGAGATCACCACCGCGACGTGAGCCAAGGCGTTTCGCAGCAGGTCGGGCAGATCGTCCAGGGCGTCGCGCACCAGCTCCTCGAAGTCGGCGTCGTCGAGCGGGTCGAGTGCCATGAACTCCGATTCGTCCGGGTCGACCGTCAGGCCTTCGCGCGCAAGCTCCTCGGAGTGGCGCACCAGCTCTTCGAACTCAAGCTCGGATTCGGGGTTGCGCCAGTTGCCCAGGCGCACCGCCAGAAACGCGAAGGCGCCGCTGAGCACGGCGACGAAGGCGATACCGAGCACGATCTCCTCGATTCCCCTGACCAGCGAGATAGTGCTAAGGCCCTGGCTTGCGACGAGCACGAGCACACCCACAACCGAGGCGACCAGGGCCGCTATCCCAACACGACCGGCGTGGCTCCAGGCGCGTGGCGACCCCGAGCCGGACATCACGGCCGCTACTTCATCGTGCGGGCGATTACGACCCGCTGGATCTCGTTGGTGCCCTCGTAGATCTGGGTGATCTTGGCGTCTCTCATCATGCGCTCCACCGGGTACTCCTTGACATAACCGTAGCCGCCGAGCACCTGCACGGCCTCGACGGTGACCGCCATCGCCGTGTCGGAGCAGAACACCTTGGCCATCGAGGAGTACTTGGCGCGCAGCGGGTGTCCCTGATCGGCCATCGCGCATGCCTTGTAGAGCAGCTCGCGAGCCGCCGCCGTTTTGATTTCCATGTCGGCGAGCTTGAACTCGATGCCTTGAAAATCGCCGATCGGACGACCGAACTGCTTGCGCTCGCGTGCGTAGGCGATCGCATAGTCGGTGGCGCCCTGGGCGATGCCGACCGCTTGAGCGGCGGCGCCCAGGCGCGTGCGCTCGAGCGTACCGAGCGCCACGCGAAGGCCGCGACCGACCTCGCCGATCACGTTCTCCTGAGGCACGCGCACGTCCTCGAAGATCGGCTGGCCCGTCGGCGAGGCGCGGATGCCGAGCTTGTGCTCGAGCTTGCCGACGCTGAAGCCGGGGCGATCGGCCTCGACCACGAAGGCGGTGATCCGTTTGCTCTCTCGGTCGGTGACGGCAAAAGTGACATAGAAGTCGGCCACACCGAGGTTTGAGATCCAGTTCTTGGTGCCGTTGATCACCCATTCACCGTCGCCAACACCGGGCTCGCCCGTGCCGTCCCAGACGGCGGTGGTCTGCATCCCGGCCGGATCGGAGCCCGCTTCTGGCTCTGAGAGCGCGAACGCCGGGGACCACTCGCCGGAGGCGCACTTGGGAAGGAAGCGCTCTTTGAGCTGATCGGAGCCGAACAGCTGGATCGGCAGGGTGCCGAGCTCCTGCACCATCAGGATCAGGGCGCAGGCCGCGTCGACCTTGGCGATCTCCTCGACCGCCATGTTCAAGACCAAGGTGCCTGTGCCGGTTCCGCCGTACTCGGTCGGGAAGGGCAGGCCGAGCACGTCCTGCTCGGCCAGCAGCTTGCGGATGTCCCACGGGTATTCGGCCTGCTCATCGATCTCGGCGGCGCGCGGCGCGATCTTCTCGCGCGCGATCTGGCCGATCGTGGCGCAGAAGTCCAGGTGCTCCTGGGGGATCGTGTAGACGTCCGTTGCAGTCTCTTGCATGGTCTGCTGATCCTAGTGTGCGAGCCTTGCGCGCGCGACTAGGGTCGCGTCGCCGACGTCAGGTTCACGCTCTACCGCGTCCAGATCGAGCAGATCGGGAGGGCGAAGATGCGCTCAGCGAGTTGGAAGGGGCGCGGACCGGTATGCAGGACGGCGCCGGCGAGGAAACCGTGGCCAAGCCGATCGCGCAACCAGATCAGGTGCTTGGCGTCCGAGACGCTGGGCGCGGCCGAGGCCTTGATCTCGAGGGCGAGCACCGAGCCGCCGGGCAGTTCGGCGATCAAGTCGACCTCGTGCGCCGCGTCGCGGGAGCGCAGGTGATGCAGGCGCCCGCGCATGGCGCTGAGCTCGACCTCGGGACGAATCTGAGCGACCACGAAGGTGTCGAGCACGCGACCCAGGAGATCGCCATCGCGCAACACGGCGCTCTCGTCGAGACGCAGGGCGCCGGCGATCAGCGAGGGATCGATTAGATAGCGCTTGCCGGTCTTGATCAGTCGCGAAAGCCTGTTGCTCAGCCACGGTGGGATCGTGTCGAGCACGAGCAGATTCGTGAGCAGGCGCTCGTAGGCCACGGCGGTCTTGCGGTCGATGCCAGCGGCCTGGTAGAGCGTTCTGCTCTGCGCCAGTCCCGCGCTGGAGAGCGCGAGTGCCTCGAAGTAACGCCGCAACAGGCGTGGATCGCGGTCGGTGTGAAGCGCCTGCACGTCCCGGGTGAGCAGCTGGTCGAGATAGCTTTCAACCCAGGCTCGCCGGCCCAGCTCGTCAAGACGCAATGCCGCCTCGGGAAAGCCGCCGCGCAGCGCCAGCTCGACGTAGCCCAGCAGGTCGGGCGGGCTCTTTGGCGTCGTGAACGCGTCGAGGTCCGCGAGCGCGAGACGTTCAAGCAGCGAGGGACCCGTGGCACGCCCGATTGTCTCTGACACGGTCAACCCGTACATCTGCAATCGCACGAGCCTGCCGGTGCCGGGCCAGGTTTGCCCTTCCAGATCGGCATGAACGCTGCCGGTGAGCAGGAAGCGCCCGGCACCAGGCTCGTCGTCGACGGCTCGCTTGACTGCTCCAAGCACGCCTGGCACCGCCTGCCACTCGTCGAGCAGCAAGGGGGGCTGCAGGGCTCTCAGCGCGCTGTCCGGATCGGCGCGGAACGCCGCGGCCTCCGCCTCACGGTCGAGACGCACGACGGTGTGCGCGTGCCGGCGGGCGGTTGTCGTCTTGCCCGTCGCGCGCGGACCGACCAGCAACAGCGCCGGGAGCTTGCCGAACAGCTCATGGAGCCGTGCGTCGGCAAGACGCGAAACGTAGGCGGCAGGCGACATGCCACCACAATACCGCTTTCGCGCCTAAATCAATCCCGCTTTCGCGGTCGATCCAGTCCCGTTTTCGCGCACGACCACGTCGACGCTAGGCTCCTGAGCCAGATGAGCGCGCGGCCGAACACCCCCGAGACCGACATCGACCCGCGGCAGCTGGTCGATTGGATGGCACACGAGGCCAGCCTGCAGGTGATCGACGTACGCGAGCCCTACGAGCGTGAGGCCGGTCACATCGCCGGCAGCGCGCACATCCCGCTGGTCGAGCTGACCGCCCGCGCCAGTGAGATCGACCGCGAGCGGCCCGCCGTCTTCTACTGCCGCGTGGGCGCACGCTCGGACATGGCCGCGCAAGCCTTTCGCGCCTCCGGTTACAAAGCCCTCTCGATGGAGGGCGGGCTCGTGCGCTGGGCGCGGGAGGGATTGCCGCTCTCGCCCGAGGGCGGCAGCGTCGCGGAGCACTGACCCAAGACCCGGAGCGAGGAGAGACGAGATGGAGGCATCCGAATATCCGCAGGTGACCGTCGGAGACGGCTACGCCGTCGCCGCCGACCTCGACGCGCTGGGCGAGGGGTACGGGTTTCGCAAGCTGCGCAAGGGACTGGGCGTGACCGCCTTCGGGATCAACGCGATCTCGATGCCGGCGGGCTATGAAACCGGCTCGCACTACCACGACCGGCAGGAGGAGACCTACTTCGTGCACCGGGGCGAAATCGAGATGGTCTTCGGCGACGGTACCGCGCATCGACTCAAAGAGGGCGGCTCGGCGCGCGTGGACGCGGGCACGCTGCGCAAGGTTCGCAACGTCGGAGAGGGCGACGCCGTTTACCTGTGCGCCGGCGGCAAGGACGGCTACGTCGGGCGCGACGGGCGCATGGCCGACGGGGAGGGACGCGTCAGCGGACCGCCCGGCGCCGCCTGAGCGATTGCGGGCCCGCCATATGGCAATTTTGCCACATGGATATGGCAAATTTGCCAAAAACCGCCGGCAATGCCTGTCTCAGGCCCCCTACACGCGGCCCTGGCGCACCGCGGCGTTCTCGACGATCGCCACCGCTTGCTCGGTGGTGTCGGCGATCTGGATCAACTCCAGGTCTGAGGGGGAGACCTTGCCCTCGGCGAGCATCGTCTCGCGCAGCCAGTCGAGCATGCCGGTCCAGTAGTGATTGCCCAGCAGCACTACCGGGAAATGCAGGATCTTGCCGGTCTGGATCAGCGTCAGGGCCTCGAACAGCTCGTCCATCGTGCCGAAACCACCCGGCATGACCACGAACGCGCACGAGTAGCGAACGAACATCACCTTGCGCGTGAAGAAGTAGTGGAAGCGCAGGCTGATGTCCACGTACTCGTTGAAGTGCTGCTCGAACGGCAGCTGGATGTTCAGGCCGACCGACGTGGCGCCGGCGTCGCGCGCGCCCTGGTTGGCGGCCCGCATGATCCCGGGGCCGCCGCCGGTGAGGATCGCAAAGCCCGCCTGGCCGAGCATCCTCGCAACCTCACGCGCCTGCTCGTAGCCAGGCTCGCTGGGCGGCGTGCGCGCCGAGCCGAACATCGAGACTCCCCGCTCGATGGCGCCAAGCGCCGCAAAGCCCTCCCCCATCTCCCTGCGCATCCGCTCCAGGCGCTCCTCGTCGGAGTGCAGGCTTTCGAGCACCGCGTGCTCGGCCCCGAGCAGCTCCTCATCGGAGGTGAGCGGCGCGCGCGGCTGCATCGCCGCGGCGGAGTGAGCCGGGTCTTCGCTCATCTCCCGCCCATCAGTACAGGAGTTCCTTGACGTAGCGCTGGTGCAGACGTCCTAGCGAGGTCTTCTCAGGGTGAAAGCCGATCCCATGCAGGAGGCCCCCACTGACCGGAGACCAGGCCGCGATGAAGTAGACGCCGAGCACGAGCGCGGTTGTGCGCAGGCGCCGCGAGCCGGCGAGCGCGGCCAGCGGCAGCAGCCACAGCACGTACCAGGGCAGCACCCAGC
>JBOGXY010000004.1:0-26087 GCA_050696495.1 Solirubrobacteraceae bacterium
CCGCGATCGCGGCTGAGCCGCTTCAGGCGCTCGCGCGTCTGGGGAGTCACTCGAACCGTCGCTGTCGCCGCCATGTCGCCACCTCATTATCGTGCACGTCAACGTATACGTCAAAGCATACGATAGACGAGACGGAGCCCGCGTGGCACGACGCCGACGGCTACCGCGGCTGCGGGGCCCCGTCGGCTTCGGCGACCATGGCCACCGCCGTCTTGGCGAAGTCGCTTGTGATCAAGCCGGGCTCGATCAGGGTCACGCTCTGAGGTAGATCGGGCCGAAGGCCTGGACAGGTGCGCAACACTCTGCTCGGTGTTATCAGCAAACACTCGCGATCCCGTAACCACTTGACAGCAGGGTCTGTGTGTGTATAGACTGGCTGTGCTGGCATCAAATCGATGTCTGTGTACATAAGGTCAGGTAGGGGTCGGTCTTCGTGGTCGACACCAACAGACGTTTGACGGGGACCTTGGGAGAGGGACCGGGTCGCGAGAAGGGGAAGAGCAGTGCTTCGCATGCGTTTGCAGGAAAACAGCGCAGTTAGGGGTCTTTGCGCCCGTGACGGGTCCGTAATAGGACGCGTCAGCGGCGCTGACGCGTCTCTCTCTCTCTCTCTCTCTCTGGGCCGGCGCATCTCTAGCCGCTAGCCCGCCTCACCGCCGCCAGAAGGCGCGGCTCGCCGGGCAGCAGGCCCGGCTTGGACACTCGCGCGCGCTGGGGGAGAGGTGCTGAGCGTGGCCCGCGAGCGCAGGCCTTCGCGCCCGCCCCGTCGCGAGAGCGTGCGCGCCCTTCGCGAGAGCAACGGGATGGCCGTCGGCGCCGGTCACGCCCACATCGCGAAGATCCAGCGCGCGCGGATCCTCTCCGCCACCTTCGACACGCTGGCCGAGCTCGGCGCCGCCAACACGAGCGTCGCTGACATCGTTACCCGCTCTGGGGTCTCGCGCCGCACCTTCTACGAGCTGTTCGCCGACCGCGAGGACTGTTGCACGGCCGCCTTCGAGCACGCGCTCGACCTGGCCGCCCAGAGCGTCCTGCCCGGCTATGAGGCACAGGGGCGCTGGAGCGAGCGCATCCGCTGCGGCCTCGACGCTCTGCTCCGCTTTCTGGACGAGCAGCCGCCGATCGCCCGAGTGCTGATCGTCGAGTCACTCGCAGCGGGTCCAGGCGTGCTGCGTCGCCGCGCCGAGGCGATCGAGCGGCTGATCGCCGCCGTGGACGCCGGCCGCGTCGAATCGAAGCTCGCCCCGCGGCTGCTGCCACTAACAGCGGAGGGCACGGTCGGCGGCGTCCTTTCGATCCTGCAGACCAGCCTCGCCCGCGAACCGCGCGAGCCACTGGTCAAGCTGCTGAACCCGCTGATGGGCATGATCGTGATGCCCTACCTCGGCGCCGCCGCCGCCCGCCGCGAGCTGGAGCGACCCGCCCAGCCGCCTCAGCGCGCCACCCCGCCAAGCGCGAGCCCGCTGGTCGACCCGTTCAAACCGGCCGGCATGCGCCTGACCTACCGCACGGTCCGCGTCCTGATGACGGTCGCCGAGCACCCCGGCGCGTCGAACCGCACGATCGGCGATGCCGCCGAGATCCGCGACCAGGGGCAGATCTCAAAGCTGCTGAACCGCCTGAAGCGCTACGGCCTGATCGACAACACAGGCGTAGCGCCCGGGCAAGGGGCGCCGAACGCATGGGCGCTGACGCCAGCCGGCGAGCAGATGGCCAGCAGCCTGCGCACACACACGGAGGAGTTGCAGTGAAACGGAGCGGAGCCGAGATGGCTCGAGACAACAAGCAATCAGCAAGGGGAGGGACACACAGCATGTTCTCAAGCATCCGCAAGCGCCTCACGTACGCGAACGTCGCGATGACGCTCGCGCTCGTGTTCGCGATGACCGGCGGCGCTTATGCCGCCAAGAAATTCATCATCACCAACACCAAACAGATCAGCCCGAAGGTGCTCAAGCGGTTGGAGGGCAAGGCCGGTCCCGCCGGCGCTCAAGGTCCGGCAGGCCCCGCCGGCCCGCAGGGCCCCGCCGGCGCCAACGGCAAAGACGGCACGAACGGCTCAAACGGCGAAAAAGGCGCGAGCGGTACTAACGGCACAAGCGCCACGACTAAATCGTTCGCGGGCGCAAAGACGCTCGGCAGCGAAAAATGCGCCAACGGTGGTCTTGAAGTGACCTCGGCAAGTGGCACGGCGCTCGTGTGCGACGGTGAAAACGGCACGACCGGCTTCACCGCCACGCTGCCCTCCGAACAGACGGAGATGGGCACGTGGGGCATCTCTTGGGGCCACAACACAGTTTTCTACGCCGGGGTCATCTCCGCGTCGTTCAACATCCCGCTCGCGAGCGCGTTGGAAACGACCGGTTGCGGCGCAGAAGGGGGCGTGCCGAGCACGTGCCATGTGCATTTGATTGCGACGAACGGGGAAGAGCTCGTCACCAACGAAGCAGGCGAAGTCGTGAAGACCCCGCAGGCCAATCCCAAGCCGTGTCCAGGCGCTGCCGCGTCGCCGACTGCGGAACCGGGTGAGATGTGCATCTATGTGGCCACAAACGAAGGAACGATGAATGCGTTCCCCGGCTTCCTGGCTATGAAGTCCACCGTGGCCGGCGTCACAGTTCCCTGGGGCTCCACGACCGGTGCCGGCGCGGCCACCGGAACCTGGGCGGTGACCGCCCCCTGATGCGTTGAAGACGTGATCGTGCGGGCCGTCGGAGCGGGATGCGGGATTGTAGTGCCTCCGCGCCCCGCCCGGCGGCGCTCGCCCGGCGCCGTGCCGCATAGGTCGTGCGCCTGTCATACGCAGCTGTTGAGCAAGAACAAGAGAAGCGGAGCATTCAGATGATCGGACCTTCATTCACAGCGCAAATCGCAGCACCGTCGGGCCGCGCGTGCGTCCGCCCGCGACTCCTTGTTCTCGCGTTCCTTGCGTGCGCTTTGTGCGGTCTCTTCGGCGTGTCCACTGCGCGTGCCGCAGTGATCCATCGCTATCTGCCGGAAGTCTCCGAAAAACTGAACGAGCCGATCCCGGCTGTCGGGCCGCACGGGGAAACGATCGCGACGCCGGGCCCGCTCGGGAACATCAATAACGGGTTGACGGTCGATTCGGGGCTTTTGTATGTCGCCGATGGGCCGCATGGAAACGAAACGAGCCGGATCGACGCGTTCAACGCGGGCACAGGTGGTTTTTCCGGGCAGTTGCCGACGCCGGTGGGCGCGGAATTCCTTCATCAGAGTCCTGTCGTGGGTCGCTCGACGGGAGAACCGCAGCTGTACGTCGGTGGTGACCGCCGTGAATCCGAAAACGAACCGCGGCACGGAGTGGTCGAGGTCATGGGGTTGGATGGCAGCGTCAAGGGGGAGTGGGCCGGCGCCGATGCGCCTGGTGGCGGTTTCGGATGCTTCGAATGCGGGCCGCCTGTTGCGATCGCGGTCGATGAATCCTCGGCCCTCGGCGACTGGGCCGCCGGCGACGTCTATGTGACCGACAACGAACGCCACGTCATCGATGTGTTCAAACCGCTGGCCGGGGGTGGTGAGGAATACGTGACGCAGCTGACGGGACCCGAACCTGGTGTTGGGTTCGCTGAACGTCCGGGCATTCGCGGAGTGGCCGTAAGCCCGGTCACGGGTGACGTGTATGTCGCCGAAGGCGATGAACACATCGGGCGCGGTCGAGTCGACATCTTGCATCCGGGTCTGCTGCCCGGCGAATACGAATTCATGGGAACGTTGCCAGGGCCGGCAAGTGGATCGTTTTCCACGCAAATCGGGGTAACGATCGATCAAGGCAACGCCAAGGTTTACGTCTACGAAAGATTCGGGGAAGCAGCCGACCGTGGTCAGCTCGCAAATGTGTACGAGTTCTCTGCGGCAGGACAGCCGACCGGCCGGCTCACCGAAGCCGCTGAAGGCACGCCGTTGGAGAACGTCGACGGTATCGCGGTCGATCCGACAAGCCATGACCTGTATTTGTCTTACCTGGCGCAGACGACGCAAAATGTGCTCGATGCGTTCGGTCCCGATCTCGTGATCCCGGACGTCGCGACCGACGAAGCGTCTGGCGTGACCCCTGAAGCCGCCACGCTGAACGGCTCGGTGGACCCGTTGGGCGAAGGCGAAGCGTCGTGTCAGTTTGAGTGGGGCACGACGCCACAACTCGGCAGTACCGCGCCGTGTCAGCCCGAAGGCGTCGCGGAAGGCAACACGGCTGCGGCGGTGCACGCGGACCTCTCAGGTCTGCAGCCCGACACCACCTACTACTTCCTGTTGCAGGCGTCCAACAAGAACGGTCTCAACCCTGGCGAACAATCGCAGATCCAGAGCTTCACGACGTTGGGCCCGGGCTTGGGCGGCCAGAGCGTCTCTGATGTGACGGCGGAATCGGTGAGCTTTGACGCGAGCGTGGACCCGCACGGCGGAGCGACAAGTGTCTATTTCGAATACGGGACCACGGAAGCATATGGCAGTGAAACCGCCGCGGAATCACTCGGGTCCGGCAAAGGCGCTGTCGATGTGGCGCAGGTCGCCCAGGGCCTGGCTGCGGGCACTCTGTACCATTACCGGGTTGCCGTGGTAAACGAATTCGCGTCCGGCCAGACGAGAACGTTCTACGAAGACGACGGTACCTTCACCACGCAGCCGCTGGGCGGCGAATTTCAGCTGCCTGACGGGCGGCGATGGGAGCTCGTCTCCCCGCCGAACCTTCACGGCGCAGCGATGGAACCGATAACCGAAGAGCCGATGCAGGCGGCCGCCGGCGGAGATGCGATCGTCGATTTCAGCAAGATCGCGACCGAAGCGGGTGTGGAAGGGCAGGCCATGGGTGTCTATGTGCTCTCGGTGCGCGGCAGCGGCGGGTGGGTGACGCGCGACATCGCGATCCCGCACAACCACCGTGTTCCCACGATCCCCGGGATCGGCAGCGAGTACAGGTTCTTCTCCGAAGACCTTTCGCGTGCGGTGGTGCAGCCGTTTGGGCGCTTCGATCCGCTCTCCCCCGAAGCGACCGAACAGACACCGTATCTGCGCACCGACTTCGCTGCCGCCGCGGACGGGACGATCTGCGACGAAGGCTGCTACCGGCCGTTGGTTACCTCTTCGAACACGCCGGCCGGCACCGTCTTCGGCGAAATCAACGCAAACGGCGAATGTCTCGCGGGACCCAATATCGAAAAGGGCATCTGCGGCCCGGAATTTGTCGGCGCGTCGGCTGACGGCAGGCATATCGTGCTCCAAACGGGGGTGCAGTTGACCGAAACGGCGACGGAAGGACTGCCAGAGCTGTACGAGTGGAGCGAAGGGGCGCTGCGACTCGTGAGCGTGCTGCCGGAAGGGGAAGCGAACGAACATGGCGGCCAGGTCGCGCTGGAACCGGCACCGGGCACGTCGGCGACCACGGGTTACCCACTAGTAGGACGGCTTGGGGGTGCTGTCTCGCGCGATGGTTCGCGTGTGCTGTTCAGGGCGAAAACGACGGTGTCAGGGTCGGCGCACCTCTACCTTCGCGATGTGATTGGTGGGAAGACCGTGCGGCTCGATCTCCCGCAGGGCGGGCCGGCGTCCGGCAAGATACGCCCGACGGGCATCGTCGGCAGCAGCGATCTCTCGCGTGTCTTCTTCGTCGACGAAGCGGGATTGACGGCGCAGGGCTCGTCCAGCGGGACCGATCTCTACGAATACGATCTGCAAGCTCCTGCCGGCAGCCGTCTGCGTGACCTGACCGCTGACGGCGAACATCCGGCCGACGTCACGACACAAGTGGTCGGCGCGAGCAGCGACGGCTCTTATGTCTACTTCACGGCCGCTGGCGCGCTCACGGCAAACGCCCAGGCAGGCGAGGAATGCAGCACGGCGCATGGGCTCTGCAACCTCTATGTGGAGCACGAAGGAGCGATCTCGCTGGTCGCTGCCCTCTCCTCGCAAGACTGGGAACCAGACTCAAGCTCGCGAGCGTCGCGGGTTTCGCCGAACGGTCGTTACCTCGCATTCATGAGCGATCGCTCGCTCACCGGCTACGACAACATCGACGCCAACCCCGAAGCGGAAGGTGCTCGCGACGAGGAGGTCTTTCTCTACCACGCCGGGGAAGGCGCCGAAGCGTCGAGCCTGGTCTGCGCGTCATGTAATCCGACGGGCGCACGGCCGGACGGCATCGAATACCAGCCACCGGGTGATGAAAATCCCAACCGGCCGGTGAACGGCGCCCTCCCTATGTGGCCGCGCAAAGCGGGAATCGCGGCGCAGCTGCCATCGCTGACTGAATACGTGCAGGCGGGCTCTTTCTATCAGCCGCGCTATCTTTCCGATAGTGGCCGGCTGTTTTTCGATAGCCACGATCCGCTGGTCCCGCAGGATGTCGGCGGGAGTTGGGGTGTCTATGAGTATGAGCCTGCCGGTGTCGGTAGCTGCGGTGCGACGCAGAGCACGTTCAGCGTGGCGGCGGCGGGCTGTCAGAGTTTGATTTCCTCGGGTACCTCCGCGTCGCCGTCGGCGTTTTTGGATGCCAGCGAATCGGGCGGCGATGTGTTCTTTCTCACTTCGCAGGATCTGCTGCCCGGCGACGTGAACGCAGCGCCTCATATCTACGACGCGCGTGAATGCACAGGCGAAAAACCGTGTCTGGCTGTGCCTGTGGCCTCTCCGCCGCCGTGCGCTACCGCCGACGCGTGTCGCACGGCGCCGGCGCCCCAGCCGGCGGTATTCGGTGCGCCCGCAAGCGCGCTCTTCTCAGGCGACGGCAACGTGCCTGCCGCCAGCCCGTCCGGCGGAAAGACGGCCTCGCAGAAGCGCAAGCAGGCCGGCACGACGCGCGCTCAGCGGCTCACACAGGCGTTGAAGCGATGTCGGAGCAAGCGGGCCGCGCATGCGCGTGAGGCATGCGTGCGACGCGCGAAGCATCGGTTCGGCCACGCCGCCGGCAGGCAGCGCAGTCTCAATCGTGCCGCCACGCGGCGGAAAGGTGTGGGTCGATGATGGTGTCACGTGCAGTCCGACGAGCGCTGGTTTGTGTGGTCTTGGCCGTGTTGGCTTCGGCGCTGGGCGCCTCCTCGGCGCTCGCGTTGCAGCCGTGGTGGACGGTGGAAGCCGGCACGGCGCCGGCGGTGCTGCCGTCGGCCAAACACACCTCTGGCGCTCTGGACGGCTATCTGGTGGTGAGCGTGGCGAACCTCGGCGACGCTGACATGAACAGCGAAGGCGCTCCGGTGAGGATCAGCGATGTGTTGCCGGCCGGCCTGATCGCCAAGCGCGCGTCCGGGGTTGCAGGCCCGGTGAACAAGCTAGGCGAATCCAATTTGGGGCGTGCGCCGGTTGTCTGCGGCGTGGAATCGACGCACTCGGTGAGTTGCACCTTCGAAGGTGTGCTGCCGCCGTATGAAACGATCGAAGTGCGGATCGGCGTGCTGGTGGATGGGGCGCAGTCCGGTGAAGTCAACGAAGTTTCGCTCAGCGGAGGCAACGCTCGTCCACCGCTTCCCGCGCGTACTCCGATAACGGTAGGCGGCGAAAACACGTTCGGCGCGCAGCGCGTCGCGATGAGCTCCGAAGAAGAAGGCGGCGGGCCCGATCTGCAGGCCGGCTCGCACCCGTTTCAGTTGACCACGACGGTGCGCCTGAACGAAGGCATGGAACCTGACAACGTGCCGGCTTTGACGAAGGATGTGAACGTGCGCTTGCCGCCCGGCCTGGTCGGCAACCCGACGCCGTTCCCGCAGTGCAGCGAAGGTCAATTCACGACAAGCCTCAACTTCGTCAACCATTGTCCGAACGACACCGCTGTCGGTGTCGCCTCGGTCGATGTTTACAATGGGACGTTGGGCCATCAGGTGACGGTGGTGCCGCTGTTCAATCTGGCGCCGTCGCATGGTGAGCCGGCGCGGTTCGGGTTCGAGGCCTACGACGTGCCGGTGTACCTCGATGCCGCTGTCGCAGCGGGCGGCAACTACAGCGTCACCGTCTCCGCCTCCCACATCAGCCAGGAAGCGACGTTCCTGGCCAGTCGCGTGACGTTCTGGGGTGTGCCGGGCGATCCGCGCCACGACAGCGCGCGCGGCTGGAGCTGCATCAGCGACCAGGGCCAGTCACAAAAACTCTCCTACGTGCCTCCGTGTGCGCCGTTGGCGCAGGCTTCGCCGCCGCCGTTGCTTTCTTTGCCGACATCTTGTAAGGGGCCGCTTCTGGGCACCGCGGAAATCGATTCGTGGCTCCAGCCCGGCGATTTCCAGTCCTACCCCATCTCTATGCCCGGCCTGGACGGCTGCAACCGGTTGCCGTTCTCCGCGCAGCTGAGCGTCGCTCCGGACGTCCCGAACGCCTCGAGCTCTTCGGGGTTGACGGTCGATGTTCATGTCCCGCAGCAGCTCGTGACGAATGCGGGCGCGCTTGCGGAGTCGACGCTGAAGGACACGACCGTCGCGTTGCCGTCTGGGGTGGCGGTCAACCCGTCCGGTGGTGATGGGCTGGTGTCCTGCGGGGAGGGCGAAGTTGGTTTCACCGGTGTCGAAGAAGGTGGGGTGGGGCGCGACCTGTTCACCGCGGGGCTGCCGAGCCCGTTTTGTCCTGACTCCTCGAAGATCGGGACGGTGAAGATCACGACGCCGCTGTTGCCCAACCCGCTTGAAGGCGCGGTGTACTTGGCCGCGCAGAACCAGAACCCGTTTGGAAGCCTGCTCGCGATGTACATGGTCGCCGAAGACCCGGTGTCCGGCACGCTGATCAAGCTCGCCGGCGAAGTTGCGCTCGATCCGGTTACCGGGCAGCTCGTCTCGACGTTCAAGAACACTCCGGAGTTGCCGTTTGAAGATCTGGTGCTTCACTTCTTCGGCGGGGAACGCGCGCCGCTTGCCACGCCCGCGCGTTGCGGCTCCTACACGACGACCGCTTCGCTTTCGCCGTGGTCTGGGAACCCGCCGTCCACGCCGTCCTCGACGTTTCAGATCGTGAGCGGTCCGAGGACGAGCGCTTATCCGAATGGTTCTCCGTGTCCCGGTGCGAGCCTGCCGTTCACCCCACGGTTGACTGGTGGCGCTGTCAATAACAATGGTGGCGCGCTCAGCCCGTTGTCCACTACGATCGGTCGCGAGGACGGCGAACAGAACATGCAGAGCGTCACCCTGCACATGCCGTCGGGCCTATCGGGTCTGCTCTCTGGAGTGGCACTGTGCGGCGAAGCGCAGGCGAACGCCGGCACCTGCGGTCCCGAATCGTTGATCGGGGAAACGACCGTCTCCGCCGGTGTCGGCTCGGACCCCGTGTCGGTGACGGGCGGCCGCGTCTACATCACCGAAAAATACGGGAGTGCGCCGTTCGGCCTGTCGATCGTGAACCCGGTGAAGGCCGGCCCGTTCGACCTCGAGCACGACACCTCCAGGCCGAGCGAATACATGCCCGCATGCGACTGTGTCGTCGTGCGCGCGAAGATCGAAGTCGACCCGATCACGGCCGCCTTGACGGTCACGACGGACGCGTCGGGTCCGCATGCGATTCCGCACATGATCGACGGTGTGCCGGTGCAGATCAAGAGGGTCAACGTGTTGATCAACCGGCCCGGGTTCACGTTCAACCCGACCGACTGCGCACCGCTTGGCATCACCGGGTCGATCGCAAGCGACGAAGGCGCGGTCTCGCCCGTATCGGTGCCCTTCCAGGTCGCCAACTGCGCGAACCTCGCCTTCAAACCATCGTTCAAGGTATCCACGAGCGGGAAGACGTCGCGGCGGACCGGCGCGAGCCTGCACATCAACCTCGCCTATCCAAAAGCGCCGTTCGGCTCGCAGGCCAACATCCGATCGGTCAAGGTGGACCTGCCAAAGCAGCTGCCATCCAACCTGAAGACGCTGCAGAAGGCGTGCACCGCGGCTCAGTTCCAGGACAACCCGGCCGTCTGTCCGTCCGCGTCGAGGGTCGGGACTGCCAGGGCCATCACGCCGCTCTTGCCGGTTGCGCTCGAAGGCCCGGCATATTTTGTCAGCCACGGCGGGGCGCAGTTCCCCGAACTGATCATCGTGCTGCAAGGGTACGGCGTGACGCTCGATTTGCACGGCGAAACCTTCATCAACGAAAAGACGAACATCACCTCGAGCACGTTCCACACCGTCCCCGACGCGCCGGTCGGCAGCTTCGAACTGACGCTGCCGCAGGGTCCGTTCTCAGCGCTGGCGGCGCCCGGCGGCCTGTGCTCGATAACGAAGACGGTCCTCGTCAAGAAGAAGGTCACCGTCCGCTCCAAGGGCCGCACCCGGACGGTGACGCGCAGGGTCAAGGCCACGGTCGCCGCGCCGCTCTTGATGCCGACGCTGTTCACGGCGCAGAACGGGGCGGTGATCAAACAGAACACGCCGATCAGCGTCACAGGGTGCGCCAAGGCCCGCAAGGCGGGTCCGGCGCGACGCCACAGGCTGGGCCGGCGATGAGCGCGGTGTCAAATCCGCTCTACCGCGAGGTGACGCTCGAGGTCGCGCAGCCTCAAGCGGCGAGGTCGATGGTCAGTGGTTCAACGTGCCCGCCGCCGATCGGGACGTCCCGGCCTTCGTCGCGGTAGGAGAGGATCATCTCGTGAGCGGCGTCGAGCAGCATCTCGCGCGCCTCGTCGACCGTACGCCCGCGGGTCACCACCGCCGCGGGCCACTCCGCCAGCTGCGCCATCGTCCAGCCGTTCTCATCGGGGGTGAAGACAGCGGTCAACGTCAGCGGGTCACTCATGCTCAAATCCTAGCGAGCCGAGCGTGAACCGCTCCAAACCCGCGTGCACCGTGACAGGGAACGCCCCAGTACTCCTCTCTACCTCGGGATGACGCGGCTGGGGCTCTTTGCGTCATTGACGTTCGTTGGGTCGGCAATTCCATCGCACCCCGCCGGTAGCCTGGTCCGCCGTGCCTGCCCAGTCTTCCAATCCCGCCGTCGGCGCGCCCTTGCCGCGTGCTGCCGAAGCTCACATGACCGATGAGAAGCTGCGTTGGATCCTCGCCGAGCACGGACACGGGCAGGAATGGGCCCGTGTCTTTCAGGTTGGTGAGAACGACGCGAATCTGCTTTGGAACGCGATCGAGCGCGCCGCTGTGGCTGCGCCGGTATCGCGCGTTGTCAGCCGCGGCGAGCACGGAATCGTTTGCGGCGTCTCCTTTGCGCTGACCCTCAATCAGCGCACCGGTCTGGTCACGACCGCCTGGCATTACGCAAAGCATGGCGACGCGCCGCGCCTCGTCACCGCCTATCCGAGCCTCTAACATGACGTCAATGCCCGCAGTCAGCAATATCGCGGCCCTCGATCTGGTCGAGCTGACCGAGCCGCTGGACGGGTTGCCAGCCGGCGCTCGCGGCGGCGTGCTCGAGCTTGCCGACGAGGACACCGCGATGGTGGAGATCACCTCGCTTTCGCTGGACGCTGCCGAGCGCATCGTGTTCGTGCCGTTGACGAAGCTGCACCGCGTCGGCAAGTAGTCTTCGCTCCGTGCGAGCGGTCACCTTTCAAGGGCCCGGCGAGGTTCGGGTCGCAGATGTTGCCGAGCCTGTGCTGGAAGACGCTGGGGATGCGATTGTGCGGATCGAAGCCACCGGCGTGTGCGGCTCGGACCTGCACATCTACCACGGCCGCGTGAAGATCGAACCGGGCTTTACGATCGGCCACGAGTACGTCGGCACGGTGCTGCAGGTCGGCGATGCCGTGCATAGCGTCGCCGTGGGGGATAGGGTGCTCGGCTGCTTTCAGAGCGCCTGCGGGCACTGTTATTTCTGCCGCCGCGGCTGGTTTCACAAGTGCGATTCCTCGCGCACGTTCGGCCACGGCGCAGCGCTCGGCTCGCTGCAGGGCACGCAGGCCGAGCAGGCGCTGATCCCAAGCGCCGACCTGGTGCTGCGCAAGATCCCCGAGGGTATGAGCGACGATGCGGCCCTGTTTGCCGGCGACGTGATGGGCACCGGCTATCACGCCGTCGCCGACAGCGGCCTGCGCGCCGGCGACGTGGCGGCCGTGCTCGGGCTCGGACCGGTCGGCCTGTGCGCGGTGCAGGCGGCCAGGGCGGCCGGCGCGACGCGCGTGATCGCGGTCGACTCCGTGCCAGAGCGCCTGGCGATGGCCGAGTCCTTCGGCGCTCAGCCGGTACACCTGAGCGAGCAGGACCCGCGCGCCGCCGCGCGCCAGGCAAGCGAAGGCAGAGGCGTCGATGTCTGCATCGACGCGGTCGGCCACCCCGACGCCTTCGACTTGGCGCTGAAGCTCACGCGCAAGTGCGGCACGGTCCAGGCCGTCGGCGTCTATGCCGAGCGCGCGCAGGTGCACATGGGCCTCTTGTGGATCAAGTCGCTGCACGTGTGCGCCGGCCACGCCAACGTGATCGGCCACCTCGACCGGGTGCTGGCGATGATGTCGGCGGGCCTGCTCGACCCGACGCCGCTCGTCACCCACCACATGTCTCTCGACGACGCGCCGGAGGCGTACGCTCTGTATGACCGCCGCGAGGCGCTGAAGATCGTCCTGACGCCCTGAGGAGACCAACATGAGCATCGCCACAACCGCCCTTCCCGACGCCCTCGGCGACGCTTCGCGCGAGTTCGTCTCAAAGCAGCACGCGCTGCTGATCGGCCAGGAACGCACGCAGGCAGCCGACGGGCGCACCTTCGCCACGCTCGACCCGTCAAACGGCGCTGAGATCGCAAGCGTGCCGCAGGCCGGCGCCGAGGACGTGGACCGGGCCGTCGCCGCCGCGCGCGCAGCCTTCGAGCAGGGTCCGTGGGCGAGCATGGCGCCCTCCGAGCGCTCGCGACTTATCAACGCTCTGGCCGACGCGCTGGATGAGCGCGCCCAGGAGATCGCCGAGATCGAGTCGCTGGACAACGGCAAGCCCGTCAAGCTCGCGCGCTTCGTCGATGTGGCCGGCACGGTCGCGCACCTGCGCTACTTCGCCGGCTGGGCGACGAAGATCGAAGGCGCGGTGCTGCCCGTCACCGCGCCCGGGATGCTCTGTTACACGCGCCGCGAGCCGGTTGGCGTGTGCGGGCAGATCGTGCCGTGGAACTTCCCGCTGCTAATGGCCACCTGGAAGGTCGCGCCGGCGCTTGCGGCCGGTTGCACGATCGTGCTCAAGCCGGCCGAGCAGACGCCGCTCTCCGCACTGCGCCTGGGTGAGTTGGCGCTGCAGGTCGGCTTCCCGCCGGGCGTGCTGAACGTCATCACCGGAGACGGGGAGACCGGCGCCGCGCTCGTGGATCACCCGGGCGTGGACAAGATATCCTTCACCGGCTCGACCGTCGTCGGTCGTGAGATCGGCGCCAAGGCCGGCCGGGCGCTCAAGCGCGTGACGCTCGAGCTGGGCGGCAAGAGCCCGAACGTGATCCTGCCCGACGCCGACATCGACGCCGCCGTCAGGGGCTCCTACCAGGCGATCTACTTCAACTCGGGCCAGGCCTGCAACGCAGGCTCGCGCCTGTTCGTGCCCAAGGAGCGCTTCGACGAGGTCGTGGGCGCCCTAGCGGAGCGCGCGCAGGCCACCCGCCTGGGCGCGGGCCTCGATCCCGACACGCAGCTCGGCCCGCTGGTCTCCGCCGAGCAGCAGCGGCGGGTGATGTCCTACATCGACTCCGGCCGCGAGCAGGGCGCCGAGCTCTTGACAGGCGGCGAGGCTGCGCTACAGGACAGCGGCGGCTGGTACGTGCAACCGACGCTGTTCGCGGCAACCGACGACGACCTGAAGATCGCGCGCGAGGAGATCTTCGGCCCGGTGCTCGTCGCCTCCCCCTACGACAGCCTGGAGGAGGTGGCCGCCCGCGCCAACGCCGGCGACTACGGCTTGGCGGCGGGCGTGTGGACCAAAGACGTCGGCTCGGCCCATCGCCTGGCGGCGATGCTGAGGGCCGGCTCGGTTTACATCAACCACTGGGGCGGGGCGGACCCGGCGGCGCCGTTCGGCGGCTTCAAGGCATCGGGGGTCGGTCGCGAGCACGGCCGCGACGGCCTGGCGGGCTATCTGGAGACCAAGACCGTCTGGACGGCGCTCGGATAGAGTTCCGGGTATGAGCGGGCAGCCGCCGAAGCCCGGCAGCCTCGAGGTCGCAAGCGCGGCCGACGACGGCGCCGTCACCGTGACATTGCGCGGCGAACTGGACCTCGCCTCGGTCGTCGCGCTGCAAGAGCGCCTGACGGCTGTGGAGCAGGGAGCGCCGGCGCTGATCGTGCTCGATCTCTCCGAGCTGTCCTTCATCGACTCCAGCGGCCTGCGCGCACTGCTGCTGGCCGAGGAGCGCGCACGTCAGGGCGGCCGCGAACTGCGGCTCACCCAGGGCAGCGATGCGGTGCAGCGCGTGTTCGAGATGACCGGCACGCGCGACCTGTTGCATTTCCAGTCGTGAGAGCACCCAACGGCGCGCGAGCGACGGGAGCGCATTGAACGCGGTGGCGCAGGACCAGCCGCTGCCGGTCGGGGGCGGCCGCGAAGAGGGCGCGCTGGCGCGTTGGGCGCCCGTGCTGATCGGCGTGTGCACGCTCGTGCTGCTGGCCGCCACGGTAGAGATCGTGCTCGACGGCGCCGTCGGTCACTCCGCCTTGATCCCCAAGTCGCCGTCGATCTCCGGCTGGCTGGACGGCCTCGGGGAGCGGCTGGGCTTCCGCGTCTTTCTGATCGCGCTGATCTCCTACTCGCTTGCCTACGCGGGTCTGCTGGCGCTCGCCCAACGGCTCTCAACTCGCTGGGCGATAGCGCTCGTCGGCGCGCTCAGCCTGATCGTCTTTGCCGGGCCGATCCTGCTCTCCACCGACGTCTTCAGCTACATCGCCTACGCGCGCATGGGTGTGGTGCACGGTGTCAACCCGTATCTGCACGGCCCGCAGGCGATCGTCTCAGACCCCGTCTACCACTACGTCGGCCACGACTGGAAGCTGGTCGCCACCGCCTACGGCCCGCTGTACACCCTGATCTCCTACCCGCTCGGCCTAGTGGGCCTGATCGGCGCCCTGTGGGGCATGAAGCTGATGGCGCTGCTGGCGGCGGCCGGCACGCTCGTGCTGAGTTGGCGCTGCGCCCCGGTGCGAGGCCTTGACCGGCGTTTCGCCCTGCTGGCCGTCGGCGCAAATCCGCTGTGGGTGATCTATGCGCTGGGCGGCGCGCACAACGACCTGGTGATGATCTTCCTGACGACGCTCGCCGTGGCGCTGATGTTGGTCGGCGGGGGAGTCCTGCGACGGCGCGCACCGGCGTCGGCGCCCGGTGTGGACGGCGCGGGGTCTGTCAGCGATCGCGAGGAAGCCTCCGCCGGGGCGGCGATCGTTGCGGCAACGCTCGTGAAGGCCACGGGCTTCGTGCCGCTGCCGTTCCTGCTCCTCTCGCGCCGGCGCGTTGCGCCGCTGATCGGGGCGGCGGCCGTCGCGGTGGCGGTGGCGCTCGTCGCCCTGCTTGTCTTCGGCATCCACGGCGTCAACATCGTCGACGCCCTCAATCGCGACGCGGCGTTTGTCTCAACCGACAGCTTCCCCACCGAGATCGCCCACCTGTTCGGCAAGCCGGGTGTGTTCCCGGTCGACCACGACCTGCTGAAGATCCTGCTCGTCGCGATCGTGCTTCACCTGCTGTGGCGCACGTGGCGCGGCTATGACTGGGTGGCGGCGTCGGGCTGGACGTTCCTGGCGATCGCGGTCACGAGCACCTGGCTGCTTGCCTGGTACACGCTGTGGTCGTTGCCGCTGGCGGCCCTCAGCCGCGACCGGCGCCTGCTGGCGGCCACGCTGTTCGTGCAGGCGCTGTTCATCGCCCACCAGACAGCGCCGCTGTGGGCGCCGGTGTCGTGAGCGACGCTTCTACACAGGCCGTTGGCGCTCGTGACGAGGCGCACTGGAAGTGGCTGCCCGGATGGGCGCGTCCGCGCGATAGCGAGCGCAAAGGCCTCGGCAGCCTGCGACTGGCCGAGACGACGCTGCTGGTCCTATTCGGGCTGCTGCTGGCGATAGCGACCGTCAACGACGTCCGCCAGCAAACCCACGTCAATCACCGCCTCAATGCCGACCTTGCCACCTGGCGCGCGTACACGCACCACAACTACCACTCGATCGCCGTCGAGCAGGACATCAAGGAACACACCACCCGCGACATCGTCTGTGGCAATGTCTCACCCGGCGGCCCGAAGGAGCGCACGCAGTTGTGCCTACGGATGACCGGCCCGGTAAGAGGCGGCCGCCGTCAGGTCAGCGGCGGCTACTACCTGCCGCCGCGCAGCGAAGACGAGGCGCACCTGCGCTACGGCTGCTTCGGAGCGGCGCTGCGTGACGAGCTGTGCCGGCGCTGAGCGAAGCCGCGGCCGAGGACTCCGTCGAGCGCGCGAGCGGCGCGCCGGCCTGGTGGCCGCTTGCGGCGTTGACGTTGCTTGCCGCCGCGCTGCGATTCTCGACACTTGACCTGCAGAGCCTGTGGTACGACGAGGCGTACACGCCCGTGCACGTCTTCCACGCGAGCCTGGGGGCTAGCTGGCACGCTTACGTGCACAGCGAGAACTCGCCGCCGCTGTGGTACGCGCTGGAGTGGCTGATCACCCGCGTGCTCGGCACGGACGCGGTGGCGCTGCGGCTGCTCTGCGCGCTCGCGGGCATCGCGGCCGTCCCGGTCGCCTGGGCGATCGGCTCAGAACTGGAAGACCGTCCCGCCTGCGGCGTTCGCCGTGTCGCGATCGCCACCGCTGCGCTTGTGGCCACCAGCCCGCTGCTGGTCTGGTACTCCCAGGAGGCTCGCGCTTACGGCCTGTTCGTCCTGACCGCATCGCTGGCGCTGCTGTGCTTCGTGCGAGCGCTACGCGCGCCGACCGCGCGTCGGGTGTGGCTGTTCGCGCTGGCGGCCGCGCTGGCGCTGCTGAGCCATTATTTCGCGATCTTCCTGCTGATCCCGATGATCGCGGGAGTGTCGCTGCGCCTGCTGGGGGACATGGACCCGGGCCCGTGGACGCCGCGGGTACGCAAAATCAATCCAAAAAAAATCCCCGCGCTGGCCCCGCTGCTGCTCCCGGTGCTGGTCGGCTGCGCTCTGATCCCGCTGATCGTCGCCCAGGGCGGCCACGGCACGCAGTGGATCGGCGAATGGGCGCTTGCGAGCCGCCTGGAAGCGATCCCGCAGTACTACCTGACGGGCTACACCGGATCCGCGCTCGGGCACGGTGTCGAGCTGTTGGTGGCGCTCGTGATTCTCGCCGGCATCGTCTACGGCCTGTGGAAGACGCTGACGCCGCGCGAGGAGCGCGGCGCGCTGATCGTTCTGATCGTCGCGGCATCGGGTGTCTTGCTCCCGCTCCTGCTGGCCGTGCTCGGGGCCGACTATCTGGCGCCGCGTAACCTGGTCGCGGCGATGGTGCCGGTGAGCGTCTTGCTTGCGATCGTGATCGTCGCACGGCGCACCGGCGCGATCGGGATGGCGATCGCCGGCGTGGTGGCGTCCGGCTTTCTGATCCTCACGCTCGATGTGAATCTCAGCCCCCGCCTGCAACGCGGCGATTGGCGTGGCGTGGCGAATGTGCTGCGAGCGGGCCCCGCGCGCACCGGCGCGAGCTCTCGTCGGGCGATCGTCACCGTCGAGCTGGGCGCGGCTCCGCTCGAGTATTACCTGCCGCCGCTTGCCAATCTCGCTCAGGGAAAACGCGTGCGCGTGAGCGAAGTGGTGGAGGTCGGCTACGCGCCGTTGCGCGTCGGCGCAAGCGCTCCTCCCGCCCGCGGGCTGCGGCTGAGCCAGACGAGCGACATCCACGGCTTGTACGTGTACCGTTTCACCTCGTCTGTCCCAGTCACGATCTCCGAGTCCCAGTTGCACGAAAGCGCGATAACCGACGCGCCTCACCCCGAGGTGCTGATTCCAGGGTCCTCCGGATAAACCGCCTAGATGAGTAGTGCCACGGCTGGTGTCGTGGTTTTGGGTTTGGGGGAGGGGTTGTAGGCAGGCAGATCGAAGTCGGCGGTGCTGAATACCGATCGTCGACTCTTGGGAGGGCCACGATGGACGCCGACCTCGATCTGCTGCTTATCGCTGTTTATTGCACGGTGGACGATTTCCTGCCTGGACGGGCAGGAAACGCCAGAAGGAGGATCTCCGATGCGGAGGTCATTACGCTGTGTATCGCCCAGGCGATGATGGGGATGCCCTCCGACGCAAGGTTTTTGAGGGCCGCTCGTCGTCAGCTTGGCCACTTGTTCCCCCACTTGCCCGAGCGGACCGCTTTCCACAAGCGCAGACTGCGATTGTCTGGGGCGATCGAGGCGTCGATCCGCGAGTTCGCCCAGCACAGTCCCGGTTTCTATGACGATCTCCTGCTGGTCGATTCCACGCCGGTGGAGTGCGCTCGCAGCCGCGAGACCGTTAAGCGGGGTGGGCACTCCAGTCTCGGTGACGCGCTCGCGAACGCCGCCGACTACGGTTATTGTGCGAGTCACAGCCGCCACTTCTGGGGTTTTCGCCTTCACGCCCTTTGCGCTTTGGACGGCACTCCCAGAGCGCTCGCGTTGACCTCGCCAAAGATCGACGAGAAGCTCGTGTGCCTGCAACTGGTCGCTCGCTGTGAACGACAGCCCGGACAGGCGTTGATCCTGATCGGCGATAAGAACTTCCGCGGCAAGGACTTCGAAAGAGAACTCGCCACTCTCGACGCGACCATCATGCGCCCCCGCCGCAAGGACGAGCCCGGTCACGGCCCCCACCTCGCGCCGATACGCCAACGCATCGAGTCGATCTTCTGGACCTGCAAGGACATCCTCACGCTCGAGCGCCACGGCGCCCGCACCCTGGAGAACCTCCGAGTCCGCCTCGCCACACGCTTCGCAGCACTCGCCGCCAGCATCGCGCTCAACCACCACCTCGGCCGCCCCAGCCGATCCCTCGCCTGCTACACCGCCTAACGACCGTGGCACTACTCATCTAGAGGAACTGGGAGCACTGGAGTTACTGCCTTCGCAGATCCAACCCTTGACTGTGAAGGACAACTAGCTGGATCCTGGTTGAAAACAGAATCCAAGCAAGCATGGTTCAAAGTGCTCAAACGAGAAGGAAGAGCCTTCGGCAGTTCTACCTTGACAGAGCGTATGTTCGCCTGTGAGCCAAACGGCGCTTTGGGATACGTAAGCTTCACATGCAGCGACGCACCGTTCTTCCTCGATGTCTTGCCTGATGTCGAGGCCTTGAAACCCGGCTTGAACTTCAGCATCGCGCAGTTCGCCACCTGGAAGGGCACGTTGACCGGCGAGGAGGACCCTTCATCGCTTGTGATCGCGCCTTCGATCTTCATCGGGTCACAGCTCGTCGGGTTGAACGTGAAGCCGGGCCGGTTGACCAATACGTTGACCTTCTGGATCTGAACCGGAATGCCGTCAAGCAGGTGCGGGATGGCGTGCGGGCCGGACGGATCGGTGACAACCGTGAGCGCGGCGGTGCTCGGGTCGACTTCGACCTTGGCCCGGACGACCACGCAGTCGCAGGCGGGCATATTCGTCGCGGGCCTGGAGCTGTCGTGCTCGAGGTCAAACGGACCCGTCTTCACCGGGTCCACGATCGAGAGCCCAAACGGCGCTCCGTCGTATTTTTCGGTCAGGAACACCTTGCCGCCCTTGACCGAGACCGGCTGTGAACCTACGCCCGCGGACACCGTGGTTTCGCCGATCTGGCTTTCCGCGCCGCAGGTGCCCGCGTTGGCCTGCGCTTCTGGACACAGCTTCATCCCCGCCAGCACGCCAGATAGGCCCGGGGGGAAGTGCAGCTGAACCGACTGCATGTCCTGGTTTCCGTCTTCGCGCCCGATCGTGGTGGTCAGCGGGGTGAAACCCCCCGCGTTGATGTCGGTGGCGCCGGCCGTCAAGGTTGGCGCAAACGGGAGCGTTTGGCCGGGGCAAGGGCCGCCGCCGGCGCCGTGCTCGATGGCGAATGTCGACGTTGCGTTCGCCGGAGCGCTGCCGGACCATGGCACGAACGATGCCCGCGTCGTGTACTGCCCGCATCGCGCGGGCGTGGAGAGCGGTGCGCGTTCCCCACCGAAGAAGTGCAGTTCGGCGTCTTCGAAGGGCACCTGCGGCTCGTTTTCGAAGGTCGTGATCAACTGTCCCGCCGCGGCGCAGGACTCGCCCGCGATCACTTCACCCGCGGCTTGGCACAGCGAGACCTCTCCCGGCAGCTTGACGAGGGTCCCCGACACCGGGTCTTCGGCGACGATGTACATCGCCAGCAGGCCCCCGAACGGGTTGGCGTTCTGGGCGGCCAGGTAGACAAACCCATTCAGCGGGTTGGCTATCAGCGGCGTCGTGATCTTGGCGGTGCCGATCTTCGACGCGTTCGGACAAAATCCGAGCGCGTTCAGGTTCAACCCCGGCAGCAACGGTTCGGGCAAGGTCGAGCTGAAATCGAGCTTGTCGGGCGGAGTGCTCTGGCCCGGGAGGTAGCCGATCTCCGATTCACTGCATGCTTCCAGGCCGCCGGCGCCGGCGGGATTCACGCCCACCCCAGGCGGCAGCGCAACCGTGATGTCCCGCACGTCGGAGCCTGAGAGGCCCGCACCGTCGCTTGAAGCTTCCTGCGGCATGCGCACGTGTACAGACAGGCCGCTCGGCTTGCTGGTTTCCTGCACGTCCGCGGCGGCTTCGATAAACGGTGCGAAGTTGAGCTGGTTGCAGCCAGTCATATCCAGGGACCGGCCAAAGCCGTCGATCAGGGAATATTCCCCCGACCCACGCTCGACGGTGGTCGGCTCCGCTTCTGGACTGGACCGAAATGGCCACGATTCCATTTCGACCGTACTGGCAAACGGCGCCGCGCACGACGTCGGCAGGGTCAGGAACGGCACCGGCGAGGTCTGTTTTTCGGGGATACACGATGTTCCGCCACTGCGGGTGCCGTTTGCTACGCATTCCCAGCCGCGCGATCCGTCGTGGCGCGCATCCCCCGGCGTGCCCCAAATCGTTACGCTGGTGGACAAGAAATTGACGGTCTGCGAAATGTTTTTGACTCTGACAGTCACGCCATAGTCAGCTCCCGAACGCACCGAGGTGTCGAGCGTGATCTGAGTACTGAATATGTTGAAGCCGAACCGGGCCGGCTCCCCGTGCGCCGGCACCAGGTTGAACAGCGGCATCGCCCACGACGCAAGTTTGGTGTTGAAAGTCGTCGAATAGAAGGTGACCGTCGCCACTCCCACGGCCGTATCGCCTGGACAGTGATTTCGAGGAAGGTTGAAAGTGTTGAAATCGACTTCGCTGCACTGCGGTACCGACGTCGCATTGCCGACCAGGCCGGCCGGTAGCTGGAAGGTCAGGTTTCTCGGCAGGGCGGGCGGGGCGACGTTGCTCGCCGTCTGGTTGAGCGCTAGGGTCGTCGTGAACTGAAACGGGTGGGAGCCTGCCTGCGCATCGATCGCGCCATCGGCTTCTTCGGGCGTCACCGTGTATTCCTCGACGCCAAAAGCGGGGACGGAAGCACTGACAGGTAGTTGTCGCGAGACCTTCACCGGCAGCGCGCCGCCGCCGGAGACTTCGGCGAGGTTTGTGGCCGAGCTCGCGCCAACCTTGACCTCGATGCGCATCGTCAGATTTTCATATGCGGGGACAGGAACGCTCGCCGGGAAAGTGCACGTCACACGCCGTGCGGCGACCTGACAGAGAAATTTCAAGTTGGCGGCCGATCCAATCTGAGAGGCGAAGAACGAGATCTCCGGTTTGCCTTCTTCGTCTTCCGCCACGGTGACACCAGCCGGGAGGACATCGCTCAACGTCACCCCGCCGGTGGCGGTCGCGTAACCAAGGTTCGTGGCCTCGTCTACGACCGCGCCTTCGCCGCCCGGGGCAATTGTCGCCGGGCGCACGTTTGTCGTCAGATGCCACCACGTAGAGGCTGCGTACGCCGCCCCCGCGTCGGCAAACACCGTAAGCGACACGGCAATACAGACACAGAGAACGCCCTTCTTGACAAATCCAAACATGATCACTTGCCCCTCCCGCCGTTCGACCTCTTCTGCTTAGACGCAGCCCCATAGGTGTGTCGTGCCCGCCTCTCGCAGGCCGCTCGCTTGCGCTTGGACTTGCGCTCGCAAGCTTTCAGGGCCTTTGCCAGCTTCTGCGTCCGCGTCGCGCTCGACTTTCGCGTCGCTTTCCCAGGCGTTTGCGAGGCCGTAACGTTGCCCGCGCCGGAGAAGGTCGCGCTCGCCGGGGTACCGAACACTTCTTGCTGTGCCGTGGACGCGGCGCGACACGAGTCGGCCGTCGTGCACGCGGGCGGGAGCGTGGTCGCCACGCTCGCGCATGGCACGCTTGCCGAGCACTCGTGCGCATCGTAGATGTCAAGCGCCCCATCGACGTCCTGCGGCACGAGTTTCGCCGCCGCCACGAAGAAGACGTCTTCGCCTTCTTCACCGCCCGGACCCTTGCCGCCGGCATCCAGGAACGCCGATTCGTTGTTGGAAATTCCGGACGAGGTCAGGCCGACGCAACCGCCGGACAGCGCACAGCTACCCACCCCGTCCGGCTCATACTCATAAACATCCTCTACACCGTTGGTGTCCTGCGCCACCAGCCCGTCGGCGCTATTGAAGAAGATCCGCCCGCTGTTAGAGAGATTACGCGGCTCATAGAGTCCACGACGCTTATCGGAATCGGGGAATGTCCAGCCCGGGATCGATCCAGCGAGCCAAGATTTATGCCAGATTTCCTGGTTGTCAACTAGAAGCGGCGTCGTTGTGGACGAAAGGCCCTGATCAAACACGCCAATAGGACGCGCACCACTGGGATCGCAGGAGACGCACGAGAGGCCACCCGGCCCTTCGCTAAGCTGTGCCGGCGCCTGATAGAGATAGACCTCCTGGTCCATCCGTTCGCCCGGGTTTGCGCTCGTTACGTCTTCGTTGTCATACCCGGTGAGCGAACGGCTCGACATGAATGCCAGATAGCGACCGTTGGCTGACACTCTGGCGGTCATTTGGCCGAAGAAGTCGCGGGTTTCCGGGCTGCCAGCTTCCCAGTCCGGACCGTCCCCTGCACCGAGCACGACGATCAACCGCGTTTCGCCGGTCGTCGTGTCCTCGACGTACAGGTTGTCCGCGCCGGAGTGTGCCGTTTCGCCCTGCGGGCTCACGCCGTGCGTGAGAACACCGCCGGCGACGTAGTAGATGTAGCGACCCGACTGGTCCATGCCCAGCGTAGCGCCGAGGACGTCAGCCTTTTCGCCCTGGTTCACAGACACGCTCAGATCCTTGAGCGTACACGTCAACTTGCTCGTAACAACCGTGACTTCGCACATGTACAGATCCGGGGGTTCGTATGCACCTGTATTCCCTTTCGGATCGGCGGCGGCGGTCAGCTTCTGCTGATCGATGAAGAAGATCCGGCCGCCGTTGCTCGTGGCGTCCATGTAGAACGGTTGCTCTAGGATGCCTGGATTCGAGACCCCCGCCTGGACCGTGTCGATCTGCACCGTCTGCCCGAGAGAGAGATCGCGCAGATAGAGGTGGTGATTAGTGCCGCCTCCTCCCTGCGCTTCGAAGGTGACACGCGTGCCGTCCGTCGAGATCACATGGCGCAGGCCATAGTTGCTGTGCCCAGCCGTCGCGCCCTGCCCTTCTTCCGCTGCCGGCTTCCCGTCCGGCAACACGCTGACCAGCTGCAGTGCGCCGTCGCTCCACTCATACAAGCTTCCATCGTTTTCGGCGGCTTTGAAGCCCGACTGGAATTCATTCGTCAAGATTGCTTCGGTGCCCAGCAGCACGTGATTTAGATCGGGGCTGGTCGCCACGAATGCCGTGCCATGGGCGAATTGTCCGCCTTCTTGCTCTTGTTCACCGCCGAACTTCGCTCCGGGGAGCATGTTGCCGGCAGGCAACAGCGGCACGTATTCGCCGCTCGCGCTCTCACGCACGTAGGGGGTACGTTCGGTCGCACGCGGGGAAAGACGGGTCGCGCCTATCGGTTCGACGAGTCCAGCCGAAAGGTCACTCGAGAAGAGCTTGTATTCGCCTGGGTTTCCTCCGATTATCGGCGCCACCGTTTCCTGCGGGGGGGTTACGTCCAGCGAACTCCACGTGCCAGGGGCGCTCCTGGAAGAAAGAAATTGGCTATGGGCGAACGAGCGGCTCGCTGCCGGTTCGGAGTCGATCGGCCCGTGGGCAAAGTAAGTGAGCGCGCCCCCGTTTTCGGCGGCTTGGATCAGCCCACCTTCGCTCTCGATCGGTTCCAACTTGGTCCCGTGCTTGTTAGGAGGTGAGACCATTTCCCAGGAGCGACCGTCAATCAGACCGCCGGTGGAGACGGAGGGCCCCTGGGTCGTAAAAGTCTGGTCTGCGCCTGACGCGCCGCCGGAGGGCGCCAACGAATTGACGGCCACGATGCGGTAGTGGTAGGTCGTGCCGGGGGTAAGGTGCTCGAGTAGCACGTTGACGGACACCGGAGTTACAATCGACCCCGCATCACCGTCGGGGGTGGGGACGGTGCCTTCTTCATACGCGCCCGTGCGGCCGTATTCAAAGTGATATTCGGTTCTGGTTCCCAGCGGGTTTAGGTATGCCTGTAGCCGTGCGCTCGTCGCGCTTACCTGGGAGACAGACTCGCTTTCGATCGAAAGCGCCGGGAGCGTCGTGAAAGTCTCATCGGCTCCGTCGGTCGTTTCGTGCGCCGCGTTGGTCACGACGGCCCGATAGTGGTAGAGCGTGGCGGGCTTCAGGCCGCTCAGAGAGGCCTGTGCCTGTCGCGGTTCGAAGTTGCCGCCGGTGGAGCTTTCGACGGGCGTAGATTGCCCGTAGGCTCCCGTTTCGCCGTATTCGAAGCTATAGGTGACTACTTCTTCGCTGTTTTCCGCCTGGCCCTCGGGGTCGAATCCCGCATTGAGGGTGGCTTTCTCCGTCGGTTCCGCGGTCGCTTCCTCGCTTTCCACGAGTGGCCCTTTGGCCGGCGGGCTGATCAGTTGCACCTCACCGCCGAGAGCCGCATACATCTGATCGCTTGAGTCAGCGAAGGTCATACTGCGCGGGGTTTCGCTGGCGGGAAAGTTCGCGACCTCGACTCCACCCGGTGCAAACTCGATTATGCGACTGCTATCGCCCCCCGCAAAGAACACTTCGCCCGCCGACCCAAGCGCGATCAAGCTGCCATATGTCGATGGGCCAACCGGCGTACCGACTTCTTCGCCCGTACACGAGACAGCACAGGCCGCATACTCGTGCACGCCGCTTTCGCCACTTACCACATAGAGGTCCTTGGCCGTGCTAACGGCCAGCGCTTCGATGCGGCCGTCGCCGGGGAGCGTCACCTGTCTTTCGAACAGGCCCGCTTCGCCGAACTCCTGTACCCGCCCGATGTCGGCGACATATACAACGCCGGCGGAGTCCACCGAGATCGTGCCTTCTGACAGTTCGTCGAACTCCCCGACCGCGTGGTTTGCGACTTCGGGCGCTGCCTGGCATGTGAGAGTGGCCGGGATAGCGTCCGGACCACAACGCTGCGCTTCTTCTTGGCCGTCGGCCACACCCCAACCCCAAGCCAGCAGGAATTCGCCACTCGCGCTGAACTTGTCAATTCGACGGTTGAACCTATCCTCAACATACACATCCCCGTGCGAGGGGCCGGCGGAGTTGTCGATCGCGATCCCTACAGGAGTTGAGATCCCGCCCGCACCGCCGTCTTCGTGTCCCGCTTCGCAAGTCAGGGTCGCCAGGACTGCGTCCGGACCACAAGTCTGAAACTCGTTCTGGCCGTCGGCGACGCCCCATCCCCACGATCGTAGGAATTCGCCCCCCGGGCCAAACTCGTCGATACGGCTGTTGTTGCGATCGGCGAGGTACACGTCACCGGTTTCCTGATCCAGGGCGATACCCTTCGCTTCTACGAACTGTCCCGCGCCTTCGCCCGGGCCGCCGCCAAACGTGGGCTGGGCGCTTGCTGAGCCGGCGCCCAACGCAAGTACTAGCGAGGCAAGAGCGAGCACACACAGTGAGAGCACCGATCGCGTGGCGCGGCGCCCCCCTGCCGACACGTGCCGACCATCACCAGACACAGCGCTCGTCACGCGCGCGAGCGGATGACACTGCCCGACGATACCCCCGCGTCGCTGCCACATAGGTTCTCTCCCCCTCCAAAAATTTGCGCAGACCCCCCACTCCCTATCCAT
>JBOGXY010000005.1:0-13417 GCA_050696495.1 Solirubrobacteraceae bacterium
GCAGATAGCCGTGCACGAACACCTTGCGCGGCAGCTCCAGCCCGGCCGCCATCAACAGCGCCGGCCAGTAGACGGTGTGAAAGCGCAGGATGTCCTTGGCGATCAGGTGCACGTCGGCGGGCCAGAAGGTCGCGGTCAGGTCCCCCCCGCCTGGCGCTGCACCCGCGCTCGCCGCGCCTGCGGGCGCCGGCGCGTAGGAGAGCGCCGAGTAGTAGTTCAGCAGCGCGTCGAACCAGACGTAGAAGACGTGCTCTTCATCCCACGGGACAGGCACACCCCATGTGAGCTTGTGGCGGGTCAGCGGCACGTCGCGCAGGCCGGACTTGACGAACGACAGCGCCTCGTTGTAGCGCGTGCGCGGCGCCACCCAGTCGGGGCGCTCGGCATACAGGCGCTCCAGCGGCTCCTGGAAGGAGGAAAGCGCGAAGAAGTAGTTGTCCTCCCGCTCGCGCGTGAGCTTGACGTGGTGGATCGGGCACAGCTCCCCCTCGTCGACTTCGTTCTCGGCCTTGAAGTCGGCGCACTTGGGGCAGTACCACCCCTCATAGGTGCCCATGTACACGTGCCCGTTGTCCTTCACCCGTGTGAGCACCTCCTGCACGACGCGCATGTGCTCGGGATCGGTCGTGCGGATGAAGAAATCGTTGGTCGCCCCGATCCGGGGCGCCAGCGCCCGGAAGCGCTCGGAGTTGCGATCGGCCAGCTCCTGCGGCTCTACGCCAAGCGCGTGAGCAGCATCCGCGACCGGCTCGCCATGCTCGTCGGTGCCGGTCAGAAAAAACACGTCCTCGCCGCGCTGGCGGTGATGGCGCGCGAGCACGTCGGCGGCGATCGTCGTGTAGGCGTGCCCCAGGTGGGGAGCCGCGTTGACGTAGTAGATCGGGGTGGTTATGTAGAAGGACACGACGCTCCCAGGCTACTGGCAGGGGGCGGTGGCGAGAAGCGAGAGAGGGCGCTAGCTTGCGACCCCGGCGATCGTGGCGTGCACTTCGCTGCCTCGGTCGGTGAGCCGCCAGGCGTTTGGCTCGCCGCGCGTGGCGGCGCCTTCGCCTTTGTTCTCTACCAGGCCCACTCGTTGCAGGCGGGCCAGCAGCTTTGAGACCTGGCCCTGGTCGCCGATCTCGGCGGCGGTGCCGACCGCGCGGTTGGAGGAACCGGGGGATTGCGCGACGGCGCTCAGCACGCGGATCGTGCGGTAGGTCAAGCGCATGTCAAGGCCCTGCAACGGATCGCTGTGCGGTAGCGCGGGGCGCTTTGCCGGACTCTTGGGGGCCGGACGCGCGGCCTCCCTGCTCGCGGCGGCCGCGCCGAGGTAGGGGAGCGCGATCATCGCCATAAGCGGACCGCTCAGCTCGACCAGCCGCGGCGGCGCCTTCTCGCTGAGGCGGGCGTGCAGGATCGAGAGGATCCCGCCGAGAACGCCCTCGGCCGTCATCGGCGGCGGCTCGACGCCCCTGCGCGCCTGCCCGCGACCCTCGTCGATCGCTTCGACCATCCGCGCGAGCGCGCTCTGGCGGCGCTCGAGCACCTGCGGACCGGCGGCGAGACTGCCCACGATCAACAGCCGTGCCCATGCCGGATCGTGGTCCAGCCATTCCAGCAGCGCCCGTAGCGAGGCGCGCATCCGCTCCAGCCAGCCTCCCGCCTGTTCGTAGGCCGGCAGCACCGTGGCCGTCGCGCCGCCGAGCGCCTCCTCGAAGGCGGCGAGAAAGCAGTCCTCGCGGTCGACGAACAGCTCGTAGAAGGTGCGCCGCGACACCCCTGCCCGCGCCACCACGTGCGCGACCGACACGCTCGCGACACCACGCTCGGCCACCTCGCCGACCAGCGCGCCCAGCAGCCGAGCACGCTGCACCTCGGCTACGCGCGAGCGGTCGAGACCCTCGCGGACGGCGGGTAGATACCCGTCAGACGCCGCCGCCGAAGACGGCGCCCTGCCGTTGGCGTACATCTCATTTCTTCCCGTGACCGGTTCCCTTGCGGTGCTTGTGGGCGTTGGCTGCCTTCTTGCCCTTGTGCTTCTTTGCGGCCTTGTGGCGAGCACAGCCGGTGACGGCGATCGGCGTGTTCTGTTTGAGTACAGCGCCGTTTTGAGCGGTGAACATGGTTGGCATGACGAGTTTCTTGCCGCATAGCGGGGTTGGTGCGGCTAGTGCTGAGTATTTGCCTTGAGGTAGCGTCAGTTCGAATGTGCCGACGGGTACGTCTGGGACGGTGTGGAAGGTGCTCGAGGTGACGTTGGTGTGTTCGTTGATGAACGTTTCGCCGTGCAGCTGGACGGTTGTGCCGTAACCGGATAGCACGACCACGAGTTCTGGGAACTTCGCGCCGCCGTAGCTGACGAAATACGCCGGTCCGGTCAACGGCACCGGCAGTAGCGGTGTGGTTGCTTTGGCTTCCCCGACCCGGGATTCTGGGGAGCATGCCGCTGGGTTTGTTTCGAAGGTTTGGTGTGGGCAGGCCTTCTGCAGTGTCTTTAGGTTCGACGGGAGTTGCTTGGGTAGGTTGACCTTGACTGAGCGGATGTTCGCTTGGCTGCCGAACGGTGCTTTGGGATAGGTCAGCTTGACGTGTAGGCTGGCGCCCTTGCTCCTGGATGTTTTGCCGTTGGTGGAGACCTGGAAGCCGGGTTTGAAGGCGAGTACCGCGCAGTTGGTGACCTGTAGCGGCACCGATAGCGATGAGGTTGCGCCTTCGCTGCTTGACAGGCTGCCGGTGATGCTCGTCGGGTTGCAGTTGGTGGGGTTGAACGTGAACCCGGGCCTGTTGATCGTGACGTTGACGTGCTGGATCTGTAGGGGGATCCCGTCAAGGATCGTTGGGATCTTGTACGGGCCCGTGTCGTCGCTTGTGACGGTGAGTTGTGCGGTGATCGGATCGACTTCTATCTTCGCGCGCACGACGACGCAGTCACAGGGCGTTCCCTGCTCCAGGTCGTAGGGTCCTGCCTTGGCTGGGTTGACTATCGACAGTCCGTACGGGGCGCCCTTATAGCCTTCGGTGATGAAGACTTTGCCGCCCTTGACGCTGAACGGGTCGCCGCCGAGACCGACACTGACCGTGGTTTCGCCGATTTCGCTTTCATGACCGCATAGGCCCTGGTCTGCTTGTGGTTCGCCGCACAGCTTCACGCTCGATAGCAGACCGGAGACTCCGGGCGGCATGTGCAGTTGGATCGCGCTGAGATTCTGGTTGCCGTCTTCGCGACTCATCGTGGTGGTGAACGGCGACAGTCCGCCGGCCTGAACGCTTGTCGTTCCAGCCGTAAGCGACGGCGCGAACGGCAGCGGATCGGTGCACGGGCCGCCATTGGGGCCGGTTGAGATGTCAAACGTGGAGCTGGCGGGGACCGCCGGCTTGCCCGACCACGGCGCCAAGGACGCCTCTGTCGTATAGCCGCCGCACAGAGCGGGAGTCGCCAGCGGCGCGCGGTCGCCGCCGAAGAAGTGCAGCTTGAAGTCTTCGAAGGGCAGTTGCGGCGTGTTTTCGAAGGTCGACACGAGCTGGCCTGTCGCTAGATCCGGGACCACCTTGCCGGCGAGCTTGACGACGGTGCCCGAGACCGGGTCTTCGGCGACGACGTACAGCGCCACGAGCGATCCGAACGGGTTGGCGTTCTGCGCGGCCAAATATGCCGCCCCTTCGAGCGGGTTCGGCAGCAGCGGCGTCTTTATATAGACGGTGCCGACCTTTGAGGCTTCCGGGCAAAACGGCATTGCGGGATCGTGAAGTCCGATCTCGCCTTCGGGGCGTTCCGGTTCGGCGATATCGCTACATGCCTGCAAGCCGTCGGCGGCCGCCGGGTTGAGCGTCAGTCCTTCGGGCAGCGCTACCGTCGTGTCCTTGACGTTGGCCTCGGCGAGCGCGGTAGGGTTCAAGACGAGATCCTGTGGAACATGGATCCCGACGTTCAGGCCAGAGGGCGTGCTCGCGGCATTTCCATCGGGCGTGACGTCGATCGTCGGTTCGAACGGGAGGCGGTTGCAGCCGTCGAGCGCCGGCAGCGTTTCGCTCGGGTCGGGGTTTGGCGAGACCATCTTGCCCGGCTGCAACCAGGAGTCCGCTTCCACGCTCGTCTGCAGCGGCCCCGTACATGAGGTCGGCAGTGCGAGCAGCGGCGGTGGGGTCTTCTCTTCGGCTGGATGACATGGGAACAGCGTCGTCTGCCCGCGGGCCTGTTCGATGCAGCCCCATCCGCGCTGGTTGTCGTGCCGCGAGTCGCCAGGCACACCCCAGAAGGTGACTTCGCTCTTGAGAAAGCCCGTCGCCTCCGTGATGTTGCTGATACTTGCCGTAACGCCATAGTCGCCGCCGGTGCGCACGGACGTGTCGATCACGACCGGCGTGACGAAGACCAGGAAGCCGAAGCGCGCCGGCTCACCGGCCGCTGGTTCGAGGTTGAACAGCGGCACCGTGAAGGTGATCAGATGCGTATGCGCGGGCTCATTGACGGTGACCCTCGCGACGCCAACGACCGTGCTCGGCGAGCATTCGTCTCCCTGCGCTTCCACCCGTGTCAGGAATCGCGTCAGCGTGCATTGCGGAAAAGGCGTGGGATTGCCGATTAGTCCAGGCGGCAGCTTGAAGGCGAGGTCCTTGGTCAGCGCCGCGGGCTGCGCGCTGGCGACCTGGTTGAGCGCGAGTGTCGTCGTCAGCTGAAAGGGGTGTGAGCCGGCGCGCGTGTCCGGCTGCCCGCCCTCTTCTTCGGGAGCCAACTCGTAGTCTTCGACACCGAACGCAGTCGGCGCTTCGTCGACCGTGACAGGCCTGCGCACCGTGGCGCTGGGCGCTCCGCCGCCGGTCGCGCTCGCTTCGTTGATTTCACCCGATTTGGCTCCTTCCTGCGGGGCCACGCCAATACGCACTTCGATCTGTTCGTATGCGGGCAGGCTCCCCGCATACGTGCAGGTCACCGTCTGCCCCGACTGCGAACACGTACCGATCCCAAGCTCTTCTTCTTTGCTCTCTCCGGCTATCGCTTCGCTGGAAACCGGCTTTAGGCCGGCCGGCAGCCGATCGACGATCGTCGTCGTCCCGCTCGTGGACGCGTCGCCCAGGTTGGCGGCGGTCACGACGAGTTGTCCCACCGAAGCGTGGGAGAGCTCCTCGACGCTGAGCTGCCCGGGCGCGGTATATCCAAATTCTTCGCTCCAGCGCGCGCTTATCGGCTTCAACGGCTCGTAGGCCAGGTCACCCGTGAACGTCACTACGTATTTGCCTGCGCCCGACCCAAGGACTACTTTGACGTTGCCGGCGCCATAGCCAGCTATTTTTTCAAGTCCCGCTTCGACCTGTCCAGGCGTAGCGTTTTCAGGAAAGAATTCAAACTCCAGTTCGCCTTTGGCATTTTCGAATTCTTCTTTTTCAACCGCGATCGGTTCGGCAAGGATGAATTCACCAGCCGCGGTACCCGTGACCGTGATTTCTTGGACCTCCAGCTTGCTGGATGCCGCACTCAGGTTGCTCGGACGCCCCACGGAGGTCAAATGCCACCAAGGCGAACCCGCTCCGGAACTGGCCGCGGCAGGAACGGCGCCCGCAATCGGCACCAGCGCCGCGATCGCCGCCACCGACAAAATGCTTTGCTTGAGACGACGACGCGCCAAGATCATCCCCTGCCCTTCTTTCTCGTGTTGACCCTTCCAGAGGCCGTCGCACCGAACCGTCTCCGCGCCCCGCGTTCGCAGCGAACTCGCCCTCTACGACGCGCCTTGTGTCCGCACACCGCCAGTGCCCGCGAGAGCCTCTGCGCGCGTGTAAGCGACTTCCGTTTCACAACAACGGCCATGGCAGGCATGACGTTGCTCGCACCGGACAGCGTCGCGCTGGCGGGCGCACCGAACACTGACGGTTGAGGCGCGGGCGCCGGCTTGCACGCGTCGCCCGTGGCGCACGGCGGCGACGGCTCCCCCGATGCGGCCGGACACGGAGCGGCGTCGCGGCATTCGTGTGCGTCGTAGACGTCGGCGCTCTGATCGAGATCCTGCGCCGCGAGTTTCGCCACCGTGAGGAAGAAGACGTCGCCGCCTCCTTCGTTGCCTTCGTCGTCGCGACCGCCCGTGGCGCTCGCGTCGATGAAAAACGATTCCCCGGCGCCCTTGCCGGAGGAGATCAGACCGACGCAACCCGACTCGCCTGCGACGAACTCGAAACTGCCAAGAGACACGCGCGACGCGCATCCTCCGACGCCGACCGGCTCGAACTCGTAGACGTCGGTCAGGCCATTTACGTCTTCGGGCACCAGACCGTCGCTGCTGTCAAAGAACACCCGCCCGTTGTCCGCCAGGAAGCGCGCCTGGTAGACAGTTTTGCCAGAACCGTCGTAGGCTGTCCAATCTGGCAGCGCACCGGCCGAGCCCTGATCGACGGGCCAATCGGCACTATAATTACCCAGGCCCTCAGACATTTCGCCATAACGCACGCCCCGCGGACGCGCTCCGGTGGGGTTACACGACGCGCACGCTAGCTTGCCCGAACTGGCGTCGTAGAGGTAAACCTCCTCGTCTGGTTCTCCGGTCAGTGCGTCACGAGGGTCGTAGCCCTGCTTCAGTTCTCGCTCGGAGGTGAACGCCAGCCAGCGCCCATTCGGCGACACCCTTGCCGCCACAGACAGCAGGTCAAAAACGTTGCGACTGCCGTTCCAGTCCATGAAATCCTTGTTCGACAGCGAAGCGATATAGCGGGTGACGCCGTCGTGCCATACGTACAGATTGCAGAGACTGCCTTCAGGAGCGCTTCCCGCCGTTTCGCCACATTTCCCCGTGGAAGCACCCGGTGCCAGGACGCCGTCGGCCACGAAGTACAGCCAGCTCCCGTCTTCGCTGGCGCCGATCACCTGATTCCACACCAAAGGCGGTTCTCCGTTCGCTTGCTTGGGCGTCAAATTCGACAACTGGCACTTTGGCCCGCCCGCTTCGAGCACCATAACGCACTCGTACAGGTTGCCCCTGCTGCCGGCGTCGACCGTCAGCTCTTGATCGTCGGTGAAGAAGACTCGGGAACCGTCGCTCGATGCCAGTTGAAATTCAGCCGACGGCTTACCGCTACCATTCCCGCTCGTGACCGTATCGAGCTGGACCGTACAGGCGTCGGTCGGCACCGTGCAGGCCCCGCCGTTCAGCGGGCTCTGCGGTTGCATCGCGTTCACCCGCATGTACAAGTGACCGCCACCACCTCCTGACCACACGACACGGGAGCCATCGTCGGAGACGGCGTGACGCATGGACTTACCAGAACTGTTACCGAGACTGGGAAAATCGAGACTGGGAAAATGGGCGGATTGCCCGTCGGGGGACACCGATACGAGCGCAAGCGACCCGTCAGACCACTCGTACAGAGATTGGCGTTCACCGCCCGGCCTCAGCGCGACGCCCGACCTGATCACGATGTGCTTCAGGTTGGGCGATGTCCCGATGAATTCAGGGCCGCATGTCGTGCGATAAGCATTGGTTACAGTGTCGACAGGACAGGTGTCCGTTTCACCGAATTCCGTCCCTGCCGGCACGTCTGCGTGTTGCTGAACTTCAGGTGCGCATTCCCCCGTGGCCGGGCAGCCTGTTACAAGTGGCCGATAACATTCCTCGGCGCAGGGTGTTGTTGGTGCTCCGGCCGAGAAATCGCTGCGGAGGTAGGCGCTGGATTCGGACGCGGAGGGCGAAAGCGGGGTGAATCGTCCGAGCGGCTGAACCACGGCCGAGGACAAGTCGTCGCTGAACGCCGGGTATTCTCCAGGGGTCGCACCGGTCGCCTCTTCGTGCGGGTTCGTGATGTCTCGAGACGTCCAGCCACCCGCCCCGTTGCGAATGGAGAAGACCTGCGCGAGGGTAGCGAATCCGCTCGCTCCACTTTCGATCGACGCCGTTGCCTGAAACGTAAAAGCATTCCCGGAGTTGGCGGCTTGGAACAGATTTTCACCGAGCGGAAGGATCAACGCAGCCTTCTTGTTCGAAGGAGAGACCATTTCCCATTGTCGCGAATCCGGCAGCGCGAACACCGAACCCGTCGGCTGAGTGGTGAATTCCCGATCCGCTTCGGGATACTCGTTTCCTTCGCTCACAGCAACAACCCGATAGTGATATTTCACGCCGGCGGAGAGACCGGTTTGTACGTCGCGACTAACGTCGATAACGCCTTCTCCTTCGCCAAGCGAAATGCCAGGCGCAGCCGGGGCTTCGAGCCCGTAGGAGGAGGTCGGCCCGTACTGGAAGTAGTAGCTGGTCGGTTGGCCGTGCGGGTCTATGCTCGCTTCGAGAGTAGCCGACGTGGCGGTAACTTCACTCACCGACTCCCCCCTCAACCCCGGTCCAGCGGTTCGCAGTTCCTGGTCTTCGCTTTCTTGACCGGCGGCGGTGCCATTGGCGTTGCTCGCTTGCAACCGGTAGAAGTAGGTCGTACCGGATCGCAGCCCATCCGCGGCTGTCAGTTCCGCATGCACGGGCACTGCTTGCGAGCCGTCCGGAATCGACTGCTCCGAGCAGGGCTTTTCGTGCCCGAACGCCTTTGTCGTTCCCCACAGGAACACACAAGAGACGATCTGTCCGGCGTTCGCCGGGTTCACGGTTCCGTTCAGCGTGGCGGAGCTCGCGGCCACTTCCGTCGGCGGCGCCGTTTGCACATCCGGCAACACCAGCGTGGGCCCGAACACGTCGACCCCCTTTTGCCGAACCCCCACATAAACATCGTGACTAACGTCGTCGACCGCAACGCTTTGCAAGAATTTGCCAAAGGGAACGCCCGCGGCTTCGGTCAACTGACCACGATAGACACCTTCACCGGTGAACTGGTCGACTGCTTCGTGTCGTTCGACGTCGGTCACATAGATATCGCCCGTGCCGGAGTCGACGGCCACGTCACGGACTTGTGTGAACGGACCGGCAGGGGTCCCAGTCAGCTGCCTGACGAACGCGTATTCACCAAGCACGGTCGGTTCAAACACGTCCACCGCATCGTTCTTATCGACAATGATCACATCGCCGTTCGCGCTATCGACCACGACGCTTGACGGATTTGTGAACCTATCTTCCGTGCACGACGCAGGCGTCGCACAAGTCCCGGTCAGCTGTGTGACATATTTTTCAGCGAATTCGCTTGCTCCAGCTTCCGGTTTGAAGACATCGACGACACCCTGTTCTCGACTAGCGACATATACGTCGCCTGCCGCCCAGTCGGCAAGACTCGACGAGCGATCGGCAGCAACGCTGGGAAGGAAATCGAAGCCATGGCTAGGAGTGCCCGAGCCCGTCCAAGTCGCCTTCTTGACGCCTGTCGTGCTGTAAACGCCGACCGAGGCGACACCTGAATTCGTGTCAGTTACGTAGAGTTGTGGTTCTGATTCTCCGGCGAGGCGCCCGATACCGACAGCGTCATATTGGAGCGAGTTGTTTTCGGACTGCAGCGGCTGGGCGAGAAAAGCACCCGTAGAGGCGTCGAACTCGTCGATCCGGTTGTTGCGGGTAGGCGAGCCTTCAATTTTGTCATCTACCCACACATGCCCCGAATCGACGGCCATGGGGCCGACTCCACTCAACGGCCCTGGCTGCGCAACCGGTTCGTGAAGCGGCCCTTCGGCGGGTACTTGGCTGAACTGGAAGAGATATTGGTGCGTTACGTCCGCGTGGGCCGCGTCCGCCGACCAGGCGGACCCGAAGGCGGTCAACAGTACGGCAACGAACAGGCGTAGCGCCGCCGGAGCCGTCGCGGCGAATCTGCGAACGGTCATGCTCGATCCTTTCTCGTTTTCACGCGTCCAGCCCCGTGATCGATTTGTTAACCTCGAGATCGCGCGCTGTCAAGCGCCACGCGTCGGGCTCACCCAGGTCGATTGCACTGTCACGACGGTTCTCGACCAACCCAAAACGTCGCAAGCGCGCCGACAATTTCGGCGGCTGTCCCCGATCGCCGATCTGTGCCGCCATCCAGACCTCCGCCGCATGCGCACCGTACGCGACGCGCGAGGAACCAAGAAACGCGCGCGAGGAACCAAGCCGGACGTTACACCCGGCGCGCCGCGCAATCCTGCCGCGGCGAAGGGGACTAGCGGCTAGAGACCAACCGTCCCAGAGAGAGAGAGAGAGAGAGAGAGAGACGCGTCAGCGACGCTGACGCGTCCTATAACGGACCCGCCACCGGCACGACGACTCTCAAGCACGTTTATCCCCAAAGAAGACACGCGAAACACACAACCCTCTCTCGAACGACCCGGTCCCTCTCCCAAGGTCCCCGTCAAAACTGTGTTGGTGTCGACCACGAAGACCGACCCACACCCGACCTTTATTTCCGCTCGAAACCCGGACGGGTCAGGAGCGCTGGCGACAACTTACCAGTACCCGACCCAGGTGTCAAGTCCTGTCAACCCGCGAGGCAGAGGGTCATCAAATGAGCATGCGGTACAGCTCGTTGGCGCCCAGTCCAGTCAGCTTGGCGACGACGGCCGCCGCCGCCCGCGGTCGCGCGCCGGCGTCGATCAGCTCGCGCAGCGCTGTGAGCGCCTGCTCGCGGTCGGCCGCGCCGGCGGCCGCCGCGCCGACGACGAGCACGATCTCGCCGCGCGGGGGATTCTCGCGGTAGTGGTCGGCAAGCTCGCTGGCCGGCCCGCGGCGGACTTCCTCGTGCAGCTTGGTCAGCTCGCGGCAGACGGCGACCGGCCGCTGTGGATCGTGCTCGGCCAGCAGCGCAAGCGTGGCCGCCAGGCGCCCGGGCGCCTCGAAGGCGACGAGCGTCTCGGCGCTCTCGCCCAGCACGCGGTAAAGCTCGGCGCGCTTGCGCGGTAGGAAGCCGACGAAGCGCCAGCGCTCGGCCGGCAGCGCGGAGGCGACGATCGCGGTCGTCACGCTGCTGGCCCCCGGCAGGACCTCGACGGAAAGCCCGTTGTCGATGCAGGCACGCACGAGGGCATACCCGGGGTCCGATACGAGCGGCATGCCCGCGTCTGAGACCAGCACGACAAGATCCCCCTCTTCTATCCGCCCCAGAAGCTGCGCGGCGCGCGCGTCTTCGTTGTGCTCGTGGAAGCTGACGAGCTTTCCCGCGATCTGGAAGCGGTCGAGCAGCACGCGCGTGCGGCGAGTGTCCTCGCAGGCGATCGCGTCGGCCGAGCGCAGGGCTTCCAGCGCGCGCAGCGTGATATCGCCGAGGTTGCCGATCGGGGTCGGGCAGATGACGAGGCGACCGGTGGGGTGGGCCTGTGGTGGCATGCGCGTGGGGTGAGACTCTCAGCGCTGGGTGCGTCGCAACCAGCGTTCGAACAGCGGATCTACGATTACGAAGCGCCTGTCGAGTCGCATCAGATCACCGTCATAGGCGAGCGCCCGCGTCGCCTGCTGGATCGCGCTCTTGTCCAAATTGAACTCGAGCAGCGTCGCGCGGCTGTAGAGGCTGTTGGGGCTGTTGGCTAGAGCGGCGAGCACACGACGTTGCGCGGGCGCGGATCCGAGGTCCAGCCAGGTGCGCTCGAAGCGCTCTCGCGTCTCGCGATCCACCGCCTCGAGCGTCGCCTGATAGGTCTCCTCGTCGGCGACCGCTCCGCGCGGGGCGTGCTCCCAGAGATGGTGGGCCAGGAGCATCGCCCGTTGAGGATGCCCGCGAGCGAGATCCAGCAGCAACTCCAACGCCACACCCGGATCGCGCTGGGAGCGCTCGAAGCGCTCGCCGATGTAGTCGGCGAGATCGCCGTCGTCGAGCGGCCCTACGGGGATCGGCCGTGCCTGGTCGAAGAGCGGGCGCCCCCTGCCGTTGAACAGCTCCTCGAGCATCCCGGGCTCTGAGCCGGCGAACACGTAGCTGGCCTGCTCGCGGTGCAGCTGGATCTTGCTGCGCAGCAGGCCGTCCAACCCCTCGCCGATCCGCAGGAAGTCCTGGAACTCGTCGAACGCCACGACCGTGCGGATCCCGGACTTCGCGAAGATGCGCACGGGCAAGTCGAGCAGGTCGGCGAGGCGCTGATTGTCGAGCTCGCGCGCACGCTCGGCCTGCAGGCCGACGCCGGCGGCGCCTACGTTCAGCCGGGTGTGCCAAGAGCGCGTGAGCGCGGACACCGTACGTCGCAGCGGACCCGCAAGCCGCGCTAGATAAGCCTCCTCAATGCGCCTGGCGGCCTCGGCCCGCGTCACGCATCGGTAGAAGTCGACGTGCACCACATGCAGCCCGACCCGCTGAGCTTCGGCGAGGAGTCGCAGGATGATCGAGGTCTTGCCGTAACGCCTGGGCGCCGACAACCGCGTGTTGTGGCCGCCTTCAGCAAGCGCCAGGAGCTTGCGCGTCTGCTCGTCGCGGTCGATCAGGTCCTCTGGCGCCAACGGATCGTCGTAGACGAAGGGGTTGAGATCGTCGACCATGGTACAGCGAATACTATACCATAAGTATATGAATTACTATACTATGCTCGTGTTGGACGGTCATCAAATGAGGGCGCGGTACAGCTCGTTGGCGCCCAGTCCAGTCAGCTTGGCGACGACGCCCGCCGTCGCGCGCGGTCGCGCACCCGCATCGATCAGCTCGCGCAGCGTGACGTCGCCGAGGTTGCCGATCGGGGTCGGGCAGATGATCAAATGCCCTCCGACCGAGCCATCGACCATCGCTTGACGATACGCGAACCCCCGCTCGAGAATCGTCGCACCCGCGATGTAGCTTCCGGAGCCGTGAACAAGCCAGCACAATCGTCCAGACGCCTGGGCGCCCGCAGCGGGGTGACTATCCATGAGCTATGTGCAACGCGAGCGGCCATAGGCAAGCTCGGCGCACGAGGCATTTCGACCCGCGAGGCGGAGCAGGTCCCTCGCAATCGCCATGTGACCGTGCGCAATCCGCGGGCGCCGCGCGCGAAGGCGGGCCGGTTGCTGCTGATCGGCCAGACAGACGGCGGCCGACGACTCACGCTGGTAGTCGAGCCAACCGAAGATGCGTCGACCTGGCTGATAGTCACCGGCTGGCCGGCCACCGATCGCGAGCGTACACTCCTTGATAAGGCGAGACGATGACCAAGGATCCCTGGACAGACCCCGATCCCCAGCCTGGCGACTTCGACGCAGAGCTTGCGGCCCTCGACGCTCGCGACATCGAAGCCCACGACGGCGTTCCGAGCGCCCAGCTATCGATCGTCGTCAACGTAAGCGGTGAGGACGCGACTCGGCTGGAGCGGATAGCCAAGCGACGCGGCCAGGGCATCGGGGAGGTCATCTCCGACCTGCTGCGCGATGCCGAGCGGCACGCCGCGTAAGGCGCGACTCGTAGACTCCGGGGCCAGACTCCTTGCAACTGCCTCCCCCAGGACGCCGGGCGGCGAAGATACGTGCCGCCCATGCCCAGCGACCGCCCCGACCGTCCTCAATACAAGCGCTACCGCGCCGGGCCGCGCCTGCCGCGCCGGCATGAGGGAGAGCCCGTCGGCGGGCTCGCGGACGAACTGCGCTCCCCCCGTCGC
>JBOGXY010000006.1:0-2861 GCA_050696495.1 Solirubrobacteraceae bacterium
GGCTACCTCAGCCTCGGCCAGCCGCTGCCCACGCTCTCCGGCGGCGAGCGCCAACGACTGAAGCTGGCAACCCACATGAGCGAAAAACGCTCGCGGCCGGCCAGCGTCTATGTGCTTGACGAGCCGACGGCGGGGCTGCACCTGGCCGACGTCGAGCAGTTGCTCGGCCTGCTGGATCGGCTGGTGGACTCTGGCAAGTCCGTGATCGTGATCGAGCATCACCAGGCGGTGATGGCCCACGCCGACTGGATCATCGACCTCGGCCCCGGGGCCGGTCATGATGGCGGGCGGGTCGTGTTCGAGGGCACGCCGGCGGAACTGGTTGAGGCCCGATCGACGCTCACCGGCGAGCATCTCGCCGAGTACGTGCAGGCCTGAGCGCCGCTTGACGTCGCCCGTGTTCGAGTCGCGCGTTGCGGTCAGAAACCGATCGCCGCCGCCGAAGCTACATCGGCCCCGGCGTCAGGGCTGCGCCCAAGGTTGCGATCGACCTGCTCGACGATCAGCCTCGTCACGAGCTTGGTGTCATCCCACATCGGCGCGTGTCCGCAGCCTGGCAGCCCTACCGACTGCACACCCGGGATCTCGCGGCGGTAGCGAGGCGCGTGGCGGGGACCCGGCAGGACACGATCGAACTGCGGAGTCGCCAGCAGCACAGGGCAGGCGATCCGGTCGAGATCGCCGATCGTCAGCTCAGCCGCGTCGGCAAGCAGTGCTTGGATCGCTCGTTGGCTGATCGAGCAGTCAAGCGCCGCCTTGGATATCTCGGCCGCGTCCGCGGGAGAGACGAGCTCACCGTGGCGCATGATTTCCCGGAACGCCAGGCGGCGGGTGCCGGGACGTCGCATGATCCGCTCGCTCCAGGCGTGAGTTCGCTTGAGCATCTTGATCTGCTTGGCGAAGAAGCCGCCGATGCGCGGACCCTCGCCGTCGCCCTTGCTCCAGCCACCGGCGGGCGCCAGCGCGACGACCGATCGCGCGCGGCCGCGCTTGGCAAGCTCAAGAGCGATGCCGCCGCCCATCGAGTTGCCGACGAAGTGCGCGTCCCCGACACCCAACTCGTCCAGCAACTCTTCGACCGCGTCGGTGGACTGCTCGAAGGTGATCGGCTGATCTGTCGGGTAGGCGGGTCCACCGTGGTGGCCCGGCAGCGTCGGCGCGATCACCTCGTAGCGGGCGACCAGATCGGCGAGGATCGGATGCCAGATCCTCCAAGCGGCGGTGAACCCATGCAGCAGCACGACCGGCTCGCCCGATCCAGCCCTGTAGATCGCGGGCGAGATTTCTGACATCGAGGGCGAGTCTAACGTCGCGGCGCGCCGCGGGCAAGCGCGCGAGCACCGGACGATGGGGCGCCGATCACAGTCGCTGCCATCGCGCCTTCTGTCCTGACCCGATCGGCTCGATCACACCTTCGTCCCTGAGCTTGGTCAAGGTCTTTGAGATATAGGACCGGCTTGCGGCCGGGACGGCACTGCGCACATCCGCGACGGTGAAGCTCCCGAGCGTGGAGAGGCGTATGAATTGCACAATCGCCTCCCGCTTGGAGCCCCGGCCGGAGACGGTGCCAACCCGCCCCTCGAATTCCTTGTAGGCAGCCGTAAGAATGCCAAGGAAGTAGCCCAACCAGGGCTTGATGTCATGCTCGCCCTCGTGCCAACCGCGGCCTGCGTTGCGCAGGGCCTCGTAATAGGTCTCGCGCGTGTTGTCGATCAGGCGCTCGATGCTTATGAATCGCCCGACCTCGTAGCCGGATTGATAGAGCAGCAGAAGGGTGAGGAGCCTGGATATGCGCCCGTTGCCGTCGCGGAAGGGATGAATGGCAAGGAAGTCAAAGATGTAGCAACCGGCGAGCAGTAGCGGATGATGTTCGCCCGTGTCGCGAGCAAAGGCAAAGCGATCGTGAAGCTCGTTCATGGCGGCCGGAGTCTCGAGAGCGGAGAGCGTTTGAAATCGGACGACTTTGGTGCCGTCGACCGCGACTTCCTCGATCGCGTTCTCGACGGTCCTCCAGTGGCCGGCCGAGGCATTGGTGAACTGGTAGAGGTCACGGTGAAACTGCTCGACCACGCTCGGCTTGAAAGGGATGTGCTCCGCGCTCGAGTGGATCGTGTCAAGGACCGCTCGATAGCCGCTGATTTCCTCCTCCGAGCGGTTGACGGGAGCGACGCTGTCGGCAACAAGCGCTCGAATGCGCTCCGGCGGCGCCGTGATCTGCTCGATCGCGTTGGATGACTCGACACTCTGAATCCGCGCTATCTCTCTGAGCGTCTTGAGCGCCTCAGGTCGCTGTAGACCGAATGCGCGCTCGCTGCCTTGTGCTTGATCTACACCCCTGAGCGCGACGGCCGTCGCGGCCGGCACCATGCCGATCTGGCTATCGAGGGTTCGGAAGGTATGCACAAGACGTGGTGGCCGAGGAACGTAGCACTATCCCGATGAACATAGCACTTTGGGCATAATTGATGCTATGTTCAAGCCGGGTTAGGGCTGCAACGCTGGACCTCCCGGCATCCGGTCCGCGACTTACATTGCTTGGATGCCTGACGGGACACTGGAGCGCAGCTACGGCAACGTCTTCGACGAGGTCGCCGACGAGTACGACCGACACCGCCCCGCTTACCCCGAAGCGCTGCTGGATCACGCCTGCGAGCTGACAGCTCTCAGCACAGGAGATCGTGTGCTCGAGATCGGCTGTGGAACCGGGCAACTGACCCGCGACCTGCTCGCGCGGGGGCTGCGCGTGATGACGGCGGCCATGAGATTCTCCCCGTAGGCGGCCATTAGAAGTCCCCACTGGTGGCCGCTAATTCTCCCCATGGGTGGCCATCGGAACTCCCCACTGTCCTGTCCAGGTGTAG
>JBOGXY010000007.1:0-5395 GCA_050696495.1 Solirubrobacteraceae bacterium
GGCGAACACTACCCGCGCCGAGCCGGCCGGGGACGGCAGCTATCTGATCACCGGGCACAAATGGTTCTGCTCGGCGCCGATGTCCGACCTGTTCCTCGTGCTCGCCCAGACCGACGACGGCCTCTCCTGCTTTCTGCTGCCGCGCATCCTGCCCGACGGCACGCGCAACGAGTTTCACATCCAGCGGCTGAAGGACAAGCTCGGCAACCACTCAAATGCCTCAAGCGAGGTCGAGTTCACCGGCGCCTGGGCGCGGATGGTCGGCGAGCCGGGGCGAGGCGTGCCGACGATCATCGAGATGGTCGGCCACACGCGCCTTGACTGCGTGATCGGCTCCGCGGCGGGCATGCGGGCGGGCGTGGTGAACGCGACCTGGCACGCGATGCACCGCTCGACGTTCGGCAACCTGTTGATCGACCAGCCCTTGATGCGCAACGTGCTGGCCGACCTGTGCATCGAGTCAGAGGCCGCCACGGCGCTGGCGCTGCGATTGGCGCGCGCCTACGACGAAGCTGGAGAGGAGGCCGCGGCCGCGAGCAGCGAGGAGCTCAGCGACGCGCACCTGTTCAAGCGATTGGCCACCGCCGTGGGCAAGTACTGGGTATGCAAGCGGGCCCCCAATCACGCCTTCGAGTCGCTGGAGTGCCTTGGCGGCAACGGCTACGTGGAGGAGTCGGGGATGCCGCGCCTGTACCGCGAGGCGCCGCTTACCTCGATCTGGGAGGGCTCGGGCAACGTGATGAGCCTCGACGTGTTGCGAGCCCTGGTCAAGAGCCCACGCACGCTCGAGGTGTTCATGGCAGAGCTGAGCGAGGCCCACGGCGGCGACGCGCGGCTGGATGCGCATGTGGGCAAGCTCCAGAAGCAGTTCTCAGATCCCGCAACGCTCGAGTTGCGCGCGCGGCGGATCGTGGAGTCGATGGCGCTGGCTCTGCAGGGATCGCTGCTGGTGCGCCACGCGCCGCCGGCGGTCGCCGACGCTTTTTGCGCTTCGCGCCTTGGCGGCGACGGTGGCCTTGAGTACGGCACGCTGCCGGCCGGCAGCGACTTCGAGGCGATCGTCGAGCGCGGTCGCCCGCAGATTTCCTGAGAAGGTCTTGGCGCCCGACTCCGGACGCTCCCTCTCGCAAGCCTAGAATCGAAGGACGATGGCGATAAGCGGCCCCCTGCGCACCCGCGGCAGCATCCAACTGATGCGCATCTTCGGCATCCGCATCGGCGTCAGCTTCAGCTGGTTCTTGGTGCTCGGCCTCCTGATCTACTTTTTCTACAAGCAGTTCGAAAGCTCGATCGCGGGCCCGCAGAGCACGGTCTTCCTGTTGGCGGTAGCCGGAGCCTTCGGCTACTTCGGCTCGATCCTGCTGCACGAGCTCGGTCATGCGCTGGTGTCGCGACGGCTTGGCATTCCGGTATTGGGGATCGAGCTGTGGTTCTTCGGTGGCATGGCCAGACAGGGACGCGAACCAGAGACCAGCGGCGAGGAATTCAAGGTCGCCGCGGCGGGGCCGGCTGTGACCTTCCTGCTGCTCCTCGCCTTCGCCGTTGCCGCTCAACTGATCGGCGCCAGCGGCAATCAAACCTCCGGCGCGCTGTTCGAAGAAGGGCAGAGGATCTCGCCGGCGCTGGCTCTGCTCTCGTGGCTGGCGATCATCAACGCATTCCTGCTCGTGTTCAACCTGATCCCGGCCTTCCCGCTCGACGGCGGCAGGATCGCGCGCGCGGCGATCTGGTGGCGGACCGGCGATCGCCACCGCGGCACTCGCCTGACCGGCCGCTCCGGCCAAGCGCTCGCGCTTGGGCTTGGAGCGCTTGGGATGTTTGGCCTGGCCAGCGGCGAAGGCTTCGGACTGTTCACGCTTGTGCTCGCGCTGCTGCTCTACCAAGCATCGGGCGGCGCGGTCGTGCAGGGAATGCTCGGGCAGCGCATCCAGCGCGTCACCGTCGGGGACATCATGGACCGCGAGCCGCACACGATTCCCGCCGGGCTGCGCCTGCTCGACGCCCAGGAGCAGTTCTTCACGCGCTACCGCGAACCGTGGTTTGCCGTCGTCGACCAGGCCCGCCATCTGCTGGGGGTGGTGCGCTCCGAGCGCATCGACCAGGAGATCGCCGCCGGTCGCCCCGCGCTGGAGGTCTCCGACGTGCTCGAGCAGGACCTGGCCGTGCGGATCGGCGAGCAGGAGCCGCTGGAGTCGCTGCTGCGCAGCGAGGGCCTCGGCCGGCTCGGCGGGATGGTGGCCGTCGACGCCGAGGATGTCGTCCAGGGAGTCGTCACGGTCGCGCAGATCCGCCAGGCGCTGAACCCCGCGGCCGGGCGCTGAGAGCGCACGAAGGCGTGGGGTCCGTGCCGATCGAGGACAGCGCTGCCGGGTGCCCGTCGGCGCGCCTGGCGCCCGTTGCATTCAATAGAGTGCCCGCCCGTGCCATCCCATGACGTCCTGATCATCGGCGCCGGTCTGGCCGGCCAGCGCGCGGCTCTGGCCGCCGCGGAGTCCGGCGCGAGTGTCGCGATCCTCAGCAAGGTCCATCCCGTGCGCTCGCATTCGGTCGCGGCCGCGGGGGGCATCAACGCGGCCATCAACGTCGCCGACGACTGGAAATCGCACGCTTATGACACCGTCAAGGGGTCTGACTTCCTCGGCGACCAGGACGCGATCGAGATCATGTGCGAAGAGGCGCCCAAGGAGGTCATGCACCTCGAGCACATCGGCGTGACCTTCCACCGCAACGACGCCGGCGAACTTGACCTGCGCGCCTTCGGCGGGGCCTCGATGAAGCGCACCGCCTACGTCGCGGACATCACCGGGCAGGCGATCCTGCACGTGCTCTACGAGCAGCTGATGAAGCATCACGAACAGGTCGAACGCTACGAGGAGTGGTTCGTCACCTCGCTCGTGCAGGACGAGCACGGGCGCTGCTGCGGAGTCGTCGCTCGCGACGTGCGCACAGGGCGCATGCAGACGCTGCGGGCAAAGAACGTGATCCTGGCCTGCGGCGGCGCGGGGCAGGTCTACTCGCCCACCACCAACGCGCTGATCGTCACCGGCGACGGGATCGCCCAGGCCTATCGCATCGGCGCGCCGCTGATGGACATGGAGATGGTCCAGTACCACCCGACGACGCTGGTCGAGAACGGCCTGCTGATAACAGAGGGCGCGCGCGGCGAGGGAGCCGTGTTGCTGAACTCCGAGGGCGAGCGCTTCATGGAGCGCTACGCGCCCAACAAGATGGAGCTTGCCTCCCGCGACGTCGTCTCCCGCGCCGAGCAGACCGAGATCCTCGAGGGCCGCGGCGTCGGCGCGAACAAAGACGGGATCTATCTGGACATCACAATGGTGCCGCGCAAGCGCACATTGGAGGCGCTGCGCGAGATCGTCAACATCGGCAAGGACTTCGCCGGTGTCGACATCACGCGCGAGCCGATCATGATCCGCCCCGGCCAGCACTACATCATGGGCGGTGTGAAGACCGATGTGAACGGCGCCACCGCGGTCGAGGGGCTCTACGCCGCGGGCGAGGTCGCCTGCGTCTCGGTGCACGGCGGCAACCGCCTGGGCGCCAACTCGCTGCTTGACACGCTGATCTTCGGACGCCGTGCAGGCGAACACGCCGCCGCCCGCGCCGCTCAGGTGGCATTGCCCGAGGCCGGCGATGCGAAGCTGCGCGAGGACGAGGCGATGATCGCGGAGATCCTGGCCCGCCCAAGAGATGGGGGACCCACCCCCCCACGCCGGGTGTCCGAGATAAAGCAGGAGCTCGGCGAGACGATGAACCAGTACGTCGCCGTCTACCGCGACGAAGAGGGTCTGACAAAGGCCCACGAAGTGGTCAAGCGCTTGCAGGCGCAGGCCAAGAGCGCCTATGTGGACGATCACGGCACCGTCTTTAACCAGGACGTGCTGGGAGCGATCGAGCTCGGCTACATGCTCGACTGCGCCGAGGCGACCGTCGTTGCCGCGATCGAGCGCAAGGAGTCGCGCGGCGCGCAGTTCCGCACCGACTTCCCCGAGCGAAACGACGAGCAGTGGCTCAAGCACATCGACATCTCGCTGAACGGAGATGGGGCGCAGGTGAGCTACTCCCCGGTGAAGATCACACAGTGGCAGCCCGAGGAGAGGAAATATTGATGGGGAAGCAGAGATCCCTCGATCGGAGCGTTCGCTGATGGCTGAGACTCACCGTCCACCGGAGCAGTTCACGCTTCGCCTGCGCCGCTATGACCCGGAGTCCGGCAACGCTCCCTACTGGGACGAGCACACGATCGAGCTCGAGCCACACCGCTCGGTGCTCGAGGGCATACTGCAGGCCAAGGCCAAGTTCGACGGCTCGATCGGCATCCGCTGCTCCTGCCGGGCGGCCATCTGCGGCTCGTGTGGGGTGCGCATCAACGGCGAACCCGGGCTTGCCTGCCACACCCACCTCGACCACGCCAAGGCATCCGCGAAGGACGGCGTGATCGAGGTCGAGCCGATGGGCAACATGCCCGTGATCAAGGACATGATCGTAGACATGGACGCAGTGCACTGGAAGAAGGTCCAGCGTGTGACGCCGTGGCTACTGAACAACGGCCCGCAGCCCGAGCGCGAGCATCTGGTGCCGCGCGAGTCGATGGTCGACATCACCCAGACGATGGCCTGCATCCAGTGCGGCGCCTGCGTCTCGGACTGCCTGGCGATGGAGGTAGATCCCGGCTTCATCGGCCCGGCGGCGCTTGCCAAGGCCTACCGCTTCGTCGGCGATCCGCGCGACGAGCAACAGCGCGAGCGGCTCCTCGACCTCTCAGAAGACCCGCAGGGGATCTATGACTGCACGCACTGCTTCAAGTGCGTCGAGGCCTGCCCCAAGGACGTCAACCCGATGGGTCAGATCATGCGTCTGCGCCGCATCGCCGGAGCCGACCAGCACATCGTCGACCAGAACAACGGGCATCGTCACGAGGAAACGGTTGTGACGCTGATCAAGGACTACGGGCTACTGCACGAGGCGGAGATGATTCCGCGCTCCTACGGCGGCAACTCCTGGTTTGGCAAGTTCCACCCGGCCGCCGGCAAGGAGCTGCTCAGCTCGCTGCCGGTGGCGATACGGGGGATCGCCAAACGCAAGATAAGCCTGAAGATCGCGATCTTCGGCCACAAGATCCCCAAGCAGGATCTCAGCGCGGTCAAGAAGATCTACGCAAAGGTCGAGGGCAAGCTCGAGCGCTACGAGCTGAACCTGTACGTCGTCGGCGAGGACGAAGAGGCCGAAGGCCCCGTTGCACATTCTGCAACGGGGGCCGCAACGGGCAACGAAGGGAGCGCCGCATGAAGGTCGCCTACTGGCCCGGCTGCGTCAGCCGCGGCTTCACCCCCGAGCTGCACGGCTCGATGGCCAAGGTCGCTCCGCTGCTGGATAT
>JBOGXY010000008.1:0-38216 GCA_050696495.1 Solirubrobacteraceae bacterium
CACGACCAGCGTCGCCAACTCCTCATAGCTCGGCCGCCCCGCAACATTCTCTGCATCCTCCACGCCCGCGAACTTCCCTGCACAAGCCCAGAACCCTGCCCCGCAGACGACCGACCTGAACAGTTACCACAGATAAAGCCTTAGAAACGCCTCACGCCTCATCGAAGCTCGGCAGCGGATGCTGGCGGCGCACGTACTCCGCGAACCGCGGCACCGTGAAGTCGATCAGCCCACGCCGCGGGCTGTAGACGAGGTCCTTGCGCAGCAGCGAATCGCGCACCACCGACGCGCCCGGGCTGTCCTTATACCCAGCGCGCAGCGCCACCTGCGCGCTGCGGGCGGCTCCATCTCCCAGGTCGGCCATCGCGGCGAGATAGCGCTGCTCGGCATCCGAGGCCGTCTCGAAGCGGTCCCTGAAGAAGCGGCGATCGAGCGCCTCGCGCACGAGCGCGTCGGCGCTCTGCACGTCGGCGCCCCTGATCGGCGAGCACTCGACCTCGTTCCAGAGCACGCGCCCGAGCTCTTGGATGAAGTGCGGGTAGCCGCCGCTCGCGGCGACGATCGCCTGCACGGCCACGGGCTCGTAGGCGACGTCGAACCTCCCGGCCCGGGCCGCCCGCCGTCCCCGCCATATGAGAACATACGTTCGTGGTCACCGCCGTCGATCATCGCCTATGCGGCCGCTGCGGCCAGCGCAAGCCCGCGACGAATTTCGCCTGGCGTCGCAAGGCTCGCGGCCAGCGCGATAACTACTGTCAGCCCTGCCGTGCTGCGTACAAACGCGAGCACTACTGCGCAAATCGTGACCGATACATCGCGAACGCCGATCGTCGAAAGCGAGCGATCGCGGCTGAACGCGCAGGTCTGCTCGTGGACTTCTTTGCCGACCATCCCTGCGTCGACTGCGGCGAGACCGACCCGCTCGTCCTGGAGTTCGACCACCTCAGGGACAAGTGCTTCAACATCGGCACAGGACTGCGAACGTACACCTGGCACGCCATCGTCGATGAGATCGCCAAGTGCGAGGTCGTGTGCGCGAACTGCCATCGCAGGCGCACCGCACGTACACTTGGCTTCGCACGCGCGGCGGTAGCTCAACGGTAGAGCCTCGCCCTTCCAAGGCGATGACGCGGGTTCGAGTCCCGTCCGCCGCTCTCTTCGCTCCCGCGCGAGCAGAACACACGCTGATCGCGTCCCAGCGGCCTTCTAAGGTATCCCCGTGCGCCTCAGAGCCCTGTCTCTGCTGCCGGACAAGCGGGGCAGCAGGATCGCGCTCGCGGGCGGGCTCGCCGCCCTGCTGATCGCGGCACTTGCCCTCGGTGTCTACCTGTACGAGAAGAACCGCACCGGCAGCGTCTACCACCCCAACGCCCCCTTCACGCAGCAATCGGTGGCGCCGCCGCCTCCGGCCAAGCCGGTGAGGGTCTTCTCCTGGCCGCTGTACGGCTACACGACCAATCACACCCGCTTCTTCGCCGCCTCCGCCCGCCTGCGCCCGCCCTTTCACAAGCTGTGGGTGCACACCGGCGGCGCGCTGCTGGAGTTCCCTGCCGTCCTCTATGGCGAACGGCTGTTTCAGCTCGGCGACGACGCCGTGCTGCACGCGATCGACAAGAACACCGGCAGGGACGTCTGGAGCCGCAAGCTCGGCGCGCTGTCGGCCTCCACGCCGGCGGTCACCTCGAACACCGTCTACGCGACCGTCCTCGAGCGTGGGCCAGGCTCGCGCAACGGGCGCGTCGTAGCCATGAACACCGCCAACGGGCATTTCCGCTGGGCGCGGCCGCTGCCCAGCCGTACCGAGTCCTCCCCGCTACTCGACAAAGGCCTTTTGATCTTCGGCAGCGAAAACGGCACCGTCTACGCGCTGAACGCCCGCACGGGCAATCCCGTCTGGCTCTACCACGCCTCAGGCGCTGTGAAGGCCAGCCCGAGCGTTGCGGGCGGAACCCTCTACTTCGGCGACTACTCGGGCCAGATCCAGGCGATCTCCGAGCGAAACGGACACCGCATCTGGCGCAGCGGCTCGGGCGGCGCGCTCGTCGGCAGCGGCACCTTCTACTCGACCGCCGCGGTCATCTACGGCCGCGTCTACCTCGGCAACACCGACGGCCGCGTGTACGCCTACGACGCCTCAAGCGGCAAACTCGACTGGGCGGTGCAGACGGGCGCCTACGTCTACTCCTCCCCCGCCGTCGCCAACGCGCCGGGTCTCGGGCCGACCATCTACACCGGCTCCTACGACGGCAGCTTCCGCGCCATCGACGCCCGCTCCGGCCACGTGCAGTGGACCTTCCACGCCGGCGGCAAGATCTCCGGCTCGGCCACGATCGTCGGCAAGATCGTCTACTTCTCAGACCTCGGCACGCACCGCACATACGGCCTTGGCATCTCCACCGGCCGCGTCGCCTTCACCGAAGACACGGGCGCCTTCGATCCGGTCATCAGCGACGGTCACAACCTCTATATGAGCGGCTACACCGCGTTGTTCGCGCTGGCGCCGGGTAGCCAACCGGCACGCCGAAATACGGCCGCGGCAGCGGCCGCCATCCCTAAGAAGAACAGCCTCCGGAGAGCCCGAGCGCACGTCCGAGCGAAAAGCGTGTCGAGACACGCGCGACGCCGGCATTCTTAGCGCTCACCACTGTCCAACCGCCGCTGCCTTCGCTCACGCACGCGCCCGCCGAGGGCGTCCAGTAGCGCGTGTAGCGCAGCCGCACAAGCGAGCGCCCCGCGCGCGCAAAGCGCAGCGCGAACGAGTCGTGCCCAAGCGCGGCAAGCCTCGCCGGCCCGGATACAAGCGGCGCCGAGCCGAGCACGGCGAACACGCGCCAGTGCGCCGTGTGCAGCACTTCGCGCAGGAACGGCTGCCCGTGGCGGATCAGCGCCGCCTCCTGGTCGCTCGAGCCATCCAGTCGGACGTCGGGCAGGGCGACATAGCCGACCGCATCCTGGTGCAGCCAGTTCGCGTAAGAGGAGGGGGATAGATTTTCTTCAGAGAAGAAAATTCCGTCGTAGCGCGTATCGAGTTGGCGCTCCCATCCGCGTGCCAGGGGCTGATCTGGCGCCACCAGGGCAGCCTCCCAGTGTGAATGGGTGAAGGGAATCTCAACGCGCACGAACGGCCCGCCGTGGCTTGCCAGGAAGCGCTCAAGCGGGCGATAGAAGGACGCGCCGGTCGAGGGGTCGCCGCTCACGCCGGCGCTCTCGCGCACCGGCCCCCAGCCCGTCCAGATCAGGATGCCGGCCACCGCGGCAAGCGTGGCCGCGGCCGGCCTGCCGTTGGAGCGAAGCCCATCGCGCGCCAGCGCGCACACGAGCAGCGGGGCCGCCAGCAGAACGGCGTACCGATCGATGTTCGAGCCCATCGGCGCGGGCACGATCGAGACCAACACCGCGAACAGGTATACGAACGCCCCGATGCGTAGCGTTCGCTCGTTGCGGGGGAGCGCGTAGACGAACGCCAGCACGACGCCCACGTTGGCGAGGATCGAGCTGAGCGCGAATGGCTCCCAACCGCCCTCGGGGAACAGGGCCTCCAGCGGCAGCACGACAAACATGGCCGGTAGCACCAGCGAGAGCACGAGCCGCCGCGTGGCGATCGTGTAACTGACCGCGGCCAGCGCCAGCAGCAGTCCGGCGACGGGGCTGGTCGCGGCGCACACCGCGGCGAGCGCCGCGGCCAACCACGGCTTGCGCCGCAGCGCCGCCAGCACGGCCAGCATCGCGAAGCTCACGCCGAGCGCGAACGTCAACCGCCCGATCCACAGATCGCCGGCGGCGGCGATCGCGAAACACAGCGCCCCCCAGCGTGCGCGCGGCCCGTAGATCGGCACGACGATCCGCTCAAACGCGACCGTCGAGACGAGCACCGCCAGCGCCCCGACGACGCGCATCCCCAACGCCAGCGCCAGCCAGCCGAAGATCAGGCTGTAGCCCGGCAGGTGGTGCCCGGCGTACCAATTGTCATCCCACAGCGTGAACCCGTAGCGCGCGAACAGCGTCTCGCGGTAGCTCTGCGCGGCCAGGTCCGGCGAGCGCGGATCGAGAAGCAGCCAGGCGCCGAGGAGCACGCACGCGAGCAGCAGCGCGGGTGTGATCCACGAGGAGAGCGGCCAGGCGCGGATGCGCGCTGGAGAGGATGAGCGCTCGCTGACGGCGTGAGCCTCCACGCGCCCCAGTATTACCGCTGGCTGCGCCACTTTCGCCGCCGTGCCCGCGACGGCGCCGACGAAAATGCCGGGACCCGGTGTGCTACCGGCACCGGGTCCCAGCTTTCCCGTGCGAATCGACTCTCAGTGACGACTCGCGCGGTTGTTCATCCATCTAAACCCCCCAGCGATAGGGAAGTAGCGTTGCGCATACCCGGCCGTGGTAGCCGATAATCAGCGCCGATGAGAATGCCCCTCAGCTCTGCGCGACCGTGGCTGCTCCGGGCAGCCTGCGCACCGGTGCTGCTCGCGGTGGGCCTGCTAGCCGCCGCTTGCGGCACGACCGAACATCCGCCCCCTCTTAACGAGGCGGCGCTCGTGGAAGCGCAGACCTTCCCCTACTACCCCATCTACTGGGTCGGCCCGCGCTTTGAAGGCCGGCCGCTGGCGGCCGTCGACGGCACCAAGAGCTACAGCACAACGATCGGCGACAGCGTCTACTACGGCGACTGCGTCAACAACAAGGGCCTGCTCGGGGGCGGCGGCAGCTGCCGATTGCCGCTGCAGGTGACGACCGTCATCTACCGCCGCCACTCGAACGCCCCGCTGGGCCCACAGAGCAACACGCTGATCCGCGGCGTGCCGGCCGTGGTCTACGACGAAGGCAGCTCGATCGAGATGTACACGGGCCGCACCTCGATCGACATCTTCTCCGACACCTCAGCAGGCGCCCTGCGCGCCGCCGAGGCGGTCCGCACGCTCAACGCCCCCGGCAGCGACAGCGGCGAACTGCCGCCGCCGGTCTTCTGCCCGGGCCTGTGGGGCCCGGCCTCGGCGCAGATCCAGGAAGTCCTGCACCGCCTTCCCGGCAGCCCCTGCCAGAAGGCGGCCGCGGCGCTCCAGGCAGCCGAACGGCTGACTGAAAAAACGACCACGCGCATACCACCGCTCGGCAGCACGGGCCCCGCCGGCGCTAGCCGGCACCCTCGGGCGCGACCGGCTCGCCGATCTCCGGGCGCAGGCTGAAGAACGCCACCGAGCCGATCAGCGCCGGCAGCCACAACGAGATCGCGCGGTAGGTGACGACCGCGGCCACCACCGCCGAGACCGGGCGCACGTGAAAGAGCACGAGCATTCCGATCAGACCGCCTTCCACGGCGATCAGTCCGGCGGGGATCGGGATCGAGTTGCCCATCAGGCCGACCAGGTAGGCCATCGCAACCGCCCAGAACGTCGGCGTCGGGCCGTAGGCCAGCAGACACACATAAAGCACGAGCACGTCGAACAGGCAGTAGGCGAGCGCGCCGAGCAGCCGCCACTCGCGTTTGCCGATCAACGCCAGCGCGTCGCGCACACCATCGCTGATCGCGACCAGCGCGACGTGCACGCGCCCGTCGCTCAACCGTTCGCGCGAGGCCAGCCGGCCGGCGAGCACGGCGGCGGCCAGCGTAGCCGCGATCACGGCGATCGCAAGCGCGGCCGGCAGCAGCGTCAGCAGCGGGTCTTCGGAGCCCGGCAAAAGACCCAGCCACATCGGGATGCCGATCAGCGCCACCAGGCTGACGTTGACAGCGCTCGTGAGCACGAACATCAGGACAGAGCGTCGCGCGATCCGCTGCGCGGAGATGCCCTTGCTGTGCAGCACCCAGGCGCCGAGCGCGATCCCGCCGAGGCCGCTGACCGAGACGACCGAGTTGACCGCCAGCTCTGAGAGCGACAGGCGCCGCGAGAAGCCGCGCGCCATCTCGAAGACCAGCTCGAAGAGCACAACGTAACCCGCGCAGGAGAGCAGCTCGAAGCCGATCCCGGCGCCGACCCAGGCGACGTTCGCGTCGGTGATCTTCTCGCCCGCCGCCCGCAGGCCCGGGACCGCCAGCAGCAGCGCGGCCACCAGCGCGAAGAAGATCGCCAGGCTGATCAGACCGTTGCGCAGCCGCCGCGACTGGCCGGCCATCTCGCCATCCTCGATTCTTCGCATCCTCTTCGGCCTCGTTCTTAGTGTTCAAGCCGTCCCGCTAACGTCACCCTAGAACGCCGCCATGGCTGAGCACGCTCGCATACTCGTGGTCGACGACGAGCCCGCCGTGCAGCAGGCGCTCGCCCGCGCCCTTGCCCTCGAACGCTACGAGGTGGCGCTGAGCGGCGACGGCGGCGACGCGCTGGAGCGAATCGGCGAGGGCTCCTACGACATCGTCATCCTCGACGTCTCGATGCCGGTGCTCGACGGCCTCGAGGTATGCCGCCGCGTGCGCCTCGGCGGCGACCGCACTCCCGTGCTGATGCTCACCGCGCGCGAGCAGGTGGACGACCGCGTCGCCGGCCTGGACGCGGGCGCCGACGATTACCTGACCAAGCCTTTCGCGTTGCGCGAGCTGATGGCGCGCGTCCGTGCCCTTCTGCGCCGCACCGACGAGGTCGAACAGGAGGAGACGCTGCGCTTTGCCGACCTGCGCCTCGATCGCGTCGCGCACGAGGCCTGGCGCGGCGAGCGGCTGCTGGGCCTGACGCGCACCGAGTTCCTGCTGCTGGAGCTATTCCTGCGCCATCCCCGCCAGGTGCTGACGCGCTCGATCATCTTCGAGGCGGTGTGGGGCTATGACTTCGGCGCCGGTTCCAACTCGCTCGGTGTCTACATGGGCTACCTGCGCCGCAAGACCGAGTCAGACGGCGAGCCGCGCCTGCTGCACACGGTGCGCGGCGTCGGCTACGTGCTGAGGGATAGATGAGCGCTCCCAACACCCCCGTTGCACAATCCGCAACAGCGCTCACCGTCATTTGGCGGCGCGCCGCCGAGTGGACATGAGCTTTCGGCGCCGCATCACGCTCGCCGCGGCGGCGGCCGTCGCCGTCGCCGTCGTGCTGGCCTCGCTGCTCACCTATCTGCTCGCCTCCCACCAGCTGCACAAACAGGTCGACGAACAGCTGCGCTCGCGCTCGGTCGGCCTGCGCTTCATCGCCCGAACGGCCGGCGGCGCGCCCAGCGAACAGGAAGAGCGCCGGCTGGCCGAAGCGCTGAAGGGCTCTGGCGGCGCCACCGTGCTCAGAAGACTGCACAGAGGAGCGATCCCGGACCTGTTCGCCCCCGGCGGCGCGACGCTGAGCCCATCGGGCTCGAGCCCGTTTGGCAACCTCACCCCCCACCCCGACCAGGTGCGCGGCTACCAGCAGCTCGTGAACTCCAGCGGCAAGGTCCTGTTTCGCTCATCGCCGAATGTCACGCTGCCGGTCGACGCGGCAACGATCCATCTAGCGGCCACGGGCGGCGCCCCCTTCTACCGCAACGCCAATGCCAGCGATACGCACCTGCGCATCCTCGCCGAGCCCCTGCGCAGCGGCTATGCACTACAGCTGGCACAGCCGCTGACGAGCGTCGATCGAATCCTTCACCGCCTGCGCATCATCCTCGTGCTGCTTGACATCGGCGGCGTCGCGCTGGCGGCCCTGCTCGGCCGGCTCGTGGCGGGTGCGGCGGTGGCGCCTCTGAAGCGTCTGACCGACGCCACCGAGCACGTGCGCCGCACACAGGACCTCTCCGAGCGAATCGAGCCGGCAGGCGAAGATGAGATCGGCCATCTCGCCGAGGGCTTCAACGCGATGCTCGACGCCCTGCAGGAATCCGTCGGCGCGCTCGATGCCTCCGTACGCTCTCAGCGCCAACTCGTCGCCGACGCCTCACATGAGCTGCGCACCCCGGTCACCAGCCTGCGCACAAACATCGAAGTCCTACGCCGGCAGCCGGGAATGGCGCTCGCGGACCGCAACCGCCTGCTCGACGATGTGGTCGAGCAGACCGAGGAGCTGACCGCGCTGATGAACGACCTGATCGAGCTCTCACGCGGCGAGCAACCGGCGGGCGAGAGCGAGGACGTGCGCCTGGATCTGGTCGTGCGGGAGGCGATCGAGCGCGCGCAGCGTCACTCGCCGCAGACGAGCTTTGAGGCGAACCTCGCCCCGCTACTGATCGGCGGCGCCCCGCAACGGCTGGCGAGGGCGGTCAACAACCTGATCGACAACGCCGTCGCCTACTCGCCGCCCGGCGCCCCGGTGGAGATCGACCTGCACGGCACGGAGCTGGCGGTGCGCGACCACGGCCCCGGCATCGCCGAGCAGGACCTCCCGCACGTCTTTGACCGCTTCTACCGAGGCGCCGAGGCCAGAGGCCGCCCCGGTTCGGGCCTGGGCCTGGCGATAGTGCGACAGGTGGCAGAACAGCACGGCGGCTCGGTCCGCGCGGAGCGGGCGCAGGGCGGCGGGACGTTGATGCGGCTCTCGTTGCCGGAGGTTGAGACGGTCGAGCCTCTCCCTACGAGCATCAGTCCTCCGGTAGCTCTCCCGGCATCGTGAAATGAGCGACTGCATACTCAGCTAGCCCGTCCATCTCAGGGTCCGGTCCAAGGCGCTTGAGTATCTCGACATCGCGGACTGCGGCTTCTCGACGCCTTCGCCTGGCCTCGCTAATTCCCGCCTCATCCGACTGCCCGCCGGTCTCGCTGTTGTCCGTATCGCCGTTGATAAAACACCACAATACAAGGTCCGTCAACTAGAGCCGCGTGCAAATTTCCTTCCCTCGGCGCGAAACGCCGCGGGCGTCAAGCCGTAGCGGCGACGAAACGCCTTGGCGAAGTGCGGCGGCTGGTGATAGCCGACCAGCCGCGCCACGTCACGGACGGGGATCGCGGGCTGCTCGACCAGCAACTGCGCGGCGGCTCGCATACGCCGCGTCAGCAGGTCCTCACGGAAGGTCGTCTGCCCGAATTGGGCATAAGCGCGCGTCACCTGCCGGGGCGAGCTTGCCAGCGCTCGCGCGACGCGTTCGAGTGTCAGCGGATGGCGATAGTGGCGGGCGATCGTCGCGCGCGCCAGCAGGTACAGGCGACGTCGCTCGTCGATTGTCGTAGGGCGCATATGTCTTAATCCGACACATGCATCCAGCCGGGACACTCAGCAGAGATCCAGGACGTCCACCGGCCGTGGTTATCCCACGGGAACGCCAAACCCATCGAAAGAAGTCTTCACTCCTCCCCCAGCTCCAACACGGCCAAAAACGCCTCCTGAGGGACCTCGACGCGACCCACCTGCTTCATCCGCTTCTTGCCCTCCTTCTGCTTTCCCAAGAGCTTCTTCTTGCGGGAGATATCGCCGCCGTAGCACTTGGCGATCACGTCCTTGCGGAACGCCTTGACCGTCTCGCGCGCGATGATGTGCGAGCCGATCGCAGCCTGGATTGGCACGTCGTACTGCTGGCGTGGGATGCGCTTGCGCAGCTTCTCGGTGAGCGTGCGGCCGACGTCGTAGGCCTTGTCCTTGTGCACGACCATCGAGAGCGCGTCGACCGGGTCGCCGGCCAGCAGGACGTCGAGCTTGACCAGGTTGGCGGGCTTCATGCCGCTCAGCTCGTAGTCGAGCGAGGCATAGCCGCGCGTGCGCGACTTGAGCTGATCGAAGAAGTCGAGCACGATTTCCGCCAGCGGCAGGTCGTATGACATCTGCACCCGCTCGGGTGAGAGGTAGTGGATGCCGGCCGGCTCGCCTCGGCGTTCCTGGCATAGCTCCATCACGGCGCCGACGAACTCGCGCGGGGCGATCACCTGGGCCTTGATGAACGGCTCGCGGATCTCGGCGATCACGCCCGGCTCGGGCATGTCGGAGGGGTTGTGCACCTCGACCTCGTCGCCGTTTGTGAGCGTGACGTCGAACTCGACCGAGGGCATCGTCGCCAGCAGCTCCAGGTCGTACTCGCGCTCCAGGCGCTCGCGCACGATGTCCATGTGCAGCAGGCCGAGAAAGCCGCAGCGAAAGCCGAAGCCGAGCGCGTCTGAGGTCTCCGGCTCCCAGGAGAGCGCGGCGTCGTTGAGCGTCAGCTTCTCGAGCGCGTCGCGCAGGTCCGGGTAGCGGTCGGAGTCGATCGGGAACAGACCGCAGAAAACCATCGGCTTGACCTCGCGATAGCCCGGCAGCGCTTCGCTCGCGCCGTCCTCGGCGCGCGTGCCGGTCGTCAAGGTGTCGCCGACGCGCAGCTGGGTGACGTCCTTGATGCCCGTGATCAGATAGCCCACCTCGCCGGCGCTCAGCTGCTTGACCGGGGTCATCGTCGGCGAGAAGAAGCCGATGTCGTCGATCTCGGCGCGCGTGCCGGCCGCCATCGCACGGATGGCCTCGCCCTTCTTGAATACGCCGTCCACAACGCGGATGTAGGCGATCACGCCGCGGTACTGGTCGAACTCGGAGTCGAAGATCAGCGCTCGCGGCGCAGCGTTCGGATCGCCCGAGGGCGGCGGCACCCGCCCGATCAACTGCTCTAGCACCTCGCCGACGCCTTCTCCTGTCTTGCCGCTGATCTTCAGGATCGACTCGGGCGGCTCGCCGATCAGCTCGCCGACTTCGCCCGCGACACGCTCGGGCTCGGCGCCGGGCAGGTCGATCTTGTTCAGGCACGGGATCAGCTCCAGACCCGCCTCGACGGCGAGGTAGGTGTTGGCGACCGTCTGGGCCTCCACGCCCTGGGAGGCATCCACGACCAGCAGAGCGCCCTCACACGCGGCGAGCGAGCGCGAGACCTCGTAGGTGAAGTCGACGTGGCCGGGCGTGTCGATCAGGTGCAGTTGGTAGGTCTCGCCGTCGGCGGCCTCGTAGGCGACGCGCACCGCCTGCGCCTTGATCGTGATCCCCCGCTCGCGCTCCAGGTCCATCGAGTCGAGCACCTGCGCGCGCATCGCGCGCTCCTCCACGGCGTGCGTGAGCTCGAGGATGCGGTCGGCCAGCGTCGACTTGCCGTGGTCGATGTGGGCGATGATCGAGAAGTTGCGGATCTTGTCCTGCTGCATGAGCGTCCAAACTGTAGAAGGCGCTAGCCTTGTCGCGTTCGGCGGATCGCCTACTCGGCCTGAGCCTTCCCACCCTTTCGGGGGACAGGCGGGCTCGAACCGGCCACGCACCTTCGGGTGGCCAGTCCGGTGGTCGGGAGTGTCATAGCCGCCCAGGCATAAGACACAAGTCCTGGGACGTAGTAGTTCAGCGGCGATCTATGTTCGAGCCGGGGCCGGGTAAGGCGTCAGCCTCCCGGCCCCTTCTATGCTCGGCCGAGGCGTGCGCTGATCAGGCCGTGGACCTGATGGGCCTCGGGGATTCGCATCGCCAGCACACAGCGAACGTAGACCCATACGCCGGCCAGACCGGCTGCCCCGACGCTGATGATCTGCGCCTCGATCGACCTGCCCAGCAGCGAGTCGAGCACGTACCAGACGGCATAGGAAACGCCTGCGAGCAGGACAGAGGCCACGCAGATCCGCACCGTGATCATCGTCGTCTTTGCCCCTTCCAAGCGACCGTTGAAGCCCGCCCGCAAACGGCGCAGCTGCAGCGCCGTCATCACGACGTTGGCCGCCAATGTGCCGATCACAAGGCCGGCGATGCCAAGCGGCTTGTAAAGGCTGAGACTGACGACGATGTCCACCGCCATGTTGATGCCGGCAAGCGACGTCGGAATCCAAGGCCTGCGGACCGCGAAGAAGGCCCGCGTGAGCAGCAGGTTGATCCCTCCGAACGGGAGGCTGAAGGCAAACCAGAACAGAGCAGTCGAGACGCTGGCGGTCGATTTTTCGTTGAAGTGGCCGCGTTCGAATAGCAGCCGCACGACCGGGACGGTGAGCACCAGCAGGAACGCCGACGCCGGGATCAACAACAGGTTGATCTGGCGCATTCCGGTCCCGATCGTGCGCCGCATCGATGCCACGTCGCGGCGCGAGGCCATCCGACTCATGATCGGGAACAGCACCGTCGCCACCGCCACGCTGAACATGCCCTGCGGCAGCATGTAGACGCGGAAAGCGTTTTCGATCGCGCGCGGCGCTTCGTAGTTCACGAGCGTGCCGAACGCCGAGTTGATCAGTTGGTCGAGGTTGACGATCCCAAGCCCCACCGTCACCGGCAGCATCAGCGCGAAAACGTGCCGCACGCGCGGATCGTGCCAGTCGATGTGCATCTGAAGACGAAAGTCGATGCGATGAAGCGCGCCAAACGCCAACAGCAGCTGCAAGCCGGTCGCGACCAGCACACCGATCGCATACGCATAGATCCTGTTCTGGCCGTGAAAGAGCGGATAGAGCGTGACAAGCAGCGCCAGGATCACGACGTTCCAGATCGCCGGCGAGAGAGACTGCAACGTGAAGCGGTCGTAGGACTGCAAGATCGCAAGCAGCAGTCCCGTCAGCCCCAGCAGCAGGATCACCGGGAACAGGACTTGAGAGAGACCGACGGTCAGCGCGACACTCGAAGGTGTGAACTTCGGCCCGATGAACAGCGGCATGACCAAGCCCGCCGTGAGGATGAAGAAGGCCGTGATCGCGCTCAGCGCGAGCAACATGATCCAGAACAGGGTCGAGGCCAACCGAAAGGCCTCCTGGCGGCGCTCGCGCTGGAGCAGGTCCGTGAACACCGGGACAAAAGCGGCGCCCAGGGCGGCGTTGGCAAACAGCTGCGCGATGAAGTTCGGGACCAGGAACGCGATCGTGAAGGCGGAGGCCGCGGCGCTGGTGCCGAAGTAGCTGGCGAACACGATCTCGCGCAGCAGACCGGCGATCCGCGAGAAGCCGGTGAAGGCCGCGAACATCGCCGTGTTGCGGGCCGCGGCCCCCTCGGCTCGTTCCGGCTCGCTGCCCGGAGGCGCGGCTGCTTCTCCCGTGGCGGACAAGGCCGCTATAGTACGTCGCCGCGCGGCGCGCCCAGGCAGTTAGAGCTGGGCGCGAGGCGCCTTTCTTATGGCCAACATCCACTCACAGAAGAAGCGCATCCTCCGCTCTGAGCGCGAGCGCATCGAGAACCGCGAATACACCTCGGCGATCAAGACCTACTTCCGCCGCCTGGAGAGCGCTGTGAGCGAGAAAGACACCGAGACCGCTACGAGCGAGCACCGCCACCTCGTGAGCACGATCGACAAGGCCGTCAAGCGCGGTGCGCTGCACCGCAATACGGGCGCTCGCAAGAAGTCGCGCGCAGCTCGCACGCTCGCCGGTTCCTAAGCCGCTGCGTCCGAGGAGGACCGGCTTGCGAGTGGTACCATAAGTCGTACGTGTTTTGGGCGGGTGCCGTGGGCGTCCGACAGGACTTGAGGACGCCCACGTGGCGTCGAATGGAGGTGGCCGGATGGCACATCAGCGAGCGCGAGCCAAGAGGTCGATGGCCTCCACCGAAGCCAGGCAAGCCCTGCCCGAGCTGGTCAAGAGCATGGGAGCCAAGCACACCGCTTCGGCGGATCTGCTCGCAGACGCCGTGGAGATCGGTCCACACCGCAAGGGCGGCGCGCTGTTGCTTCCCGAAGTCGACGCTCTGGAGTACATGCAGAGCACCGAGCGGTTGCGCGAACGAGTGTCCCAACTGGAAGAGAGCATTGAGAACCTCGGCATGGCCCTCTTCCTAGGAGACCGTCTCGCCGCCACGAGCGGTGAGCGCCTGAGCAGCGAGCAGTTCTTGACGGGCATAGGGATGGAGGAGTTCGTTGCCGAACTCCCCGCAACCTGACGGCTACCGTCTCGAATTCCTGCCCGAGGTCAAGGAGGAGGCCAACGCTCTCAGCCTCGAGCTTCGCCAGACGATCGCCGCGTTGGTAGTTGAGCTTCACCACAACCCGTGGATGGGCGAATTGATGGACTCACGCTGGCCCGAGAATCTGGCGGGCTCGCGCAAGTTGCGCTTCGATCTACCCGAGCATCGCGGCAAGCCGCGCTATCGGCTCGTCTTCCGTAACGAGCCTTCCGACGGCGCGGTCGGAACCATCCTCGTGCTCGCCATCGCCGAGCGCAAGCGCATGATCGCCTACGCCAAGGCCTCGGCCAGGCTCACCCGCCGACTCGCACGCGACGCCGGATCAACCTGAGCACGCTAAGCGGCAATAGCGAGACACGCTCGCAGTGCGAGCGTGTCCTCATCCAATGAGGACAACGGCGTACGCGACTCGGTGACCGGAGCGCCCCCGCGCGTGTCCAGTTCCAGGTCGGCGATCCGACACAAGGCCGTGCGCAGACGCTCGGGCTCGGAGCGCTCGACGTCGGCGATGAAGCGCTCGGCCGCGCGCGGCGGCATCCGCAGGGTTCGCTTGATCTGCGCCGGAGACTCGCCCTGCTGCAGGCGCACCGCCACGCCCTCGGCGTCGCGCAGGCGCTGAGCCATCAGGTAGACGAGGCCCGAGATGCGCTCGCCCTGGGCGCGCAGGCGCATGTAGGCACGGGTCGCTTCGGGAGCATCGGCGCCGACCAGCGCATCGGCAAAGGAGAACGCGCGCCACGCCGTCGAGTAGGCCGCCTGCTGCTCGACGTCCTCGGCGCTGATCTTGATCGGGGCGCCCTGGGAGCCGTCGTCATCGGAGGCCAGGGCGAGCTTCTCGAGCTCGCGCAGTAGGCGTTGCTGGCGCTCGCCGACCTGCGCTACCAGCGTCTTTGCGGCGAACGCGTCGAGCGAGAGACCGAGACGGGTCGCCTGCTCGCGCACCCAGCCGGCAAGCTCCCACGGCTTGATCGTTGCCTCGCACACGATCTGCCCCTTAGCCGCCTTGACAGCGTCATGTAGGGCCGCCGGCGCCGTGGTGCGACCCTCCTCGCGGGCGAAGAAGGCGATCGTCGTATCGGGCGGCATAGTCGCTACCGCCGGCGCGATCTGCTCGGCAACGGCGGCTTGCTTGAAGCGCTCCGCCCCATCGACCACGATCACCCGATGCCCGATCGCAAACGTCATCGTGGCCAGCGCCAGCGCGACCGCTTCGGGGGTCGAATCCTCGCCGGCGAGGATCTCCACACTGCCCGCGTCCCCCTCCGCTTCGGCCAGCGCCTTCAGCCGCGCGCGGCGCTCGGCGATAGCCCCGTGGTCGTCGCCGTGGATCAGGTAGGCGGGCTTCAGCGCGGGCATGGAGCCGAGTCTAGGCGAGCGCGCCGTCACTTGGCAGGGCGCGATTCAGCGCACGACCAAGTTCACCAAGCGCCCAGGCACCACGATTTCCTTGACGATCTCGTGACCGTCGAGGTGCGCCTGCACGTTCGGCGCGGCCAGGCACAGGGCCTTGAGCTGCTCTTCATCGGCGTCTGAGGGGGCCTGCACACGGTCGCGCAGCTTGCCGTTGACCTGACAGACAAGCTCGTATTCCTCGCGCAGCAGCATCCCGGGGTCTGCCTGTGGCCACGGGCACTCCCACACACGCTCGCCCACCAGCAACTCATATACCTCTGAGGACAAATGCGGAGCGAACGGGAACAACAGCGACGCCGCCGTCGACAGACCAAAACGCAAACTCTCCACGTCTAGCGTGTCGCGCATCCGAGAGCAGTCGTTCAACAGCTCCATCACCGCCGCGATCGCTGTGTTGAAGGCAAAACGGCGCATGCCTTCGGAGACCTTCTCGATCGCCCAGTGCGCCTTGCGCGCCAGCTCCAAATCCTCGCCCGCAAGCGCGGCGGCCCCGGCGCCCGCGAAGCGCTCGTCGAAGTCCGCCGGCGGCGCGCCCCCCGCCCGCTCAGCGGTCTCCGCGGCCAGGCGCCACAGGCGCGCGAGAAAGCGGTGCACGCCCTCCATGCCCTCGTCCGACCAGTCGGCGTCCTGGTCGGGCGGACCGATGAAGAGGATGTAACAGCGGGCCGTGTCGGCGCCGTAGCGCTCCACGATCGAAGCGGGGCTCACGACGTTGCCCTTGGACTTGGACATCTTCGCCCCGTCCTTGGTGACCATGCCCTGGGTGAACAGGGCGCTGAAGGGCTCCTGGAACTCCAGATGGCCCAGGTCCGCCAACGCCTTGCAGAAGAAACGCGCGTACATCAGGTGCAAGATCGCGTGCTCGACACCGCCGATGTACTGGTTGACCGGCATCCACATCGCAAGCGCGTCCGCGGACCATGCGGCCTCTTCGTTGCGCGCGTCGCAGTAGCGCAGGAAGTACCACGAGGAGTCCACGAACGTGTCCATCGTGTCGGTCTCGCGACGAGCCGGGCCGCCGCAGGACGGACACTGGGTGTTCACCCAATCCTCGGCGCTCGCCAGCGGGCTGCGACCGCGCGGCGCGTAGTCCTCGATGTCGGGCAAGATCACCGGCAGCTGCTCGGCGGGAACAGGGACCACGCCGCAGGACTCGCAGTACACCATCGGGATCGGGCAACCCCAATAGCGCTGGCGGCTGACCAGCCAGTCGCGCAGGCGATAATTGACCGAGGCGTGGCCCTTTCCCTCGCGGTCGAGCCACTGCACGATCTCCCGCAGCGCCTCGCGATTGCCCATCCCATCGAAGTCGGGATTGCTCCCGGCGAGCGGACCGTCCCCAACGTAGGGCAAACCCTCCGCATCTCCCCCATCCTCGGGCACGCCTTCGATCACGCGCCGGATCGGCAGGCCGTACGCCCGCGCGAACGCGTAGTCGCGCTCGTCATGGCCGGGCACGGCCATGATCGCTCCCGTGCCGTACTCCATCAGCACGTAGTCGGCGACGTACATCGGTATCCGCTCGCCGTTGACGGGGTTGACCACATGGCGGCCGAGTGAGACGCCCGTCTTCTGCTTCTCCAGCGATCCACGCTCCTCGCCGGACTCGGTCAGGGCCTGGTTGACGTAATCGCGCACCGCTTGCTCCTGCTCGGTGCCCGCCACCAGGCGCAGGACGTCGGGGTGCTCGGGGGCCATCACGAAGAACGTCGCGCCGAACAACGTGTCGGGGCGCGTCGTGAACACCGGGTAGTCGATATCGAGCTCCTCGCAGTGGAAGGTGACCTCCGCGCCCTCGGAGCGGCCGATCCAGTTGCGCTGCATCGTCTTTACGTGCTCGGGCCAGTCGATCCCGTCGAGGTCTGAGAGCAGGCGCTCGGCGTAGTCGGTGATGCGCAGGAACCACTGCTCGAGCTGCTTGACTTCGACCACGGCGCCACAGCGCTCACAGCAACCGTCGACCACCTGCTCGTTGGCAAGGACGGTCTGGTCGTTGGGGCACCACTTGACCGCCGCCTCGCGGCGATACGCGAGGCCCGCCTCATAGAGCTGCAGGAAGATCCACTGCGTCCAGCGGTAGTAGGAAGGTTCGTGCGTGCCAAGCTCGCGCGACCAGTCGATCGAGATGCCCCAGGAGCGAAACTGGCGCTGAAATGAGGCGATCGACTCGGCGGTGGAGTCGCGCGGATGCACGCCAGTCGTGATCGCATGGTTCTCCGCGGGCAGTCCGAACGCGTCGTAGCCCATCGGATGCAGGACCCGGTGTCCCGTACGGCGGTGGAAATGGGCGATCGCGTCGCCGACCGCGTATTTCTTCAGGTGGCCGATGTGCGGCTCGCCACTCGGGTAGGGGAGCATCTCAAGCACATAGGAAGTGGCGTCTGGGGCCTCTCCCTCACGCGGCTGGTTCGACACCTCCCACGTGTGCTCATCGGCCCACACGCGCTGCCAGCGCGGCTCGATCTCAGAGGGGTCATATCGTCGCTCTGCCATTGGACAGCGCAGGTTAGCGACCGTCCTGCTCCCGAGCCCGCGTGATGGCGGGCCCGGGTCACGCGTTGCTTCTAGAACGCGTCGGAGGTGTCCAGCGCACGCCAGAAACGCGGAGTCGGCTGGGCGGTGACGCCGGCGTCGCCCATCAGCTTGCCGATGTCCGGGCCCGAGGACTCGAAGAAGCCGCGGAAGGACGCCTCGTCGGGCCACTCGTCGACAACCAGCACTTCCCCGTCACCGGCATAGAAGCGATGGCTGAGCGCTCCGGCCTGCTTGGCGCGCGCGGCAATCGAGTCCACCAGCTCTTTGTTGTCTTTGGCCGCCTGCTCGAAGCGAGCCGGGTCCGCCTCGATGACCATCCCCATCATTACTGACATGCGCACTCCCTCGGGTTGCTTGGCGTTGACCTGACATGCGATTCGATCACGGTGGCCTCCCACTGTCAACCAGGATTACCCGCAGATCACAACTCGGGCGAGGGACGGCTCAAGCCGCTTGTTCGGAGAAGCGCGAGTAGGCCCGCACCGCCTCGACGATCTCCGCCGGCGCGGTGCGCGGCGAGCCAGCGTCAAACGGCGGGTCGGGGTCGTACTCGATCCCCAGCTGGATCGCCTGCGCCACCCGATCGCCCGCAATGCGCGCGGCGAGAGACAGCGCCATGTCCATTCCCGCCGAGACACCGGCAGAGGTGACGTACTTGCCGTCGAACACCACGCGCTCGTCGACGACATCCGCGCCAAGCGCTCCCAACTCCTCGAGTGCCAGCCAGTGGCTTGTGGCGCGCTTGCCGACGAGCAAACCGGCCGAGACGAGAATCAGCGCGCCCGTGCACACGGACGCGGTCCAGGTAGAGGTGGCGTCAGCGGTGCGCAGCCATTCGTGAACCGGTCCGTCGTCCATCAATGCGATCTGACCATACCCACCGGGTACGAGCACGACATCAGGGTGCGCGACCTCTTCGATCGTGGCATCCGCGAGCAGCGACAACTGTCCGTTGTCCGTGCGCTTGGGACCTGCCTGCTCGCCGACGAAGGTGACCTTCGCGCCGGGCAAACGGCTGAGCACCTCATACGGGCCGACGGCATCGAGTGCCGTGAACCGGTCATAGATGAGTATCGCTATCTCCATGCTCTAACTCTCCTGTCAATTGTTTGGATTTTGGGGCGTACCCGTGGCACGACCCGACGCCCCGATGGCGTTACGCCGCGACCCGCCCATCCTCGGCCGGCCGATCGGAATGAAAGCGCCGCCGGTACTCGGCGGGAGCCACCGCCAGCGCGCGCAGGAAAGAGCGGCGCATCGTCTCGCCGCTGCCAAAACCGCACACCCGTGCGATCTCGGCGACCGGCACGCGGCTGTCCTCCAGCGCGCGCCGCGCGGCCTCCAGACGCACACTCTCGACGTACCGCGCAGGGGTCACGCCCGTCTCGGCCCGAAACGAGCGCGCCAAATGACGCGGCGACATGTGCGCGCGCCGCGCCAGCGCCTCCACCGAGAGATCCTCGCCCGGGTGCTCGACGATGTGCCGACGCACCTCCCGCAACGGCTCGCGCAGCGGCTCCTGCGCGGCCAGCGTGGCGCTGAACTGCGACTGGTTGCCCGGCCGGCGCAGGAACAGCACCAGGTGGCGAGCGATCGTGAGCGCCGCCTCGCGGTCGAGGTCTTCCTCCACCAGCGCCAGCGCCAGGTCCATGCCGGCGGTGACACCGGCCGAGGTCCACACGTCCCCGTCGCGCAGGTAGATCGGCTCGGGATCGACCCGCACCGCCGGGTAGCAGCGGGAGAGCTCGCCGGCGGAGGCCCAGTGCGTGGTCGCGCGACGGCCGTCGAGCAGGCCGGCTGCCGCCAGCAGAAAGGCGCCGGTGCAGACAGAGGCTGTGCGTCGCGCTCGCTTGGAGGTCGCGGCGATCCATTCGAGCGTCGCGACATCGGCACTCGCCGCACGCGAACCGGCGCCGCCCGCGACCACCAACGTGTCGATCTTCCGCGGAGCGTCGGCGAAACCGCAGTGCGGAGCCACCCGCAGCCCACTGGATGTCTCGAGCGGCCCCCCGTCGGCGCTGAGAACGATCACCTCATAACCAGGGTCGGCGCGACCGGTCGCATCGATCAACGTCTGCGCCGCCGAGAAGACCTCCAGCGGGCCCGTTACGTCAAGGCTCTGGACTCCGGGGAAGGCGAGGATCGCCACGGTGCGTGGGATGCGGCGGGAAGGCACACACCGATCATGCCTCCCCGCGCGCTTGTCCGCAAGGACAGATATCCCACTGTTTCTGCCATAGGCACCAAACGGATGGCGCCTACCGGCTTATCCTTTGCTGGCCTTGACCCGCGCCGCGAGCTTGGCCATCAATACCGAAGTCTGCTTTAGAGCTCGTGCGTGAGCTGCCTTCGATGTGCCAGCCGCTACCGCCTTGCCGGCCCCGGCACAGTAGGCGTAGGCCTGCACTTCACCTTCCGTGTAGTTGCTGTCGTTCGCGGCCACGGCGATCCATGATCGGTGATCCTGGGACGGCACGCTTATCTCGCCGGCAACGATCCCGGCAAAGATGTTCAATCCCCCGCTCACCACATCCTCTCCGGCGGGACAGGTCGCCGCGGATCCTTCGACTCCTTCAAAGCCTTCCGGACCTAATTCGTTGGACGCGGGCACCCTATTTTCCGGTCCTTCGATCAGTGTCAGACCGCTGAGCGAAGCAACACCGGAAGCGCCTTGGACTCCGGCGGGGCCCTGGGGACCGGCCGGTCCCTGGGGACCCTGAGCGCCAGCGACTCCATTTTTCCCTCTCAGTGCGGAAACAACGCTCGGCTTGATCTGGCTTGTAGTGGTGATCAGGTAGTGATGCGCGGCGATCGCGGTGCCGCCAAGCGCAAAGAAAAGCGCCAGGCTCGCGATTACCGTACTCAACGACGGCTTGCGTAGTCCCATACGTTCCTGCCTCCTTAGTTCGTAAAACGAAGGCGGCACACTAATGGAAAAATCCCATTAATCGCAATCTGGCGATTAGCGAGGCGCTGCGGAGACGACTGTCGAGGTAGCCAAAGTCTGCCCCTGCGAGTCGAGCGCCTGCACGGCCAGGTATCTGGGAGCGGGCGAAATCGAGATTGTGCTCTCAAAGCCTTGGCTGGACACAGTTCTAAGGCCAGAAGTGGCTCCAGGACTCGAGCCACCAAGGACGCGCCAGGCAGCTAGCTGCGTCGCACCATTCCAGCTGGCGTGGACGAGCACTTGTCCGTGAGAACCCCGCGACAACGCGATACTCGGCGCCGTCGACGGCACTCCTACCCACGGGTACTTGAACGTGGTGTAGGACTGATAAGTCTTCGGCAAACGAGCATCGAAGAAGACTTCGCCCTTGGCGCCGAATTCCGAGAAGTACGGTTCCTGGCCCCAGCCCACGAACCAGCTGCCGCCCGGCAGCGGCTGGAAATCGCCCTGGCTGGGAACGACCAGGGGCTTCCCGCGGTGGACGAAGCTCGACGCGAGAGACGCCGTCATCGTCCTGGTGTCCAGGCGCAAGGCGATCACTCGCGACTGCTTGTGCACCGCCGGGGTCGCGCCGTTGTCAAAGAAGGAGACCGTGCCGGACCCCTCGATGCGTAGATCGTGCTGCCAGGCCGGGCGCGCGCCGGGCGCCAGCTTGAAGCTGGATTTCTTGCCACCCAGGCGCCAGAGCACCTTCCCCGTCCGGGGGTCGATGAAGTACGCGGCCCACGTGTTGCGCGCGTCAACCAGCAGGCGACCGGGGGCTTCGGCGGCGACGTTGATGTGAAACCAGTCCCACGGCGAGATCTGGGTGCCGTTGGTTTCCATCGGGACGTAGGAGTCGGACATCGAGACGTGATCGAGCGCGTGCCACTCGTAGCGGACAAGGCCTGTCTTCAGGTCGACGTCCTGCAGAACCGTGTCAGCGATGGCCCCGTTGGACGGGCCGTGGTAGTGCGCGAGGTTGCAGCGCACCGCGTCGAACACCGTGAACACCGCCGTGTCGTCTTTGGCGATCTGAAAGGCGTGCAGATCGGGCTGGTAGCCGTTGCCGGCACGGACCACCTTGATCGTGCGGTAGGAGGTGTCGGCGATGATGACGGCGCCGTCGCGGCGCTGACCTTCGATGTACGGATCCTGCCACCACGTCAGCACCGGGCGACCTTCGTACTGCTGCACACGCACGTCGCCGGCGCGCTCGCCCTTGGGGATCGGCTTGAACCAAACCATGCGGCCGGAGTTGTCGAGGATCATCGGGCCGTACTGGCCCGGGCCCGCATACGGGGCCAGGAAGATGTAGCCAGGGGCTCGCGCGGGGCCGTGGGTGACCGTCACGCGCGGCGGCAGCAGGTCGGGACGTGAGATGAAGTGCTGCAGTTCGCCGTACTTCGGTGGCGGCGGTGGCGGCGGCGGCGTCTCCAATGAGCGGCTGGTCGAATCGCGCTCGGCGAGCGTAAAGCTCCAGGAGACCGGCACGCGAGCGCCCGCCCGAAGCAGGATCGCGCGAACTCTGACCCGCTCGCCCTGATCGAAGAAGCGGTCGGGCACGAAGCTTGCGCCGTCGCCCTGCGAGTAGGCGAGCAGGCGGCCGGAATGCCTGCCGCTGCGCGAGCCGACGACGCTCACGTCGAGGATGTCGGCCGCCGGGACGCCGAGCATGCTGATCTGCGTTTCATAGGAGGAATCGCGCGTTTCGGGTCCAGGAGACACCGTCAGCGCTCCACCGGCGAGCGCCGCTGAGACGTTGAGCGTGGCAGGAGCGCAGGCGGGAGCGGATTGCGCGCCTCCGGTGGAGCTGACGACCAACGCGATCGCCACCGCCGCGAGCACGATCACGGATACGCCGCCGGCGCGCACTGTGCGAGAAGACATCGACAAGGCCGGCAAGGATACGCCGGACGGCGGCATGGAGAGCCGGCGTCCTGCCGCCGCGGGTTACCATCAACGCGTGGGGCTTTCAGAGACCTCAGATCGCGTCCGCAACATCGTGGAGGCGGCAGAGCGCACCGCTCGCGACCTGCGCGAGCGGGCCGAGCAGCGCGCGGCCGAGCGCATCGCCGAGGCCGACCGTGCGGCCGCCAACCGCGTCGAGGCGGCAGAGCGTGAGGCCGCCGAGATCCTCGCCGAGGCCCGCACCCAGGCCGAGCAGAGCCGCAACGAGGCGCTCGCCTCCGTCGGCGCGATCCACGCCGAGGCCGAGAGCGCGATGACTCACGCCCGCGAGCAGGCCGACGCGACGACCGCCGCCGCCGCCGAGCAGGCCGAGCAGACGCTCGCCTCCGCGCGCGAGGACGTCAAGCGGACGACCGGCGCCGCGCGCGAGCAGGCCGAGCAGACCGTCTCGACGGCCGACGAGCAGGCCACACAGACGCTTGCCTCAGCCAAAGCCGAGGCGGAGGCGATCCTCTCCAGCGCGCAGGAGCAGGCGGCGCAAACGCTCGCCGAGGTGCGCGAACACGCCGAGCATGGCCGCGCTGATGCCGAGCGCGAACTGGCGGCCCATCGCGCCCAGATCGAAGAGAAGGCAGGCCAGGTGCGCGCCAAGGCCCGCGCCGATGCCCGTGAGATCGTCAGCGAGGCTCACTCGGCGGCGCGCGAGGTGATGCGCCACGGCGATGAGATCTCCCGCAACCTGCGCGACCTCTCCAGTTCGCTGCGCACCAACGCCGACCGCCTCCTGCGCGACGTGCGCCTGACGCACGGCAGCATGGTGGCCCGGCTCGACCAGGCCGCGCCGGGGACCAGTTCGCGGATGCCTACGCGCGGCGACGCGGCGCTCCCCAGCGGCAACCGGCCCGGACAACCCGACGATCCGGACGGCGACCTGGACGTCCCGGAGTTCGTGCCGCGTCAGTGAGAGGCGAACCTCGCCGAACATCGTTCAGCCCCAGAAAGACGTGATGTAAAAACGTCGCACCACGCAGTTACCCTGCATGGATGCTTGACCTGACTCCAAGCCGAAAGGGCGCGATAGCCGAGATTGAGATCTCCGCGGCGGCGATCCGGTTCGAAATCGTGGTGCTTCGACCGGTCGTCGAGGGAGGCCGTTACGACCTGGCGTTCGATCTCGGTCGCAAGCTGCTGCGCATCCAATGCAAGTGGGCATCGCGCTGCGGCAACGTCATCAACATACGCTGCGCGACCAGCAGGCACACGCCGCGCGGCTATGTCAAGACTACGTACTCGGTCGACGAGATCGACGCGATCGCGGCGTACTCGCCTGACCTTGACTGCTGCTACCTGATCCCGATCGCACAAGCCGCAGGCATGGCCGCGATCAGCCTGCGCGTGGCGCCGACGCGCAACAACCAGAGCCAGGGCGTCCGCTGGGCCAGAGACTACGAGTTCGGAGCGTCGCTCAGCACCAACTGGAGCTATCAATGCGGGGACATTAGGCGCGGTCAAATCGGGCGTGCCGCATGACCTAAAGGCGGTAGGATGGGTCGGCTCTGGGGCTATAGCTCAGTTGGGAGAGCGCTACCGTGGCACGGTAGAGGTCGCCGGTTCGAGCCCGGCTAGCTCCATACCTCGGACAGTTGTCGAACCGCGGGCAGGCGGAAAGTCGGTTCGATCTGATCGCGAGCATCCACCCGGATTCCGTCGATCATGGTTTGGAGCACGCCCTTGACGCGCGCGGGGGGCGCTGTTGTTGAGGGCGGCGCGAAGGTTGCCGCGTAGCGCGTCGAGGTCGGCGGCGGTGACGCGCTCAGGCTGCTCGTCGTCTTGGTGGGCGGTGAGTTCGCCGGCCCTCGATTCGAGCGCCTTATGCCGAGTGCTTTGCGGCGGTCCCTGATCCGCTCGCCCAGCTGGTGCCTCGCATCGAAGGGACGCCTTCAGTGCTAAAGGTCGGGGCGGGTGCTCGTAACACCCGTCCCGGCCGCATGAATTGTCGATTGGCGCGGATGAGTAGCGAGGTCCCCGGACGGACTCCTTTGCCGCCGAAGACGAGCGCGGTCAGGCCGCCCTATCCCGCGTCCGTCAAGCGATATCGACTCGCCGTCGGATCGCGTAGTGGCGCACGATGGATGGTCCGTATGCTGGCTCCATACCGCGCGATCAGCCGCTCGTCGGCGACCTTCGTGCGTCCGATCAGAGCAGCTTTGCCACGATGAGACGCAGGCCGACATCGAATGAAGCCCGCGTTCTCAGATGCCCGTAGCGGCGGTCCCATTCGCCGCTGTCCAGGTCGTGGCGCAGTCGGCGCAAACCGCTGTCGATAGTCGCAATTGGCAGGCGATGCCAGATCGAGGAGACGCGGCGTACATCCGGATCAAGGTGTGCCTCGGGTCGGCTCCACAGGGCGACGCAGAACCCATCGGTACAGTCGGCCGGGACGGGCACCGTTTCGACCCGGAGGTCGGGAAGGACGGCTTGGAGGTGTGCGAGCGTGGGGAACGTCTTGCGGTCGTGTTCGATGATCTCTGGCAGGTAATCCCGGCAGAGCCACAGTTGTTCGGTCACGTCGAGGTCCAACGTGAGAAAGACGATCCGCCTGCGCGTGACGCGGAGCACTTCGGCGAGGCCTTGATCGACGTCATCCCAGTGGTGCATCGTGAAGACGCCCATCGTTGCGTCCACGCTCTTGTCTGCCAGCGGCAGTGCCTCGGCGACGCCTTGGATCGCCGGGGCGGCACCGGCTGGGCGCTGGGCCATCATCACGGGGGAGGGCTCGACTGCGATGACTTCACGGTCTCTGGGCTCATAGGAGCCGGCGCCCGCTCCGATGTTGAGGACGCTTTGCGCGTCCCCGAGGGCTTTCCAGATGGTTGCCTCAAAGCGGGCGTCGGCGCGGCGTACTTCGCTGTAGCTGACGCCCATGCGGTCGTAGGCCGGCGTACTCACCGCTTCTGCCCCTTGGGTTTGCCCAGCAGTGGCGCGGGATGGGCGTCTTGTGACAACGAGACCAGCAGTTCCACAAAATCGCCGTAAAGGTCGTGGCGAACGGTGTGGGGGCCGACGAGGGATTCAATTGCCAGGCCGATCCCCAGCGCGCGCAGGACGAGCGCGAGGTCGTCCACAGGCAGCGCCAGGTCCAGTCCGGCCTCCTGTTGGTAGTGGGCGATGTAGCGGGCGACTGCCTCGCGCATCGCCAAGGACCGCGAGCCAAATCGTCCGGCAAGCTCTGGGTCGCGGCCGGCGTGCGCGATGAACTCCATGTGCAGGACCACCGACTCGCGATCGCGCGCGAGCCGGTCCATCCACTGGTCGGCAAGCGCACGGGCACGGACCTCAAGGGGAGCACCCTCCGGAAGAACGGTCTGGGTCTCGGCGAGCTCGCGCACCCGCTCGGCCATGTAGTCCTCGAATACCGCGAGGAACAGGTCGGCCTTACCGTCAAAATTGGAGTAGACGGCGCCATGCGAGTAGCCGGCCTCCTCGGCGATCTCCTCGACGCTAGCTGCTCGAAAGCCGCGGCGCGCGAACACCTTTGCGGCGGCGTCGACGAGTCGGGCACGAGTCTTCGCCTGCTGCTCGGCTCTGGTAAGTCGTCGTTTGCCGGCCATCGTTGGGATGATGATATCCATTCAGATTGTGGCTATCATCCCTGCCCATGATCGTGGCTGGCTCACTCCGAGAGCTTCTGCCTCCGCTCGCGGCTCGTTTCGACGGCGCTGCTGGGCGCCGCGTGTTGTGGCTGCTCGGGCTCGGGATGGTCTTGTTCGGGCTTGCCGAGTTGCCCGCGCTCGTGACGATGAGCGCTCACGGCACTGGCGTACTGGGCTTCGAGCGAGCGGGCACGACCCGCCGCCTCAACGAGATTCTGTTCGTGTGGGGTCCGCATGGACGTAAAGCCGCCGAAGCGCACGTCCTCATCGATCTCGGATTCATCGCCTGCTACGGCCTGCTTCTGACCGGAATGTGCGTGCGACTCTGGCGCCTCTACCGGGAGTCGGGCTATCCGCGTGTCGCGCAGATCGCAGCAGGACTCGCATGGGCGGCACTCATCGCAGCAACGGTCAACGTCTTGCAGAAGCTCGTGCTCTGGCTTGAGCTGCACGGGCACACCGCGCAGCCCCTTCCGGCTCTCGCCTCATTGTGCGCTGCGATCACGAGTCTCCTCGCAATCGCCGCGCTGCTGTTCTCCATCACCGGCGTTCTCGCCGCACGACTGCTGCGCATTCGCGACACACCCGATCACGGGCTGGGCGAGCCAGAGGGAAATACCTTGCGATGATTCTCTACAACGCCCGGGTCTCAGGCAACTGCTACAAGGCCAGGCTGCTGCTGGCCCATCTCGGCATGAGCTACGAACGGCGCGAGATCGACGTCATCGACCGATCCGGTCGTTCTGATCTGCTCGGCGAGGTCAATCCCGCCATGCAGGTACCCACGCTGGTGCTAGACGATGGCCGTCCACTCGCGGAGTCCAACGCAATTCTGTGGTACCTGGGCTCGGGGACGGAGTACTTGCCCGACGACGACTTCGACCGCGCCAAGGTGCTCCAATGGATATTCTTCGAGCAGTACAGCCACGAGCCGAACATCGCTGTCGTCAGATACTGGGTGTCCATCGCTCCCGCTGCCGCTCCGCGCGAGTCCGTCATCGAGGCAAGGCGTAAGGCAGGCTACGAAGCACTGGACGCGATGGAGCGAAGAGCTTGCGGCACAACAGTTCCTCGTTGCCGACCGCTACACCATCGCTGACATCGCGCTCTACGCCTACACGCACGTAGCCGGCGAGGGCGGCTTCGACCTGTCGGGCTACCCGGCCATCGGCAGGTGGCTGGATCGTGTCTCAGCCCAACCCGGCCATGTGCCGATCACAGGATGAGCAGAGCCGATAGCGCTCATCGCAAGCAAGCTCTGATCCTGCTGGGGATCGCCACGGTCGCGTTCACGGTCATCCTCGAAGCGATCGACCCCTCGCACGTCTCGCACGGGCCGACGATCCTCGACTTCGAGTTCGCCGGCAATCGCGCCCGCGCGGCGCAGATAATCGCCGAATGGGGAGCGAAAGGCCACAGCGCCGCGCACCTCTCGCTCATGCTCGACTACGGCTACATGCTCTCCTACGGCCTGTTCTTCGTCCTTGCCGGCCTTGCAATCCGAGACGCTGCGCGAGTGCACGGCTGGCGGCATCTCGCCGCCCTCGGTGCCGTCGTCCCGTTCTTTGCGCTCGCAGCGGCAGGCTTCGATGCGAGCGAAAACGTGGCGCTGCTGCTCACGCTTGCCGGCAACGGCGGCAACGTCGCCCCGCCGTTCGCGGCCGTCTGCTCGGCGATCAAGTTCACGCTCATCACTCTCGCCATCCTCTATGCGCTGTGCGGCCTCGTGCTCTGGCTCAGAGCACGCCTCCTACAGCCGCATAGGCCGTGATCGGGACCGTCGTGCAGGCACCGCGGAGAAACGTCGAGCTGAAGGCGACCGACCCGGACCCGTCCGCGTCGCTCGCGGTATGCCGAGCGCTCGGGGCCGAGGACCGCGGCACGATCGCGCGGCGCGACACCTACTTCGAGGTTGCCCGTGGCGGGCTCAAGCTCCGTGAGGAGCAGCCCGGCTGTCCGCACCTGATCCAGTTCGAGCGCGTCAGCGAACCGCAGCAGCGCGAGAGTCGATACCGCATCATCGAGGTCAGCGACGGCGAGGCGCTGCGCACGGCGCTGGCCGCCGCGGTCGGCATACGCGGGACGGTCGTCAAGCGCCGCCATCTGCTGCTGTGGCAGAGCGTCCGCATCCATCTCGATGAGGTCGAGGGTCTTGGGACGTTCATCGAGCTTGAGGCCGTCGCGCCGCCCGACTCGGACCTCACGCACGAGCACCGGCTTGTCGTGGAGCTACGCGACGCGCTCGGGATCGCAGACGACCGCCTCGTCGCTCTGGGCTACGCGGAGCAACTGCTACGGAGTGACGACGATCCCGAGACAAGCTGAGCTAGGAGTGGTGGCCGCTTGATGGATCAGAACTTACGACTCCGGTCTACTGATCTTCGCTGCGAAGTTGGCAAACGCGACTTCCAGTTGGGAGAGGCCGGGTTCCTCCAAGGGGAAGTGTCCGCAATTTTTGAGGGTCACGAGTTGCGCGGGGCCTGCGAGGCGGCGTAGGAAGTGCTCGGACAGTCCGGTTGGCGTCCAGCGGTCTGCGGCGGGGTGGGCGAGCAGGACCGGCACCTGGGACTGCTCGGGCTCGATAGCGGGCACGTAGTCGATCCAGGTGCGCAGGAACCGCGCGGGCACCGTCTTGCCGCCGCCGAGCTTGTCGTCTTGCGCGAGCCTGGCGACGGCTGGGTCGTTGGCGATGGCCTTCATGTTGGCGAGCATCGCCATTGGGAGAGGCAGCGGGTCGGTAAGCGCCGGCGCGGTGCGCAGCAGTCTTGCGCCGAGTCTGCCTGCTCGTCTGCTCCTGCCGAGGCAGGCGAGCACCGCGGGATCGCGGGGGTCGATCAGCGTCGTTGCGACGATGCCCGTCAGGGGCGCGCCGGCCGCCGCGGTGTGCCAGGCGAGCATCCCACCCATCGAGGCGCCCACCGCGATCACCGGCCTGTTCGTGCGCTTGTGCTCGGCTACGGCCAGGTCGCGTGCGCAGGCCACCCATGTCGGGTAGGTGAAGCGTCTGCGCGGCACCCTGGTGAGGCCGTAGCCAGGTAGGTCGGGGAGTACCGCTTCGTACCCCAAGCGCCTTGCGAGCAGGCCGATCGACGCCAACAGCCGCCCGTAGCCCCCACCGCCGTGCAGGCCGATCACGGTCAGCGGTGCGTCCGGCTGCTCGTAGCGGTCCAAGTGCACCGCGATCCCCTGCCACTCCCAGCACTCCTCGCGCGGCAGCTCCCCATCGCTCAGACGCAGCCTGGGCGGGAGGTGGGGCTGGTAACGACGCCAGCCCGCTTGATGCTCGTAGTCATCCATGCCGCGTATGCTGAGTAATTACTCACATGTCGTCAACTCGCATTCGCCGTGCTCGACTCGCCCCACGCAAGCTCCCTCAGCAGGCGCGCTCAGAGGCGACCGTCGAGGCGATCCTGCAAGCGGCAGCTCAGGTTTTCGAGCGTCACGGCTACGCAGCCGGCACGACCAACCGCATCGCCGAGCGCGCCGGCGTGTCAATCGGCTCGCTCTACCAATACTTCCCGAGCAAGGACGCGATCCTGCTCGCACTCGCGCACCGCCACATCGCCGAGGGCACAACCCTGTTGCGACCGCAGCTCGACCGGCTCTCGGCCGGCCGTCCGCTCGATGACGTGCTCGGCGAGGTCATCGAGGCAATGGTCGCCCTGCACGCCTCCGCTCCGCAACTGCACCGCGTCCTGTTCGAGGAGACGCCGCTGCCGGAGACTCTTCGCGCTGAGCTCGCCGCCGCGGAGGATGCGCTGGTCGAGGTCGTAGCCGGCTCCATCGCTGCCCAGTCGGACACCAGCACCGGCGACCACCGCCTCGCCGCGCGGGTGATCGTGAGCGCCATCGAGGGCCTCACGCACCGACTCGTCCTGCGACCGGCCGGCGTCTCGCCAGAGGACATCGTCGCGGAGGTCACAACGCTGGTGCGTGGCTACCTCGTGTCGATCCTGCCTACACGCCCGTGAGGCTCGCCCCTAGCTGGCGCCGTATGCGATCACGCCGACGCCTGCCAGGCAGATGACGACTCCAATCAGGTCGTAGCGGTCCGGCCGAAAGCCGTCGAACGCGACGCCCCAGAGCAACGAGCCGGCCACGAACACGCCGCCGTAGGCCGCGAGGATACGCCCAAACTGATTACCAGGCTGCTGTGCCGCGACAACGCCATAGAGAACAAGCATGAGCGCGCCGGTGACGACGGCAAGGATGCCTTTGCCCTCACGTAGTCCGCTCCAGATCAAATACGCACCTGCAATCTCGGCCAACGCTGCGACTGCGAATAGAGCGATCGAGCGGCCGATCATGCTGACTCATGGAGCACTGTCAGCAGCACGGAACGGGCTCGGCCTCGGACGATCCGACCCAGCGGTCGATGCGCCGCCACAGGTCGCAACTCGTACCCACGGGGCGGCCCAACATGACGCTCGGTATCGCTCCCAGCTCGGGACACCCCTGATAGCCCGTCATGCCGGCAACGAGATGCGAGATACCGAACCAAGTCGGGACAAGCGATGCCGGCCACAGCAGGATGCCTCCTGGTAGCCGCCGCGAAGCAAGCCCACCGGCGATGGCGAGGAACATGAGGCCGGCAGCGGCTCGTGACCGTCGAGCAGCGCGACCCATCGGGGCGTGCGACGCCGCTGAGCCTGCATTCTGCGGGCAGCATCCGCCGCTGAGCAAACCGCTACCGGGCACGGCTTGCTCGGCTCGGCCTCCATCTGGACGCATCGTGCAGCTCGCGCCTTCGGCGACCGGATTAGAAGGGATGTCGAGCATGGGAGACTCCTTTGTGATCGAGGACATCTCGAGGTCTACAACTTCAAGTACGCTTTAAGTCAAGCAGCCTCATGGGAACCTCAGACAGCGACTTGACGATCGGCGAAGTAGCACGTCGCGCCGGCGTGCCGGCCTCGACCCTCCGCTACTGGGAGAGCGTGGGCCTACTGACGACACCGGAACGAGTTGGCGGCAAGCGTCGCTACGGCCCGAAGGCCCTGAAGCAGATATCGCTGATCGTCTTGAGCAAGCGCGCGGGCTTCACGCTGGCTGAGACGCGCATCGTCCTATCCGGGCTCTCAGACAGAACGCCGCCCCCTGAGATATGGCGGCAGCTGGCGAAGCTCAAGCTCCCCGAGATTAGTCAGAAGCTAGCCGAAGCAAGGGCCATGAAGGGAATCCTCGAAGAGGGGCTTCGCTGCGACTGCCTCACGCTCGATGACTGCCTACGTCAAGTTCCAATTCGGGCTACCCGACAAGCTGGCCGGTCTCCTGTAGCGCCTTCGGCGTGACCCAAGACAGCTGTCGCGGTATTGCGTGTCATCAGCGGCCTCGCGCACAATGCGGACAACATCCTGCACGCCGACGACCTCGATCGGTCCGCATTCGACGTGTTGTTCCGCCGCCCAGGCACGACGCTAGCAACGGTCTGTCCGGCGGACCTCGCTACTCATCTGCGTCGATCAGCAAGTAATGTCGTCCTCCTTGCTCCCAAGGAGGTCAAAGACCGTGCCAACGGGTCGGCTGTTGAGCGTGAGTCGGCCACCGCTCAGCCGCCGCAGCCCTCTCTATTCGCCGGGCTCGGCTGTCTCCGGTGTGCTCGGCTCCGCTGCTTCCGGCGCCGGAGTCGGCGTGGCTGATGTGGCCTTGGCGGCGTCCGCTTCTTCGCGTAGTTCCTGGCCGCCACGCTCGGCCTGAGCCTCCCGCGACTCGTTGGGACGGCGGAAAAGGAACCCTGGCCATTTCATGCGGCGGAGCATAACGCGCACGAAGCAAGGGGACCATGAGCGTCGGCGCCGTTAGCGTAGGGCCGTGTCCCGCTTTGGGTCCGGCAAAGGCCGCTCAGATGAGCGACGGTGACGTTTCGCCCAGCGGCGCAAGTGGGTCGCCTTGGTGGCCCTTGCTTGAGCTGACCGACCAGGCCCGCGACCTGTTTGCCGCACTCAACGAGCAAGACAACGAGTGTGGCCTGCTTTACACGGGAGCGCTCCGCGTTCTCGCAGATCATCGGAACCCCGCGCGCATCCGTCTCGCAGCTTGTGGCCTGCGTGAGTTGCTAGACGAGTTCCACGAGGCCCCGCTGGGCGAGAAGCTGGGAGAGCGTGTAAAGAAGCTCAAGAAGCGGTGGGAGGTGGCCAGCCGCTCGGCCGGCGCGGCGCCGATGGGCGGTGTGGACGACTTCGCGCAGGCCCTCAACGACTTCTTCGCGGAATACGAGCGCGACTTTCCTGGCCGCAGGCAGCAGGCCAGCGAGACGATCAGGCGGCACGATCCATCGGGCCGTACCCCGCCTCCCGCTGTCCACCGTGCGCGCGGGGAAGCATGGATGGCCTTCAGCGGATACTTCAGCGGCGTGCTTCACGGCGACAGGCAGACTGAGGAGGCGTTCATGGCCGAACTCAACGCGTTTGAGCGCTTCCTGCTTGGCTGGCTCCGACCGGAGACGTTCAAGGACTACAGCGAGCTCGACCAGCTGCTCGCGGAGGGGCCACCCGATGTCTGACGCGCGATTGGAGCAGGTCGCGGACCAGATCCGAAAGGACCCTGCGAGCCACGAATACTTCTTCAACAAGCTGGATGACCCGGCTTGGCTGAAGAGTCTGGCCAAGATGAAGTTCTTCCGCGCCCCGCCCGAGCCCGAGCGGAGCGGCGACCTCGTGCGATACCCCGGGTGGCCGGAGTCCCGCTATCTGGTCCGCGTCGCGTCGCGAGCCCCTGAGGAAGTCCTGAAGTTGGCGCGAGCAATCCCGCCGAGCGACAACCCCCGCGTCCACCATGATTTGTTGGAGATTGCGGCTGAGCTGCCGGGTCCCGCGGCGGCTGAGCTGGCCCGCAAGGAGACGAAATGGCTCCGTGAATACACAGGGCATCTCATGGGCGTTCCGCAAGCGGCTGTTTCGTTGCTCACGCACCTAGCGGAGGAGGGGCAAAGCAAGACCGCGTTTGGCCTGGCGGGAGTCCTGCTCGCGGTCACTCCGAAGGAAGGTCCGCGCGGACCGCGCGAGGCAACCGCCACCCGGTTGGACGACTACGAGTACGGAGAGATAATCCAGGCTGCATGGCCGGCCATGATTGCCGCCGACGCAGGTCGCGCCCTACGCTTCCTGTGCGACCGCCTGAGCGATGCCCTCAACGCCGACGACATCCGACAAGGGGACGCAGATCTCACGTTGTTCTGGCGCCCAGCGGTGGAGGCCCACGAGCAGAACGTCGGCCAAGGCGTCCTGGACACGCTCATTGATGCTGTCCGCGACCAGGCGCTAGCGGTCGCACAGCTGCCAGACGGTTGGGAGCTGGCGACATCAATTCTGGCGGCGAAGCGCGAGCCAATATTCCGACGCATAGCTCTCAATCTCGTGCGCGTCCAAGGTCCGGTGGAGGATGTCGCGGCAGCACTGAGCGACGACTCCTTGGCTTACGACATCAACTTCTGGCACGAGTACGGGGAGTTGCTACGTGACCGCTTCGCTGAGTTGACTCCCGAGCAGCAGGGCAGCGTGCTCGCGATTCTCGCTCGTAGACCCGAGGAAGAAGAGGTAACGGCGCAGCGGGAGGAGCAGGGAGAAACCGCGGACTATCTTCGGCGCAGGGAGCGAAACACGCAGCTGAAGCGCTATGCGTTGATCGCTGACCACCTCAGCGGCGAGTACCGCGAGGAGTACGAAGCGCTGAGCGAGGAGTTCCCCGAACCGGGTCACCTCACGTTGTTGACGTATACCACTGCCTCCTGGGTCGGCCCCACGTCGCCGTACAGCGAGGCGGAGCTGAATGACATTACGCCCGAGGAAGTGGCTGAGAAGCTACGCGCTTGGGTGCCCGAGCGCGGCGTCCAGGCGGCCACGCCCGAGGGACTGGGGCGCGTGCTGGAGAAAGCCGTGGCCGCGAGACCGGCCGAGTTCGCTACGGCTGCCGACAAGTTTGTTGGGCTAGACGCGACGTACGTCCGCAGCTTGCTCGCGGGGCTCACGACCGCCGTGGGCGCGGAGCAGGCGTTCCCCTGGCAGCCGATCCTTGAGTTGTCCACGTGGGTGCTTGAGCAGAGCGCGACGAACGGAGACGAACGAAGCGCATACATGGACCACGATCCGCACTGGGGCTGGGCGCAGCGGCAGGTCGCGTCGTTGCTCGCGCGGGGATTTGCGGAGGGACCAGCCGAAGTGCCCCAGTCGGACCGTGAGACCGCTTGGGCTTTGCTCACGGTGCTCACGCAGAGTCCAGACCCGGCACCCGCGCAGGAAGAGCGCTCCAACGGCGACGGAATGGACCCGGCGACACTGGCGATCAACACGACTCGTGGCGAGGCCATGCATGCCGTTGTCCGCTACGTGCTGTGGGTGGAGAGGTCGCTAGGCGAGGAGGCAACCGGGATTGGATTCGCGCCGGAGGCCAAGGACCTGCTGGAACGGCATCTAGACATCGCAGCTGACCCGTCGCGCGCCATCCGCGCCGTCTACGGCCAATGGTTCCCACAGTTCGTACGCCTAGACCAGGAGTGGGCACGCGAGCTAGCCCCGCGTGTGTTCCCGGAGACACCCGAGCTAGCCGCTTTCTTTGATGCGGCCTGGAACGCGTACGTCGTCTTCAACCAGCCATACACCGACGTATTCGCCGTTCTTGAGGGCGCTTACACGCACGCCGTCCAGAACGTGGGCGAGCAAGACGAATCCAAACAAGGCCCCGCCGGCCCCAACGAACATCTCGCCCAGCACCTGCTCAACTACCGCGTGCGCGGCACCATCCTTGGGGGCGACGACGACCTGTTTGCGAGGTTCTGGCTGGCGGAGCAGCCGGCACTCCGCAAGCAGTTCCTGGACCGCACCGGCTGGTTGCTGGGGCGAAGCCCGGAGTTGCCAGAGAACCTACGCGATCGCTTCAAGGAGACGTGGGAGTGGATCTTCAAGCACACCAGCAAAAGCGATCCAGGGTCCCTCGCTGGCTTCGGGGCCTGGCTCGCGGCGCCCGCGTTTGAGTCAGGTTGGCTCGTTGGTCAGGCACAAGCGGTGCTTGAGCTGGGCATCCACCTGGCCCCCGATTCTGTCGTATATAAGGCGCTTCCGCGTCTCTCGTCCGAGCATCCGAGGGAGGTCGTTGCGCTCTTGCGAGGCATGGTGCTCACGGACTCAGAGGGCTGGAGCTTGTTTGGGTCAGTGGACGAGATACGAGAGGCGTTGCAGGCGGCGCTCGGAGCGGAGGACGCCGACACGCACCGAGAGACCGTTGCACTGGTGCATCTGCTGGGCGCGAGGGGAATGAACGAGTTTCGCGACCTTGCGTCCGATGCGGCGACGGACAGCTCGTCTCAGAGCTGACTCTGTGGCTACCCGCCGCCGAGCTTCTTCAGCGCGGGCCAGGACCCTTTGGCCGTGTTGATATCGGACTCAGTACGACCACATCATCCCGTTCAGCATGGGCGGCGCATCCACCGTGGAGAACCTTCAGCTCCTCTGCGCGAAGTGCCACCAAACGAAGGGTGGGAAGCTCTAGCTGGTAGCCGAGGCGAGGAGCGGCCGCCCCCGCAGGAGGACGGCCGCTCCTGATGCCAGCCGCGTGTCGGCGCTGTTCACGATTTCCGCCAACCGGGCTGGCCGACACCGGGCCTTCAGCATGAGCACGTAACGCCCTCCACGTCCTCGGCCCTCGTCCACGAACTGACGTGCGTCGGCGCGTCGGCGCTGCGCTGACCGTGCCGAACCACGCCTCGGAGCCGCCAGTGCTGTCGGAGGAGAGCACGACGACCGTCTCAGAGCCAGCCTCGAAGCCCATCGTCCAGCGCCGTCCACACGCGCTGGTAGGCGCAGGCGACGTGGCTTCCTATTCCGCTTCGTTGAGCGACATCTGCCCGCCAGGAAGCCGCGCAAAGTGGATCGCATTGAGTCGGGTTGGCTCCATCGAAACTGCCGATGCGCAACGCTCATGCGCCTGCTGGCTTCGAGCCTGCGCATAGTATGTCGATCCGAGATGCTTACGAGGCTCCGCGCAACCAACTTCAAGCAGTTCGACACACTCGATGTCGAGCTTGGTAATCCGGTCGTCTTTATTGGTCCAAACGACTCAGGTAAGACGACCGCTCTTCAAGCCCTAGCACTCTGGGGACTCGGCCTGACGCACTGGATTTCTCGCTACGAGGCGCGCGAGGCTCCAAAGCGACGCCCCGCGGTCACTATCAACCGACGTGATCTTCTGGCCATCCCCGTGCCAGTCGCGAATCAGCTTTGGCGTGACCTGCATACCCGCGACGTATCCCAAGATTCCGGTAATCAGCAGACCAAGAACATCCGCATCGACGTGATCGTCAATGGCGTGGATGAGGACACGGAATGGGAATGCGGATTTGAGTTCGACTACGCCAATCCGGAGTCGGTCTACTGCCGGGCAATGCGCGTAAGCGAGGACCCAGAACCGACGCGAATGCCCGTACCGGAGCTCGCGCGCAAGACCCAGATTGCCTACCTGCCGCCGATGTCGGGCCTCGCGGCAACTGAGAATCGGCTTATGGAAGGCGCCGTCAACGTCCGCATTGGCGAGGGTCGTACAGCCGAGGTCCTGCGCAACCTCTGTTATCAAATCGCAGAGGGCGAAGATGGGGGCAAGAATTGGCAGAAGCTAGTGTCGCGCATTACCGAGCTATTCGGAGTGACGCTTGATGCGCCGGCACTCATCGAGGGACGCGGTGAGATCGCGATGAACTTTCACAACCGATCTGGCGTGGCACTCGATCTATCCGCATCTGGCCGCGGGCTTCAACAAACTCTGCTCCTGTTGGCGTATCTGATGACTAACTCACGATCCGTATTGTTGCTCGACGAGCCTGACGCTCATCTGGAGATACTCCGACAACGACAGATCTATCAACTCCTGTCTGATACAGCAAAGGAATACGGAAGCCAGGTAGTTGCCGCCAGCCACTCAGAGGTCATTCTTAACGAGGCCGCTGGTCGCGATGTAGTGGTCGCATTCGTCGGTCACCCACACAGGATCGATGACCGGGGAGCACAGGTCCTAAAGAGCCTTAAGCACATTGGGTTTGAGGACTATTATCAAGCGGAGATCACTGGCTGGGTCCTCTACCTTGAGGGTGCCACAGACCTCGCGATTATTCGTGCGTTCGCAGAGATACTCAACCACGATGTGGCTGCAGATCTTGCGCGTCCGTTCGTGCAGTACGTAAGCAATCAAGTATCCCAAGCCAGGAGCCATTTCCACGGCCTACGCGAGGCAAAGCAAGATCTCGTCGGCTTTGCCCTCTTTGATCGACTTGAGAGCCCCTTGCACGATGATCCGACTTATTTGCGCACACATACGTGGCAGAAGCGCGAGATTGAGAACTACCTAACCAGTCGTGATGTTCTGCTGACCTGGGCTCGTGAGGCTGGAACCGAGCGCGAAGGGCCCCTCTTTGGTGCGACATGGGAAGCAGCAATGGAGACTGCGATCGACGAGATCGAGGAAGCAATCACGACACTCGGCAGATCACCGTGGTCTGCAAATATTAAGGCTACCGATGAGTTTCTAGATCCGCTGTTTAAGAACTTCTTTGAGCGCCTCGGCCTGCCGACACTGCTCCGAAAGGCCGATTACCACGAACTCGCGCAGTACGTCACACCTGACACGCTGGACAGCGAGGTGCGCCAAGTGTTGGATGGAATCCGAGCAACAGCGCAGAGTGCAACACCGCGTCTGTAGTTCATAGTCATATACGAGTTTACCCGCGTTGCGCGCCGTCGGCCACGGTGGCCAGCCGCTCATGCACCAGCCGCACCACCGCCGCGCCCTCGGCCACCGCTGTCGCGCAGCGCTTGATCGAGCCAGCACGCACGTCCCCGGCGGCGTAGACGCCCGGCTCGCTGGTCTGCAGCGGGACCTCGGCGCCCGCCTCCGCACCTGTCAAGACAAAGCCGCCGGCGTCACGGGCCAGCGAGTCACCCAACCAATCCGTGCACGGGTCGGCGCCCAGGAACAGGAACATGGCGTGCAGCGGGAAGGTCGTGCCGTCGGTGAGCTTCACCGACTCCAACTGGCCGTCCTTGCCCTGCTGGCCGGCCCCCGTTTGTCGGTCCACCACGAGTGAGAGGGTGGTGGATATGACTG
>JBOGXY010000009.1:0-22071 GCA_050696495.1 Solirubrobacteraceae bacterium
GTTCTACCTCGCGCCGTTCGCCGCCGGTGCCCTGACGGCCGCCGCCGTCAGCCTCGCCGGGGTCAGCGGGCTGCTGGCGATAATCGTCTTCGTCGCTGCCAGCGGCGTCGTGCTCGGGACCCTCAGGCCGGTCGCGCAGCGCCACCGGCGCCTGCCGCCGGCGATCCGCACCGGCGCTGCCGCGCTGATCGGACGCCACGCGATCGTGCTCGAGCGGATCGCCAATCGCGAGGGCGTCGGCTGCGTGAAGATCGACGGCGAGGTGTGGACCGCCCGCAGCTTCGACGAAGAGGAGATCTTCGAGCCCGGCGAGCGCGTAGAAGTCGTGGAAATACGCGGCGCGACAGCGTTGGTAATGCACTAGGCGGCTCAACCCGCGAATATATCGGGCGGATTCCGGTAGTCGAGCGAAAGAGAGAGGGCCAATGGTCGCGCTGATCGTAGTTGCCGTCGTCGTGCTGTTCCTGCTGGTCGTGGCGGCGCGCACGATCCGGGTCATCCCGCAGGCGCGCGCCGGCGTGGTCGAGCGCCTCGGGCGCTACAGCCGCACCCTCGAGCCGGGACTGACGATCGTCACGCCCTTCATCGATCGCGTCAAGCCGCTCGTCGACCTGCGCGAGCAGGTGGTCAACTTCTCCCCGCAATCGGTCATCACCGAAGACAACGTCGTGGTGGCGATCGAAACGGTCCTTTATTTCACGATCACCGACCCGCGCTCTGCCACCTATGAAGTGGCCAATCCGCTACAGGCGATCGAGCAGCTGACGGTCACGACGCTGCGAAACGTGATCGGCGGTCTGACGCTGGAGAAGACACTCACGGCGCGCGAGAGCGTCAACACGCAGCTGCGCACCGTGCTCGACGAGGCGACCGGCAAGTGGGGGATTCGCATCAATCGCGTGGAGATCAAGTCGGTCGACCCGCCGCCGGACATCCGCTCGGCGATGGAGAAGCAGATGCGCGCCGAGCGCGACCGTCGCGCCGCGATCCTCACGGCAGAAGGAGAGAAGCAGTCGCAGATCCTCACCGCCGAAGGCCAGCAGCAGGCGGTGGTGCTGCGCGCCGAGGGCGATCGTCAGGCGGCGGTGCTGCGCGCCGAAGGTGAAGCCAAGGCGATCGACACGGTCTTCAAGGCGATCCACGAGGGCAAGCCCTCGCGCGAGTTGCTCAGCTACGAATATCTGCAGATGCTGCCGCAACTGGCCGAAGGCGACTCCAACAAGGTGTTCGTGATCCCCTCGGAGTTCGCCGAGGCGTTCGGGGGCATCGGCGAGGCGCTCAGCAAGCGCGCTCCCGGCTCGCCGCCGCCGGCTCACAGCGATTGAGCTGCGTCGTCGCGGCGCCGGCGGGTAGTCGCGGGCTGCGAGAATCCAGCTGATGTTCGATTCCCTGGCCGAGAAGCTGCAAGCCACGCTCGCCGATGTGCGCGGGCACGGCACGCTCAGCGAGGCCGACATCGACGCGGCCCTGCGTGAGATTCGCCTGGCGCTGCTCGAGGCAGATGTCAACTTCAAGGTGGCCAAGGGCTTCACCAAGGACGTCAAGGAGCGCTGCGAGGGCGCTGAAATCCTCGGCAAGCTGAACCCGGGACAGCAGGTCGTAAAGATCGTCAGCGAGGAGCTCACGGCATTGCTGGGCGGCGCCTCCGCCGGGCTGAGCTTCTCGCCGCGGCCGCCGACGGTGATCTTGATGGCCGGCCTGCAGGGCTCGGGCAAGACGACCGCCACGGCCAAGCTCGCGCGCTACCTGCGCGAGGAGCACTCATCCTCGGTGGCGCTGGCGGCCTGTGACGTCTACCGCCCCGCCGCCGTCGATCAGCTGGTAAAGATCGGCTCGCAGGCCGGCGCGGAGGTCTATTTTCGAGACCCCACCCACCCCGATCGCGACCCGGTGCAGATCGCCTCCTGGGCGCTTGAGCGCGCGCGCGAAGAGGGCAAGGACGTCCTGATCGTCGACACCAGCGGCCGGCTGCACGTCGACGAGCAGATGATGGCCGAGCTGGTCAGGGTCCGCGACGCGGTAAAGCCTCATGACGTGCTGCTGGTGGTCGATGCGATGACCGGCCAGGACGCCGTCAACGTCGCCGAGCAGTTCGCGCATGCCGTTCAGTTCGACGGCGTTGTGATGAGCAAGCTCGACGGCGACGCCCGCGGCGGCGCCGCGCTGTCGGTCAAAGCGGTCACCGGCAAGCCGATCCTGTTTGCCTCCACGGGCGAGAAGCTCGACCAGTTCGAGCGCTTCCATCCCGACCGGATGGCCCAGCGCATCCTAGGCATGGGCGATGTGATGAGCCTGATCGAGAAGGCCGAGCGTCAGTTGGACTCCGACCAGGCGCTTGCTCTGGAGCGCAAGCTGCGTCTGGGCGAGTTCGGGCTCGACGACTTCCTCGATCAGCTGAGGACGATCCGCCGGATGGGGCCGCTGACCAACCTGCTCGGCATGATCCCCGGCTTTGCCGGCCAGCAGCTGAAGGGACTGAAGGTGGACGAGCGCGAGCTGGACCGCATCCAGGCGATCATCCTCTCGATGACCCCGGGGGAGCGCACGCACCCCGAGCTGATCAAGGGCTCGCGGCGGCTGCGGATCGCACGCGGTTCTGGTGTGAGCGTGCAGCAGGTCAATCAGCTCGTCAAGCAGTTCGGCCAGATGCGCAAGGTGATGAAGCAGGTCGGGCGCGGCAGGACGCCCGATGTCGGCGCGCTGATGCGCCAGGCCAGGTAGGGGCGATGAGGGCCCGATTCGCGCGGATCGGGCCTTGGCGTGCACGTCAGCTAAGCTTTCTGACGCAAAATCGATTGGCTTTAGAGAGGAATACGTGTCGGTAAGGCTGAGGCTCACCCGAGTGGGCGCAAAGAAGAATCCCGTGTGGCGCGTCGTCGTCGCCGACCAGCGCTCGCCGCGCGACGGACGTGTGATCGAGACGATCGGGCACTACAACGCTCAGACCGATCCCTCCACGATCGTGATCGACGAGGAGCGCGCCAAGAGTTGGCTGGCCCGCGGCGCGCAGCCGTCGGGCACGGTTCGCAAGCTCTTGCGTATCCAAGGCATCGCGTCTTAGCGGCGCAGGCGGCGGCGATATGGCCACCGAGGTGATGCGCGACCTGCTCGAGTACCTCGCCCAGGGGCTGGTCGACAGTCCCGAAGAGGTTTCGGTCGAGCAGTTCGAGGAGGACGACGGCACGGTCGTGCTCGAGCTGTGTGTCGCCGACGACGATTATGGACAGGTGATCGGGCGCGGCGGGCGCACCGCTCAGGCGCTGCGGACGGTCGTCAAGGCCGCCGCCGTGAACGAGAAGCGCCGCGTGCTCATCGACATCGTCGACTGAGGTGCCCGTGGCGGGCGCAGACGGACCGACCGGCAAGCGAGCGGGGGGCGGGCCGATGTCGGCCGGGCGCGTCGGGCGTCCCCATGGCCTTGACGGCAGCTTCTATGTCACCGGCGCGCGTCCGCGCCTACTCGCCGTCGGCACCGTGGTTGCGCTTGGAGAGCGGGTCACGGAGATCGTCAGGCGTCGCGGCACCGACCGACGCCCGATCGTGCACGTGCAAGGCGTGGAGGATCGTGGTGGCGCCGAAGCTGTGCGCGGGCTCGAGTTGATGGTGCAGGCAGCGGATGCGCCGGCGCTTGAAGAGGGGGAGTGGTGGGCGAGCGACCTGGAGGGCTGCGAGGTGTTTGACGGGGCCAGGCGCATCGGTGTCGTCTCCAAGTTGCTTGAGCTTCCCTCCTGCGAGGCGCTGCAGGTGACTGTCTCTGAGAACGTCGCCGAGGAGCTGCTCGTGCCGATGGTCCACGATGCGGTTCGCTCGGTCGACATCGCCGCCCGCCGCATCGATGTCGACATGAGCTTTCTGGAGGGGTAGCTCTGTGGAGATAGACATCTTTACCCTGTTCCCGCCGTGGTTTGAGTGGCTGGAGAGCCAGCGCCACTTCGGCAACGCGATCGAGGCGGGCACCCGTCTGCGCTACGTCGATCCTCGCGAGCACACGCCGCTGAGCGGCGGGCAGGTGGACGACACGCCGTTCGGCGGGGGCGCCGGGATGGTGCTGCGCGTCGACGTGATGGACGCCGCCCTGCGCGGTCACTACGGCATCGACGCCACCGAGGTGCGAAACCGGCGCAGGGTGATCGCCCTGGCTCCAGGCGGGCGGCTGCTGGACGAGCAGTATGTGAACGAGCTGGCCGGCGAGCGTGAGATCACACTGCTGTGCGGGCGCTACGAGGGCTTTGACGAGCGGATCGTCGAGCACTTCGCCACCGAGACGCTCTCGATCGGGCGCTACGTGCTGGCAGGCGGCGAGCTGGCGGCGATGGTGGTCTGCGACGCGGTCTTGCGCAAGCTGCCCGGCGCGCTCGGCCATCGGGATTCGGCCGTGGAGGAGTCCTTCAGCGAGGCGCTGGAAGGGGCGCCCGAGTACCCGCACTACACGCGACCGGCCGAGTATCGCGGCTGGAGCGTGCCGGAGGTCTTGCTCTCCGGTCACCACGAGAACATCCGTGAGTGGCGTGCGCAGCAGAGTCGCCGGCGCGCGCAGAGCGACTGAAGTCCCTGACCTGCGCTTGCCTGCGGCCGGTTCGCTACCATTCGCGCTCGCGCCGGGCCTGGGGCCACCGCTTCACCGCGCCGGCGCGCTATTGCCATGAGCACAGTCATCGAAAGCATCGAGCGCGCGCAACTGCGCCGCGTACCCAACTTCGGCCCGGGCGACCGCGTCAAGGTTCACTTCCAGGTGATCGAGGGAACGCGCCGGCGCATCCAGGTATTCGAGGGCGTTGTGATCAAGCGCCAGGGACACGGTGCGCGTGAGACCTTCACTGTGCGCAAGCAGTCCTTCGGTGTCGGCGTCGAGCGCATGTTCCCCGTGCATTCGCCGAAGATCGAGCGCATCGAGGTCGCCGCTCGCGGCGACGTGCGCCGAGCCAAGCTCTACTACCTGCGCGATCGCGTCGGCAAGCGCGCACGTGTGCGCGAGCGTCGCTACACCGGTCCGGAGGAGGCCGTCGAGAGCGGGCTGCTCTACGGGAGCGGCGAGGCCGTGGATGCCGAGGGCGCCACCGCCGAGGAGACCTCGATCGAGACCGAGGTGCTCGAGACCGAGCAGAGCGCCGAGGCTAGCGAGACGCAGGTAGAGGCCGCCGTCGAGCAGGAGCAGTCAGAGCCGCGGGCGTCCGCCGATGTGCAGGCAGACCAGCAGGATGCCGACGCGGGCGCGGGTGAGCAGGAAGCGGACTCCGCGGCCGGCGAGGGCGACGCCCCGACCGACACGGCGGCGTGAGCGCCGACCCCGCCGCGGCCAAGGCCGGCGGCAAGGGCAATGAGAAGTCGCGCACCAATTCTCTGATCGAGCTTGTCGTGATCGTGCTGGTGGCGATCGGGCTTGCGCTGGCGATCCAAGCATGGATCGTCAAGCCCTACCGGATCCCCAGCGGATCGATGGAACCGACCCTGAAAGTGGGACAGCGGGTACTGGTGGACCGCGTCGGCATGCACTTCGGCGGGCCCAAAGTGGGGCAGATCGTCGTCTTTCACCCGCCGAAGGTCGCCGAACAGCAGGTCTGCGGGCCGGCGCCCCACATGGTCACGCCCGGCAGCGCTCCCTGCGCCAGCGCCGTGCCCGAAGAGTCAAGCACCAACTTCATCAAGCGCATCGTCGCCGGGCCAGGCGACACGCTCTACATCAAGGAAGGGCACGCTTACCGCAACGGCAAGCGCGAGAGCGACTCTTACATCGCGCAGTGCGGGGGCGGCTCAGAGTGCAACTTTCCCACCCCGATCAAGATTCCCGCCGGTCACTGGTTCATGATGGGCGACAATCGTGGGGAGTCAGACGACAGCAGGTTCTGGGGACCAGTGCCCACCAGTTGGATCATCGGCCAGGCCTTTGCCACCTACTGGCCACCGGACCGAATCGGAACCCTCTAGCGACGTGTCCGTGCCGCGCACGCCCTCAAAGCGCGCGGCCCGGCGAAAGGCCCGGCGCCAGAAAAGCGGCGCGCGCCTCTTTGCCTTCGATCGCCGGCTGCAGTCACAGCTGGTGGCAGGCGCCGATGAGGCTGGACGCGGCTGTCTTGCCGGGCCGCTCGTCGCGGCTGCGGTGCTGTTCGATTACGAGCGGCTGACGACACGTGAGCTGCGTGCGCTGGCGGCGCTCAACGACTCAAAGCAGCACTCAAGCGAGGCCCGTGAGCAGCTCTACCCGCTGGTGCTCTCGAGCGCGGCGCGTGTGACCGTCGTCTCTCGCTGCGTCTCGGGGATCGACTCGCGCGGGCTGCACAAGACCAACCTGGCGGCGCTGCGCGACGCGCTGCGCGGTGTGACCGCCGGTATCGAGGGTCACGTCGAGTGCCTGATCGATGGCTTTGCCGTTCCCGCGTTTGAGCGCGAGCAGCGGCCGATCGTAAACGGCGACGCCACCAGCGCCGCGATCGCGGCGGCTTCGATCGTTGCCAAGGTCACGCGTGACCGCTACATGCATCGCGCCGATGAGCTGCATCCCGGTTGGGCGTTTGCCGAGCACGTCGGTTACTCCACGCCCGTGCACCGCGAAGCGATCGAACGCCAGGGCGTCTCGCCGCTTCACCGCATGTCGTTTCAGTCGACCGCGTATCAGCAGCTGGCGCTGGAGGCGTAGGGGCGTAGCGGCGTCAAGTCGCGCTCCCTCTGCTCGGCAGAGCTCGCAGGACGGCGCTACCAAGCCCCTTCGATGTGATCCAGGCGCAGCAGGCGGTCCTGGCCGTCCACCACCACGCCGATCGCGTCGAAGCGGATCGTGGTTGCCCTCGGGCGCCTGGCCGTCGTCTCGTACAGCCACGCCTGCGCCAGGCGACGTAGGCGTGAGCGCTGCGAGAACTTCAGGTAGGCGAGCGGCTGCTCCTCGGGACACAGGCCGCGCCGACGTGCGCTGGCACGGCGGGTCTTGACCTCGGCGAAGACCAAGGTTGCCTGCTCGTCGATGGCGATCAGGTCGATCTCGCCGTGGCGCGTGCGCACGTTGCGATCGACGATCACAAAACCACGGCGACGCATGTGATCGACGGCCAAGCTCTCACCGAGTGTGCCCAGTCTTCGGCGCGGGTCTCCTCGGCGCGGCGCGGGCGGGGTGGCGTTATCTCCCATGTGAGCTGATCCGACCGCCGGCGGCGTAGCGGGACGGTCCACGCGGCGCGGATATGCTGGCCTGGCCGCTCAGCGGCAGATCCGATGAGCTCAACCCACGAGGACAATCACGTTGGCGCCGGCGCCGAGGCCACCGCCGCCAAGGACGGCGAGGCGCGCCAGGGGCGGCGCTTTGGCATCGACGGCGTCAGCCGCTTCATGGGGATGCAGTGGTCAGACCCGCAGACCGTGCACCTGCAGATCCGCCCGGAGCTGATCAACGCCGGCGGGCTGCTCTCCGGCGTTGTCACCTACGCGCTGGTCGACTACTGCATGGGCTCGACGCTGTGGCCGCACACGAGCAAGGACGAGCACATCGCGACGCTGAACATCTCGATCAACTACATCCAGACCGCCACCGAAGGCGAGATCGTCTGCACCAGCGTGCTCGACCGGCGCAACCGCACCAACGCGGTGATGCGCAGCGAGGTGCACGACGAAGACGGCAAGCTGCTCGTGAGCGCGATCGGCAGCTACGCGATCTTCCCGGCGCGACGGCCGCGACGCGCCGCCGAGACAACGGCTTAGCCACCTCAGGGGCTTGGCAATGGGCACAGCACGCACGCCGCGCGCGCTCACGATCGCGGGCTCCGATTCAGGCGGCGGGGCCGGGATCCAGGCCGACCTGAAGGCGTTCGCGCGCTGCGGGGTGCACGGCACCGCAGCGATCACAGCGATCACGGCGCAGAACACGCTCGGCGTCAGCGCGATCCACCAGGTACCGCCGGAGATCGTGCTCGCGCAGGTGCGCGCGGTCGTCTCGGACATCGGTGTGGACGCCGTGAAGGTCGGGATGCTCGGCGACGCGGCGACGATCCGCGCGGTCGCTGCGGCACTGAAGGAACTGCCGGCCGGCACGCCGGTCGTGGTCGATCCGGTGATGGTCGCCGAGTCCGGCGCGCGGCTGTTGGATTTGGAGGGGGAGAGCGTGCTGGTGGCGGAGATCCTGCCGCTGGCTACCGTCCTTACCCCAAACGTACCCGAGGCGCGTGCGTTGCTCGGCAAGCGGGCCGGCGGCACTCACGATCTGCGCTCCGCGGCGAGCGGCGAGGAGGCCGAAGCCGAGGCGCTTGTGCGCGGCGTGCTCGAGTTGGGGCCGCGGGTCGTCGTGCTGACCGGCGGTCACCGCGAGCAGGCGGTCGATCTGTTCGGTGGCTCAGACGGCTCGCAGCGGATAGTGAGCATCCCCGGGCGGCGGCACCCGGACGGCGCCTCGCACGGATCGGGGTGCACGCACTCCTCCGTGCTGGCCGCCCAGCTGGCGCTCGGGCGCGATCCGCTACAGGCGGCATTCGCGGCGCGCGCATTGGCCGGAGCGGCGGTCGCCGCCGGGCTGCGCGATGTGGGGGAGGGGCCGGGGCCCGTCGATGTGATCGGACTCGCCCAAGCTCGATTGGCCGAGACGCGCTCTTAAGCAGGTTTGCGCCCTCTGACCGCCGCGCCCGAGCGGGCCGGCGCCGGTAGTGTTTGCCCGCAATGAGCGCTAACGGACAATTCGACGTAAAGCACCGCTCGCGCGCCCTGATCGAGGGACCCGAGCGCGCCGCCGCCCGTGCCTACCTGCACGGGATCGGCTACACCGCCGAGGACCTGGCCAAGCCGATCGTCGGGGTCGCTCACTCCTGGATCGAGACGATGCCGTGCAACTTCAACAACAGGGTGCTGGCCGCGAAGGTCAAGGAGGGCATCCGCGCGGCCGGCGGCACGCCGATGGAGCTCAACACGATCGCGATCTCCGACGGCATCACGATGGGGACCTCAGGGATGCGCGCATCGCTGGTATCGCGCGAGCTGATCGCCGATTCGATCGAGCTTGTCGCCTCCGCACACGCTTTCGATGCGCTGGTGGTCATCTCGGGCTGCGACAAGACGATCCCCGGCGCTGTGATGGCGCTCGCACGTCTGGATATCCCAGGGTTGATGCTCTACGGCGGCTCGATCCGCCCAGGGCACTACAAGGGGCACGACGTCACGATCCAGCAGGTCTTCGAGGCCGTCGGCGCCTATGCCGCCGGCAAGATCACCGAGGCGGAGCTGCACGAGCTGGAGGAGGCAGCCTCCCCGGGCGCGGGGGCCTGCGGCGGGCAGTTCACCGCCAACACGATGGCGATGGCCTTCGAGGTGCTCGGCATCTCTCCCGCCGGCTCGGCGATGGTGCCCGCCGAGGACGGGCGCAAGCTGGCCGTGGCAATGCAGTGCGGCGAACTGGTGATGGACGTGCTGCGCCGCGGGCTGCTCCCGAGCGAGGTGATGAGCAAGCCGGCGCTTGAGAACGCGATCGCGGCGGGCGCGATGAGCGGCGGCTCGACCAACATCGTGCTGCACCTGCTGGCGGTGGCGCGCGAACTTGGCGTGCCGCTCTCGATCGAAGAGTTCGACCGCATCTCCGAGGCTACGCCGCTGCTCTGTGACCTGCAGCCGGGCGGCCAGTACGTTGCTACCGATCTCTACGAGGCCGGCGGCGTGCCGCTGGTGATGCGCCGTCTACAAGAAGTCGGAGCTCTGCGCCCCGACGCGATCACCGTCACCGGCAAGACGATCGGCGAGCATGCGGCCGAAGCCAGTGAGACGCCCGGCCAGCCGGTCGTAAGGCCCGTCTCCGATCCGATCAAGCCGACAGGGGGCTTTGCGATCCTGCGCGGCAACGTCGCTCCCGATGGCTGTGTCGTAAAGCTCGCCGGCCACGAGCGCCGCCGCCACGTTGGCCCGGCACGCGTGTTCGAGGGCGAGGAGGCCGCGATGGCGGCAGTGCTAGCGCACGAAATCAAGGAGGGGGATGTGGTCGTGATCCGCGGCGAGGGCCCGGCCGGCGGTCCCGGAATGCGCGAGATGTTGGCTGTAACGGCCGCGATCGTCGGCGAGGGACTGGGGGAGAGTGTGGCGCTGATCACCGACGGTCGCTTCTCCGGCGCCACGCACGGTTTCATGGCGGGCCACGTGGCGCCCGAGGCGGTGCGCGGTGGCCCGATCGCGGGACTCTCAGACGGCGATCAGATAACGATCGACGTGGACGCGCGGCGGATCGACGTGGCTCTCAGCGACGAGCAACTGGCGGAGCGAGCGGCCGCGTATCAGCAGCCGGCGCGTGCGGACGAGCACGTGGACGTGGCGATTCGCAAGTACGCGAAGCTGGTCGGGTCGGCGGCGGAGGGCGCGGTTACGAGCTGAGCGCCGGTGACGCCTGTGGCCGGTGGTGCCTGTGGCTCGCTTGCATCAAGCGCTACTGCGCGATGAACCGGGCGAGCAGATCGTTGAACGCCACCGGGCGCTCCAACATCGCCATGTGCCCGGTGTCCTGGTAGATCACCTTACGCGAGTCGGGGATCAGCTCCTCGAACACGTAGGCGTCGCTGACCGGGATCACCTGGTCTTCGGAGCCCCACACGATCAGCGTCGGGCAGGCGATCTCCGGTAGGCGCTCGCGGATCGGGTAATCGATGTTCGCTCGCAGCGCCTGCATGAAGCCGGGCTTGCCGGCGCCGCGGATCTGCTCGGCAACGAGCGGGGCCGGCAGGCGGCTGGGGTGGCGGGTGACGAAGCCGAGCGAGAGGTTGCGAAGGCCCGCGCGGCGCGCCATCCAGTCAGAGCGGGTGGCGGTGAAGCCGGTATAGGCGGCGATCATCGGCGCGGCGCGGCGAAGGTAGGGCTCGATGCGTTCGACGCCGTGATGGCGGTAGGTGCTCAGCCCCGCGGCGGAGATCAACACCAGCTGCTCGACTCGCTGCGGAAAGGCGATCGCAAGCTCGGCGGAGACGAAGCCCCCCATCGAGTTGCCGACAAGCGTCGCCGCGCTGACGCCGAGCGTTTCCAGCAGGCTGTCGAGGATGCGGGCATACAGCGAGATCGTGATCCGCTCGGCCGGCATCGGCGAGTGCCCGAAGCCGGGAAGATCCATCGCGATCACACGATGCTCCTGGGCGAACACGGGCAGTTGCTCGAGCCAATTGGGCCAGGAGCCCGACAGTCCGTGCACGAAGACGATCGGCGGGCCTTCGCCCATCTCGATCACGTTCACCGGCCGGTCGGCGAGAGTAACCCAGCGCTGATGCTCAGCCCAGTCGATGTCAAGCCAGCTCGAGCGCCCTTGCGGGCCGTATGTCTGACGCTCTGTGTCGGGGAGCACTCCCACGCCGCTCATAGACCCCATAATCTACCGGTCATGCGGATCGCGATAGACGTGGACTCCACCCTGCATCACTACTGGGACATCCTCTCGGAGATCTCTTTGCGCCGGTTCGGCATCGAGCTGCCCTACGAGGAGCAGTTCACGTGGGGGATCACGCGTCTGCGCGCCGATCAGCTTGAGCTCTGTATCGAGGAGAGCCACAGCGACGAGAAGATCCTCGCCGGCAGGCCCTACCCCGGCGCGGTCGAGACGGTTCGCCGCTGGAGCGAAGAGGGCCACTTCATCCACGTCACCTCCCATCGCGCCGTCTCGCGCGCATCGGTGACCGCCCGCTGGCTCGATCAGCTGGGGATGCCCGTCGACGATCTCTGCTGCTCCTACGACAAGGTCTCACGCTGCGTGGCGCTCGATATCGACGTGCTGATCGACGATTCGCCGATCAACATCGCGGCGGCGATCGAGCGCGACATCGCGACCGCCACGATCGTCCACCCGTGGAACGCGGAGCTGTGCGAGGAAGAGGACGTGATCGCCGCGCGCGATTGGCAAGAGCTCGGAAGTCTGCTCGAGCCGGTGCTCGCCGGACGCGCCGCGACGCTCGCGACCGGTCGCTGACGTCCCGAGCTTGGCTGCTCGCCGCAACCGCCCGCGGCCGTCTGAGGCGCGCGTGTACATAAGCTCGCGAGCGATTTCAGCAGGGCGAGCGTTGACGGCGGCGAACTAGGCGTATTGATGAGCACATCCGAGCAAGCCGAGAGCGAGCCGCAGGTAAGCGAGGCATGGCAGCAGGCGTTGGCGCTGCTCGAGAGCGACCTGCTGCGAACCGGCGCCGCGGCGCGGACCCGTCGCGCCTATGCCGTGGACACGCTTCAATTCGCTCGCTTCGCGGATGGTCGCGGCCTTGCTCCTGTCGAGGTCTCGGTCCGCGATATTCGCCGCTACATCGCAAGTCTCTCCGAAGCGGAGCTTGCGCCCACCACGACAGCCCGCAAGCTCGCCGCGATCCGTGCGCTGTTTCGCTGCCTGCGCGAGCACGGTCAGATCCCGCACAGCCCGGCCGACCTGATCTCGACCCCGCGCAAGGGCTCGCACCTGCCACGCGTGCTGAAGGCGCCGGAGATGGCGCGGCTGCTCGACTCGATCCCGGCCGACGGTCCTTTGCACCTGCGCGATCGGGCGATGTTCGAGCTTGCCTACGCCTGTGGCCTGCGTGCCGAGGAGATCGTCACGCTGGACGTGGGCGATGTCGATGAGGATCGCGAGCAGCTGCGCGTGCAGGGCAAGGGCTCGAAGACGAGATTCGTCCCCGCCGGGGAGGTGGCGTTGGCGGCATTGCGCATGTATCTGGAGCGAGGCCGCCCAGCCCTTTGTGCGGCTCCGACGCCGTCTCCTCGGCGGTTGGGCGCGGCCGAGAGTACGGATCGGGACCAGCACGCCCTGTTCCTCAGCCGCTCCGGTCGACGCTTGGGAACAAGCGACGTGCGCCGCCGTCTACGCGCCTGGAGCACGCGCGCGGGAGTGGCCGGATCTCTCACCCCACACGCCCTTCGCCACAGCTTCGCAACCCACCTGCTCGACGGTGGAGCGGATCTGCGAGCGATCCAGGAGCTGCTCGGGCACTCGAGCATCTCGACGACGCAGGTCTACACTCGGGTAGAGTCCGCACGTCTTGCAAGCGCCTACGCGCGCGCTCACCCTCGGGCCTGATCGGCGGGAGAAGACCCTGGAGACGAACGTCAAAGCGATCGAGCTGCGCGAACTGTGGCGCCGTTACAAGAGTGACGGCGACGCTCGCGCACGCGAGCGCCTGGTCGTGGCCTACTCGCCGCTGGTCAAGTACGTCGCCGGACGCACCGCGGCGGGCTTGCCTCCGCATGTCGAGGAGGCCGACCTGATCTCCTATGGACTGGTCGGCTTGATCTCGGCGATCGAGCGCTTCGACCCCTCGCGGGAGATCAAGTTCGAGACCTACGCGATCACCCGCATCAAGGGGGCGATCATCGACGAGTTGCGCTCGATCGACTGGGTGCCGCGCTCGGTGCGCGCCCGCGCGCGTGAAATCGAGCGGGCCTCGACGAAGCTCGAGCATCGGCTGCAGCGCTCGCCCACCGATGAGGAGATGGCGGCGGAGCTTGACCTTTCAGTCTCCGAATTTCACGATTCGCTGCTGACGATCTCCCATTCCTCGGTGGCGGCGCTCGATGAGATGTGGAGCGTCTCGGATTCCAGCGGCGACCAGGTCTCGTTGATGGACACGATCGAGGACCCGAACGCTCCCGACCCCTCGCGCGCGCTGGACGTCGGCGATCTGAAGGACCGCATCGCCGAGTCGATCGCCTCGCTGCCTGAGCGCGAGAAGCTCGTGATCGCGCTCTACTACTACGAGAACCTGACCCTGCGCGAGATCGGCGAGGTGCTCGGCGTGACCGAGTCGCGCATCTCCCAGCTTCACACCAAGGCTGTTCTGAGGCTGCGCGGGAAGATGCAAGACGGTTCCTTTGACGGCGATTAGCGGCGGCTGAGAAACACCCGTTGGCCGCCCGCCGCAGCCCTTTGCGGTTGATCCAGTAGTGAAATCGCCCGTCCGGGGGTATGTTTGCTGGCAGCGTCCCCTGAGGAGACAGACATGCGCCCGGCCCCCGATCGGATTCGCAACGTCGCCCTTGTCGGTCATCGCGGCTCGGGCAAGACCTCGCTGCACGAGGCGCTGCTCTTCGAGGCCGGCGTTACGACCCGTTTGGGGAGCGTCGTTGACGGGAGCACGGTCTCTGACTCCGATGCCGACGAGCATGCGCGGCAGATGTCGATCTCCGCTTCGCTCTCGGCGATCGAATGGGACGCACGCAAGGTCAACCTGCTCGACACACCCGGCGATCCCAGCTTCATCGCGGACGCTCTGGCCTGCATGCGCGTGTGCGAGTCGGCGATCTTCCTCGTAAACGCCGTGAATGGGGTGGAGGTCACAACCTCGCGCCTATGGGCGCGCGCGGGCGAGCTCGACCTTGCGCGGCTGGTGTTCGTGAACATGCTCGACCGGGAGCGGGCCGACTTCGCGCGCACGCTGGACTCGCTCAAGCAGTCCTTTGGCCCGCACGTGGTGGCCGTCGAGATACCGCTTATCGAGGACGGGTGGGTGAGCGGTGTGGTCGATCTGCTTGACATGTGCGCCTGCAGGCAGGAGTCGCCGAACCGGGGCGCGACAGTCGAGGTTCAGATTCCGCCCGAGCAGACGGCGATGGCAAGCGAATACCGCGAGCGGCTGATGGACGAGGTCAGCGAGGTCTCCGATGAGCTGATGGAGCGCTACCTGGAGGGCGATGAGATCTCCCACGAGGAGATAGCGGCGGCGCTGAAGACAGGGACCAACCACGGCAAGATCTTCCCGGTCGTGTGCGGCGTGGCCACCCGCAACATCGGCACCGCGAGACTGCTGGGCGCGATCGTCGAGGATCTGCCCTCGCCGGTCAAGCACGGTCCGCTCAGAGTCGGCGAGGTCTCACTGGTGCCCGAGGAGCAGGCCGAGCTGTTTGCCTATGTCTTCAAGACCCGCGCCGATCCCTACGCCGGCCGGGTCAACCTGCTGCGCGTCTACCAGGGTCTGCTCAGCCACGACACGCAGGCGCTGAACACGCGCACGCACGCCCGCGAGCGGATCGGCCAGCCGATCATCTACACCGGCAAGGGCTCTGAGCACGTCGCGGAGATCGGGCCGGGCGACATGGGCGCGGTGGCCAAGCTGAAGGACACCTATGCCGGCGACTGGCTGGCAACACGCGACGAGCCACTGCAGATGCCGCGCCCGCGCTTGCCCGCCCCGGTGATGGCATTTGCCGTGCAGGCCGCAAGCCGCGGCGATGAGGAGAAGGTGTTCGCCTCGCTTCGGCGTCTGCAGGAGGAAGACCCGACGATCGACCTGCACCGCGACCCGCAGACCGGCGAGCAGATCGTCGCCGGGCTCTCCCAGGTTCACGTCGAAGTGATCGTCGACCGGCTTCGTTCGCGCTTCGGGGTCGGAGTAACGCTCAAGCCGCCGTGCGTCCCCTACCGCGAGACGATCGTGGGCAGCGCAAGCGCGCGTGGGCGCCACAAGAAGCAGACCGGTGGTCGGGGCCAGTTCGGGGAGTGCGAGATCGAGATCGAGCCGCTGACAGACGCAGAGGGCCCAGCGGGCTTCCAATTCGTAGATCGCATCAAGGGCGGTGTCATCCCCAACCAGTTCATTCCGGCGGTGCGCAAGGGCGTCACCGAAGCGATGCAGGCCGGGCCCGTGGCCGGCTATCCGGTCAAGGGCGTCCGCGTCACGCTGATTGACGGCTCCTTTCACCCGGTCGACTCATCCGAGCTTGCCTTCAAGCTCGCCGGCGCCCACGCCATGCGAGACGCGCTGGCGGCCGCTCAACCGGTACTGCTGGAGCCGATCATGCTCGTGACAGTGTCCGTGCCCGAGGAGCACGTCGGCGAAGTGATCGGCGACATGAACAGCCGTCGCGGCCGCCCGCAGGGCATGCAGCCGACCGGCTCGGGCACCGAGATTCGCGCCGAGGCGCCGATGGCCGAGATGCTCTCCTATGCGCCCGACTTGCGCTCGATCACCCAGGGTCAGGGCGACTACACGCTGGAGCTGTTGCGCTACGAGCCGCTGCCCGCGCAACTGGTCGCCCGCGTGCTCGAGCAGAGCGAGGCGCAGCCAATCGCGACGCACGCCTAGTGGCTCCCGGCTACCCTGGTGAGCCGATGGCTACCCGCGCGATCGTCACATCCCACCCGGTCGTCGCCTGCGACGTATGCGGCAGGCGCCTGCTGCGAGGCGAGACACCCGACGTATTCCTGGCGGGCGGTCATCGCCGCACCGTCTGCGAGCTGTGCGTGCCCAGGGCCACCGCGGAGGGTTGGCTGCGAGAGGCCGACAGGCATGAGCTTGGCCTGCGCGCGCCGCGTGCGCGCCGTACCGGCTCGTTGCTCGGTCGCCTACGCCAGCTGCGTGAGCCCGAGGAGCGCCCAGTGCGCCGAGAGGGCGCTCCGTCGCGACGCGGTGCGGCGCTGCAGGCCGACGATTCGGTTCTCTACGACGAGGTCGACGAGCTATACGAGTTTGTCGAGGGCGGCGCGGACGAGCCGGCACGCACCGACGGCCAAGCCGTCTTCATCGGCGCCGTGCAGGCCGAGCATGCGCCGGCGGGCGAGCAGTCGGTAGTCGAGGAGGAGAACAGTTCTTCCCCACACGCCGGCGAGCGTGAGCTCACCAACGGCGAGCTCAAGGCAGAACGGGCGCTTGAGGTATTCAATGCCGGCGCGACGACCCAACGCGTGGCCGGTGTAGCGCGCTCGCTTGGCGCACCAACTGTCACGGTTCGTCCGCTGAAGGATGCCGGCGCGCGGGTTGCGATCGTGGTCGCCTGGGAGCTTTGCTGGTATCGCTACGAGGTCGATCTGGGCGATGAGGCCGCAGGCGTTGTGCTCGCGGCCGAGGGGATGGAGCTCGGCGAACTGCCTGAAGAGGACCGCCTCGCCAACGCCGCCGCCGACGAGCGCGGCGAGCTGGCTCTGATCGCCGCCTGAGCGGCTGTGGGCGTGTAGCGCTTTGCTTCGCGTGAAGCGCACAGTACGATCAAGGCGATGATCTACTGCGTCGTTCCCAAAGAGATGGCCGACGAGCTCTACCCGAAGCTCGTCAAGCACTACGAGGGCGATCAGAACGTGACCGTCGTGATCGACCGTCGCGAGGCCGACCGTCGTGCTCGTGGCGAGCGCCCCTCCGCGGAGGACCTCGGCCGACGGGTGATCCGCGATCGTCGGCGCGCGCGCGTCCCCGGCGACCTGCCACCGCTGGTCGACGGCTCGTAGTGAGCGCGACCACCAGGCAATACGTCGCACGCGGAGCGTGGCGGCGGTGAAGGTGATCGTGCATGTCGACGGCGGCTCGCGCGGCAACCCGGGCCCGGCGGCTGCCGCCAGCGTCGTCTCGAGCCCGGAGGGAGAGGTGCTGGATGAGGCCTCGCAGCTACTCGGAATCGTCAGCAACAACGTGGCTGAGTACCGCGCGCTGCTGCTCGGTCTGGCTCGCGCCCAGGCATTGGGCGCCGATGAGGTCGAAGTCATAAACGACTCCGAGTTGATCGCCAAGCAGGTTCAGGGCCTCTACAAGGTCAAGCACGCCGCGATGCGCCCCTTGCACGCCGAGGCGATCGGTGTGCTGCGCGGCTTCGGTGCCTGGCGGATACGCACCGTCCCACGCGCCCAGAACGCCGATGCCGACGCGCTGGTAAACGCGGCGCTCGACGCGGCGCCGACCATCGCCGGCTGACGCCGAGCCTCGGACCCTGCCCTAACGCCGGGCCGGCCGGTCTCAGCCGAGGTGTGTGGTGGAGCGGGCGATCGCGATCATCTGCTGGTTGGTCAGATCCTCCAGCAGCGTGTTGCTGACGAAGTAGATGACCCTGCCCACGCGCCAGCCGATGTCGTGGATGTGCGCTCCGTCGTCGACGAGCAGGTAGGTGCGCGAGCCGATCTTCTGGCTGCGGGCATGCGCGAACAGGGGTATGTTGACCCAGTCCAAGCCCTCCACGTCGTAGTAGCCACCGAGCGTGTTCTCGCGCCACACGGAGGTATACCCGTGGTGAATGTGTTTGTGCTCTTCGACCGTGTAGGGGTGAACTTCCTCGGGCGTCGCCGGTCCGCTCTGCAGTGCCGGGTACTCGACCGGGAACGGCACGTTGGGCGCGACGTTCAGAGCCATCGACTTGCCGGTCGATGAGACGGGAAACAGATCCAGCGAGGCGGCGGAGGGGCTGCCCGAGTGGTGGGAGTGCGAGTGTGCGGAGGAGGACGAAGAGGAACTCGGCAGGCTGAGCGGCGCGTGTCCGTGCAGGAATTCGCGGACAGTCTGTTTGATCGAGCCGGGGCTGCTGGTCACAAAGCTTTCCCCGCCGATCATCGCGTCGACGTTCTCAGCGCGGAACTTCACCTGACGCAAAGGCTTCTGCTGCGAGAAGGCGGCGAGCTTCGCCAGTTCGATCAGCTGTCCCGCGGAGGCATGAAACGTACTGGTGACGGCCTTGCCGACGGCCTTTGAGACAGTGTCGATCTCGCCCAACAGATTGCCGGCCGGTACCTGCTCGCGCAGGTCGCGGATGAAGTCCTGTTGGCGGGCGACGCGGACGAAATCCGAGTCGGTGTGGCGGTAGCGCACGTAGCTGAGCGCTTTTTCGTAGCAGAGCTTTTGATAGCCGGGCTGCAGGTTGATCGCCGAGTAGTTGGTTTCGACGCTGCCGTTCGGTTCGTTGAAGTAACGGTGGTCGACGTTCACCCACACGCAGCCGAGCGTGTCCACGACGCCGATGAAGCCCTTGAAGGTGACGTCGATCACGCCGTTGAGCTTGATGTGCAACAGATGCTCGATCGTTTCGGCGGTCAGTTCGGCACCGCGGTCGGTGCCGCCTTCCTCGCTACCGATCGTGTAGGCCGAGTTGATCTTGCGTGGGTAGTAGTCGGCGCCGCCCTTGGTCCTCAGCGTCACGAGCAGATCGCGCGGGATCGACATCACCGAGGTCTGCCCGTATTCGGGGTCCAGATGGACCAGCAGCAGCGTGTCGCTGTGCGGCGGGTCGTTGCGGTCAAAGGCGTCTTTGGAGGCCGCGCGGCGGTCTGAGCCGATGATCAGGAAGGTCTGCGGCCCGCCGCTGTAGGCGCTTTCCACCACGCCGCGAGCGACATGGATCTGGCTGCCGCGCGGGAACACCTCTTCGGCGATGTGATTTAGCTTGGTCAGCGCGATCGTGGCGGTCGCCGCGCCGCTGAGCAGCAGGATGCCGAGCGTTGCCAGGGCGAAGCGCACGCGCATGCGGCGCGCGAGCGAGGGCGGCTCCTCGTCGGTGGGTGTCGCGTCTGGGAAGCTCATCTGTCGCTCATGGCAAACGCGGGCGCTGCTCGCTGAATGCCCTGCTCAGGGCACATGGCGAGATCGGCAACATGCCGGCGCCGCCGCGCCGCTCGGGCAAGCCTAGCGAGGGGATCGGCTGCCCCGCGCCGGGCGTCTCGTTAGGTTCTGCTGAGTGTTGGCGCCCCGCAATCGCGAGCTGCTCGGTCTGATCCCCTCGGCGCTGCTGGTCACCGCCGGCTTTACGGCGATCTTCATCCAGCAGGAAAACAGCTCGCTGGGAGCCTCGACCAACGTCGCGCTGCACCACGCCTCAAGCCTTTCGCTGACCTACGGCCTGCTGTTTCTCGGCCTGTGTCTGGCCGCGCACCTGGTGATCCGCTTCGCGCTGCCGCACGCGGACCCCTACCTGTTCCCGCTGGCGGCGGTGCTGGCAAGCGTCGGCATCGTGATGATCTACCGCATCAACCCCTCGCTTGCCCGCCAGCAGGCGCAGTGGATGATCTTCGGCCTGGTCCTGTTCGCGGCCACGATCCTGTGGTTGCGCCGCACCGGGGTGGGAGTGCTCGAGCGCTACCGCTACACGATCGCGGCCGTCGGGATCGCGATGGCGATCCTGCCGCGCTTCCCGGTGATCGGCGAGCAGGTCAACGGCGCCTACCTGAACATCCACCTCGGCCCGATCTCCTTCCAGCCCGCCGAGCTTGCCAAGGTCGCGATCGTCATCTTCCTGGCCAGCTATCTGCGCGACAACCGCCAGATCCTCGTGACGGCGGGGCGCAAAGTGCTCGGCGTAACGATCCCGCCGATGAAGCAGTTCGGACCGATGCTCGTGATCTGGGGCGCCGCGATGGCGACTCTCCTGCTCACGCGCGAGCTTGGGACCTCCCTGATGTTCTACGGCGCGTTCCTTGCATTGCTGTACGTGGCCACGGGACGCTTGTCCTTCCCGCTGATCGGGTTGGCTTTGTTCGCGCTCGGCGCCTGGTTTGTGATCGCTCACGTCGGCCACGTGCACCAGCGCGTGCTGGCCTGGGAACACCCGTTTCAGGAAAGCCTCTACCGCGCCCCACAGGGCAGCTACCAGCTCGCTCAGTCGCTGTTCGCCCAGGCCGACGGCGGGCTGCTCGGCACGGGGTTTGACCAGTCGCTGCTTCAGTTCCCCTACGAAATCGCGCCGCATCGGATCGTGCGCGCGACGCTGTTGCCGATCCCCGAAAGCGACATGATCTACGCGGTCATCGTCAACGAGCTGGGGCTCGCCGGCGCCGGCGCGCTGCTCTTGACCTACCTGTTGTTCGTCGCGCGCGGACTGAAGACGGCGATGTTGGCGCGCGACTCGTTCTCAAAGCTCTTGGCCGTCGGCCTGTCGTTCATCATCGCGATGCAGGTGTTCGTGATCGTCGGCGGCGTCACCCGCGTGATCCCGCTGACCGGTGTCACGCTGCCGTTCGTCGCCTACGGAGGCTCCTCGGTGGTCATGAACTTCGTCCTGCTGGCACTGCTGCTGGTCGTCTCAGAGCGAGCAAGACGCCCGTATTCGGCTCGTTGAGAGCCCGCTGAGCGAAGGTTTGCGCACTTTTGCGCAGGTTTCTCGCAGCTTTTGCGCGAAAACCTCCACAAAGCCGCTCATCGCCGCCGAAGAATCCCGTTGGCGGTGAATATCGCAGCCATGCCAACCACAACCACAGACGCCAGCTCAAGCTTTGTTATCCGCGTCAAGGATCTGCGCGGCGGGGCCGCGGAGGCGGCCGGGCGCCGCCGTCGCTATCCCGGGCGCACGGGTGACTTCTCAAGCTCTGCCGGCCTGCAGCCCAAGCCCTGGCTTGCACGCCTGCGTCACGCCCTGCGCGAAGACCTGTTCACACTGCACTACCAGCCGATCGTCTCATTGGCCGACGGAGCGATCTCCCACTACGAGGCGCTGATCCGCCTGGCCGACAGTCCCGACGGTTCGCTTACGCCGCCGTGCGCCTTCCTGCCGGCGGCCGAGCGCTACGGGCTGATCCAGCAGATCGACCGGATGGTGATCGCCAAGGTGTGCGCACTGATGGGCGGGGAGCCGGCGGGCGAGCCGGGCGGCGCCTCGCAGGCGCGTGTGGCCGTCAACCTCTCGGCGCTGTCGATCACCGATCGGGGCATGCTCGCCCACATCGAGCGGGAGCTGGTGCGCAACGAGGTCGCCCCCGACCGGTTGGTGATCGAGGTCACAGAGACCGCCGCGATCGGCGACATGGGCCGCGCCCGCGCTTTCTGCGAGGGCGTGCACACGCTCGGCAGCTCGGTGGCGCTCGACGATTTCGGGGCAGGATTCGGCTCCTTCCAGTACCTCAAGCGCCTGCCGTTTCGCTATCTGAAGATCGACGGAGACTTCATCCGCACGTTGCCGGCCTCGCGCAAGGACCAGTTGGTCGTGCAGGCCCTGGTGAGCGTCGCGCGGGGCATGGGCAAGCAGACGATCGCCGAGTACGTCGGCGACGAGCCGACGATCGGCCTCTTGCGCCACTACGGCGTCGACTACGCCCAGGGCTTCGAGCTGGGCCGCCCGTGCGCCTCGGGCGAGGCGTTCGCGGGGTAGGTCAAACGTCCGGCGAATCGTATGGTTCGCGGTCGGCGTTTCGTATGGTTCGGAGCCGGCGTTCTGTATGGTTCAGGGTCGGCGTTTCGTATGGTAAGCCACGCTCTCGGCCCCCATACGCTCACCGCGGCGCACGCGTCAACAGGTGTACGCGGCGGAGCACCTGTTCGAGCGTGGCGTCGCGGACACTGCCGCGCCGGTTGGTAAGACGGGCGCGCGAGATCGCGCGGACGTTCTCAGGCAGTGCGAAGCTCTTTGCACGCAAGCCGCCCTCGGGCGGGTCGATGCGGACGTGCAGAGGGGTTTCGCGGTTGGTGCGAGTGAGCGGAACGA
>JBOGXY010000010.1:0-3495 GCA_050696495.1 Solirubrobacteraceae bacterium
AGACGGGCGCGCGAGATCGCGCGGACGTTCTCAGGCAGTGCGAAGCTCTTTGCACGCAAGCCGCCCTCGGGCGGGTCGATGCGGACGTGCAGAGGGGTTTCGCGGTTGGTGCGAGTGAGCGGAACGACGATGCACATCTCTCCCACGCCGGAGGAGATCTCGTCCACGCTCACGATCAGGACCGGTCGCCTGGCTCGCTGCTCGTGGCTGACGATGGGATCGAGGCTCGCGTCCCAGATCTCACCTTGCTTGGCCCCCGGTACGGAGCCGCTCACAACTCGTCCAGGCCGTCCAGAAGCGTCTCGTCCCAATCGCTCATCTCAGCGCGATAGGACTTCGCCTGCTCGGGGTCGCCCATGACCCGGCCGATCGCGGCTGTGTGATCGGCCAGGAGCTGGTCATCCTCGGCGCGGCGGGTGAGCCGCTCGAGCAACTCCGGGGTACTCAGTCCGCGATCGCGGCTGAGCCGCTTCAGGCGCTCGCGCGTCTGGGGAGTCACTCGAACCGTCGCTGTCGCCGCCATGTCGCCACCTCATTATCGTGCACGTCAACGTATACGTAATGACATACGATATCAGCGCACTGGGAGGATCGACCTGCTCCCGTTCGGCGAGCGTCTGTTCGCGGTCCCGATCTCGGCTCTGTGGACGAACTAAGTGTGGTCGCCGACGCAGCAGAGTTCGAAGTCGAAGCGAGACGGGGTAGGGGACGCCTCGACAGATCGGCGGGCGAACATTGAGCCAAGCCACGAGGCCCCGCACCCTCCAGGTAGGCGCCGGAGGCAACCTATACGCCTGGGCCGGCCGGCTCCTGGACTTGACGCCGTTTGCGCGCGGGACGGATCTGATTGACGAGATCAACCAGATCTGTGTCGGCCGGCGGATGGTCGAGGTCGTCGCAGCATTTTGGTTGCTCGTCGCGAGCACGGCCGATACCGCTGAGACCTGGGATGCCCTGCGCACCCTCGAAGTGCACCGCCTCGTGCTCGGTGTGTCGTCCCACCCATGAGATCACGATGTCCTCGTTCTCGCCGAAGACGAGATGCATGCGCCAGTCTCGGTAGAAGCGCCGCTCGCATACCCGGTGGTCGGTGCCTGTATCGGCGCGCATGCGGACTCCGCCTGCCTCGCACCCGCGATGGCGCAGCTCCTCGACGACGCGGTCGAACCTCATCTTCGCCTCGCCGCGGAGCGCTTTGATCCTTGGTGCGCAGCGACGCGCGACGCTGACCTTGAACCGCGATGCCATATGGTCGACCCGAGCGCCCGATGCCCGCGCTCAGAGCGCCACGTCATCTCCGGTCAGGGCGTCTTGCAGGCCCTCTCGCGCTCCGGGCTGGGAGAGGGCGCGTTGATCGGCGGCTTCGCGCAAGAGTTGCGAGAAGCGGCGCTCGTCCTTGCTGAGCGCGCGCAGCCTCGTCAGGCGCTGCTTGAGGTCCTGAACGCTCGCGAACCTGACGCGTCGAGGCGAGGTGTCAGTGACGACGTCCAGCAAACCCTTGTCGATCCAGCTCCGCACCGTGGGACGGCTCACGCGCAGCTCGTCGGCCACCTCGGGCACGGTCAGCGAGGGCGCATCGGTGTAGACGGTTCGCTTGGCTTGCTCAAGTGCACGCTCCGCCACCGCGACATCGCCACTGGAAAGGGCATGGCTGGCACGCGTGATCGCGGCATCCAGCGTCACGAAGCTGGCGAGGACGTGTCGATGCTCGTTCTTGGTCATGGCAGACACCATAGCAGTGTCTTTCTAAAATAAGCTGGAAAAAGAAGCCTTGCCTCTACCGCGGCTGCGGCAGCTGCGAGCGCATCGTGGCGTCCCACAGCCGGTCCGGCAGCAGTTTGCGCTGTAGGACCGTCAGGTGGGCTGAGGGCGTCAGGAGCATCCGCGTCGGTGCTTTGCGGCGGGTGATGGCCTTTTCGATCGCCTTGGCCACCACCTCGGGCGAGCCGCCTAGGTGGCGGATCGGGCTCTCGTAGACGCCTACGGTCATCGCGGCGAGCTTGGCGTTGAAGGCGCGGTAGGGGTTCTCAGCGCCGTTGTCGTTGGCGTCGCTTGCGGCCTCGCCGCTGACGCTACTGCCGTCGGTTTCGGCGACGGTGGCCACGGCCGTCTTGGCGAAGTCGCTTGTGATCAAGCCGGGCTCGATCAGGGTCACACCGATCCCGAAGCCCGCCACCTCGAAGCGCAGGGCGTCGCTGATTGCCTCAAGCGAGTGCTTGGTGGCGTGGTAGAGGCCGCCGCCGGGGAAGGTCAGCCGGCCGCCCATCGAGCCGATGTTGACGATCCGGCCCCAGTGCTGGGCGCGCATGGCGGGGAGGACCAGCCGGGTCAGGTAGATCAGGCCGAAGACGTTGGTCTCGAACTGGCGGCGCACCGACTCCATCGAGACCTGCTCGATCGGCCCGCCCTGCGAGTAGCCGGCGTTGTTGACGAGCGCTCCAACCGCGCCCTGCTCGGCGACGACCGTCTCCACGGCGGCGCGCATCGAGGCTTCGTCGGTGACGTCCAGCTGCAGCAGCTTGCAGCCGAAGGCCCGCAGCGACTCGATCGACTCCAGCCGGCGCGCGCTCGCGTACACGGTGAAGCCGCGCTCGGCCAGCCGCTGCGCTGCGGCCGCGCCGATGCCCGAGGAGCAGCCGGTGATCAGGACCGCCTTGGAAGCTGCAGTGGCCATGCGGGCAGGATATGGAAACATGCGCACATAGCGTTGCGCGGGCGCAATGCCTCTGCAGTGCCACCGGGTGCGCCAAGGCCGCAAGGCGGGGGCGGCGCAGGGCCACAGGCTGGGCAAGCGATGAGCGCGGCGTCAAGTCCGCTCTACCGCGAGGTGACGCTCGAGGTCGCGCAGCCTCAAGCGGCGAGGTCGATGGTCAGTGGTTCAACGTGCCCGCCGCCGATCGGGACGTCTCGGCCTTCCTCGCGGTAGGAGAGGATCATTCAGCGAGCAGGCCGCACCGCGTCGGCAAGTAGTCTTCGCTCCCATGCGAGCCGTCACCTCCAAGCCCCCGGCGAAGTTCGGGTCGAGGATGTTCCAGAGCCGCGGATAGCCGATCCCGGCGAGGCGATCGTACGGATCGAGGCCACCGGGGTGTGCGGCTCGGACCTGCACATCTACCACGGCCGGGTGAAGATCGAGCCGGGTTTTACGATCGGCCACGAGTATGTGGGACCGTGCTCGCGACAGGCGACGCGGTGCCACCACATGTCGCTGGAGGATGCGCCGGGGGCGTGGTTCAGGGCCAGGCGTTTCGTATGGTAAGCCACGCTCTCGGCCCCCATACGCTCACCGCGGCGCGCGCGTCAACAGGTGTACGCGGCGGAGCACTTGTTCGAGCGTGGCGTCGCGGACGCTGCCGCGCCGGTTGGTCAGACGGGCGCGCGAGATCGCGCGGACGTTCTCAGGCAGTGCGAAGCTCTTTGCACGCAAGCCGCCCTCGGGCGGGTCGATGCGGACGTGCAGAGGGGTTTCGCGGTTGGTGCGAGTGAGCGGAACGA
>JBOGXY010000011.1:0-17392 GCA_050696495.1 Solirubrobacteraceae bacterium
GATGTGCTGCGCGGTGCGTGCCGCGTGTTCTCACCGCCGCAGCGGGCGCTCGACGCGCTGCACCTCGCAGCAGCAGAGCAGGCGCGAGAGCAGATCGGCTGCTTCGTCTCATACGACACCGAGCAGAGCGCCGCCGCATCCGCGCTCGGCTGGCTCCTCGCCGCTCCGGCAGCGCCGGCAGAGCCGTCCGATCAGCCTGGGCAATAGCAGCCGGACAGCGGCGCGGCGGCGTCAATCACCAGCGTAGTTCCACAAATCCGCGATCCAGTGGGCGGCTCCGATCGCCCGGAGGAGTGATCGAGCCCGGGGTTGCGCGGAGTGCTTGGTGGTGGGAGTATGCGTGTGGGTGCGGGTGACTGACGTGAGCGAAGCGCAGGCGTCAGGGGCTTGTGGCCTGCCGCGCGGCTTTGCCCTTCGAGGGCTCTTGAGATGCGCGCCCCGGTGTCGCGCCCGCACCCCCTTTCTTACTCGACCTCTGGCAGCGGAAAATCAGCGCAGACACCGGCGCTATCGACCTCTACGACGCGGTTGATCATGAACTCGCCTGGGTCGGTGGCGCCGCTCAGCTCGGTGTGCCGCTCGATGTGCGCCAGGGCAACGTCGAGCAGCTGCTGTTGGGCCTCGCGGGAGGGTGTCGGAAGCACGATGAGGCCGGGGTGTACGGCCTGCCTCTCGCATAGCCGGCGGAAGTCGCCGAAGTTGTTCGTGACGAGTGTGCGATCCTCCTCGATGCAGCGCCGCATGATCTCGGCGTCGGAGCCGCCGAGCAGTCCTCGGTCGCGATTGCAGGCGGCGTCGAGGCCGTGGTGGTGCGCTACCTCAACCAGTGACGGGGATAGGTCCTCGTCGATCCAGAGCTTCATCGCCGTCCCGCCAGGGTCGTGTGGGTCGGCCGCGGCGCGGGTGCGACCTCGCATACGTGTAGGCCGTTTGAAATGCTGCGGCGGGTACGCGGGGGTAGTCCTCGGTCAGCGTCTCGAACGTGTCTCCGCTGTCGAGGCGCTGCGCGACCGCGCGCACGCCGATGCGGGTGCCACGGATCACGGGCTCGCCGCCCTTGATGTCCTGGTTGGTCTCGATCCATTGATCGCGGAGCCTCGCATAGCTCTCGGCTGCATGGACGGTCTCGCTGACCTCCTGCGACCAGCGCACGACGAGCGCGTCGCTGATGTGCAGCTCGGAGTCACGTGTGTTGCGGTAGGGAGCTGTCTCACGGACCCACCGTCTGATCTTCCGCTTGACGGTGATCGGCAGCGGGAGCGCCGTCTTCTGCAATAGCGCCAGGACACCGATGTCGTCGCTGCACAGCCAGCTGTGGTTGCGGCGTCGATGAACGGTCACGATGTTCTGCTCGATCGCTTTGTCGAGCGCGCTGAGCGGTATGTGCGCGATCTGGGCGGCCTCGCGGCGGGTGAGCATGGGGGTGTCGGTGATCTTCGGCATAAACAGCTCCAGGCAAGGTGCAGTTTAGCACGACGGCGGCTGTGCCTCGCGCAAATTGCATGGCCGGTCTGAGCAGGTCGTGGTCTATAACCGCGATGGCCCCGATATCGCCACATGCGGCCGCGGCCCTTGCCGCCCAGAAACGGAGCGCGCCGACCCTCGCGCTGAGCGTTGAGCAGGCGTGCGAGGCGCTGGGTGTGTCATGGGATACCTGGCGCGCGCATATCGAGTCCGACGTGCGGCTTGTCCGTGTTGGGCGCCGCAAGCTGATCCCCGTCAGCGAGCTGCAGGCTTGGCTTGACCGGCACGCCGAAAGCGTCGGAGTGGGGGAGTAGGATGCCGCGCACCTACAAAGCGCCCCCGCACCGTTGTCGCGGCCGGGGGCTTGGCACAGGAGGTTGAGCTCCCATGCAATCAGCACCGTACACCGCCGCATCGCCTGGACGTGATTTCTGATGGCCACCGGAGTGTGTCAACGCCACGGCCTCAAGTGCAACCGCAAGGGGCGCTGTGACTGCCCGTGGCAGGCATCCGTCTACTCCAAGCGGGACGGTAAGAAGATCCGCAGAGCGTTCCCGACGAGGGCGGCGGCGAAGGCGTGGAGAGAGGACAAGCTCGGCGCTGTCAAACGCGGCGAGCTGCGCCCGCCGACGGCTACGACCGTCCGGCAGGCGGCCGAGGCGTTCCTCGCAGGTGCGCGCGATGGTTCCATCCCGACCGCTTCGGGTGCTCGCTACAAGCCTGCGACGCTCCGCGGCTACAAGGTGGGGCTCGACAGACGTGTTCTGCCGGCGCTCTGCGATCGGCGTCTGTCGGAGATACAGCGGCGTGACGTGCAGGATCTCGCCGACCGGCTGACCGCCGAAGGCTTGAGTGCGAGCACTGTGCAGAACACGCTCGACCCGCTGCGCGTGATCTTCCGGCGGGCGATGCGTAGGGAAGAGGTCGCGGTCGATCCGACCAAGGGGCTGGAGCTTCGCCGGCCCGACGGCAAGCGTGAGCGCATCGCCGCGCCCGAGGAGGCAGCGGAACTACTCGCCGCGCTGGCGGACGAGGACCGGGCGCTGTGGGCAACGGCGGTCTATGCGGGCCTGCGTCGTGGGGAACTGCGGGCGCTGCGCTGGAGCGACGTGGACCTCCCGGCGCGGGTGATCCATGTGCAGCGCGGGTGGGACGCGATCGAGGGCGAACAGAAGGGCAAGAGCGAGGCCGCTGACCGGCGCGTCCCGATCCTCGACTTGCTCGCGCCCGATCTGGCCGCCCACAAGCTCCGCACGGGGCGCGACGGCGACGCGCTGGTGTTCGGTCGCACGGCCACGACGCCGTTCTCGCCGGAAAGCGTGCGGCGCCACGCACTGACGGCGTGGGGGTGGCGGGAGGTCCCGAACCGCGAGAAGGGCAAGCGCCCCAAGATGGTCTGGGTCAAGGATCGAGACGATGCGCTGGAGCCAATCACGTTCCACAACGGCCGACACACCTGTGCGTCGCTGATGATCGCCGCCAACGTCAACGCGAAGGCGCTGAGCGTCATCATGGGACACGCGACGATCTCCATGACCTACGACGTATACGGCCACCTGATGCCGGGTGCGGTCGACGAAGCGGCGGCGCAGGTGAACGCCTACATCGCGCGCACCGGGGGCGAGCCGCCGAAACTCCGGGCGGTGGGCTGAAAGCTCGTGCCAGTCTCGTGCCAGTCGTGCCCCGATTCGACCGGATTCCACCGGACTCGGCCGGATACGGGCTCTAGGCGTTTCGCCTGTAACGGAGCCATATTTGGCTCTATGGCAGAGATCGCGGCATGGCCTGTCCCACGGTTCGAGTCCCTGTCCCGGAGTACCGATTGAGCCCGCTCAGAACGGGGTTTAGACGAATGACGCCGGCGCCCCTGCCGGTCGCGTCTGCCACGGTCCGCGAGTTCGAGGCCTGGTCGGAGGGGCTCGAGGTCCGCGCCTTCGGGTTCCGTTCACCCGGCGCCGGCGAGATGGTGAGTGCCTGGTGGACCACGTGACGGACCCGGGCACCGTTCTCGTCCTGCGGTGCCCCACCGCAGCCGACTTCGAGGTGTGGCTCGATGCCAACCACGACCGGCATCCCGGCATCTGGCTCGAGATCGCAAAGAAGGACTCGCACGATCGCTCCGTCACTTACGCCGAGGCTGTCGAGCTAGCGCTGTGCTTCGGGTGGATCGACGGGCAGAAGCGACGCGGCGAGGACGAGCACTGGCTGCAACGCTTCACGCCGCGGTCAAGCCGCGCACGGTGGTCGAGGATCAACCGCGACAAGGCTCGGAAGCTGATCGCTGCCGGCCGAATGCGACCCGCCGGACTCGCGGAGATCGATCGCGCCCGCGCCGACGGCCGCTGGGCAGCCGCCTACAACGGGCAGAGCCGCGCCGCGGTCCCGGACGACCTGCAGCGCGAGCTCGACGGTGACCCACAGGCTCGTGCCGCCTTCGCCGACCTCGACGCGAAGAACCGCTACTCGATCATCTTTCGAATCAACGACGCAAAGCGACCCGAGACGCGCGCTCGACGAATCGCCAAGTACCTCGACATGCTGCGCCGCGGCGAACGGATCCACGGGTAGACGCTCCCGGGTCGGCCTGATTGCGCGATCCGCTGCCCGGACTTCCGAGTCGCCGTCCGGGAGTCGCTCGCGCGCCCCGTGAACACGGAGCGTTTATCAACGCTGTGCGACGAGGGCCGCAGCGCGCTGGCGGTCAGGCGGCTGCGGCCTGTGCGGCCCAGTCGCGATACAGCTCGTAGTAGCGGCCTTCGGCGGCGATCAGCTCCTCGTGGGTGCCCTGCTCGGCGATGCGGCCGTGCTCGAGCACCACGATTCGTCCGGCTTGGCGGATGGTTGAGAGACGGTGGGCGATCACGATCGAGGTGCGTCCCGCCAGCAGGCGGCGCATCGCCGCTTCGATTCGTCCCTCGGTGTGCAGGTCGACGTTGGAGGTCGCCTCGTCGAGGACGAGGATCCGCGGGTCGGCGATCAGCGCGCGCGCGAAGGCGATCATCTGGCGCTGGCCGGCGGAGAGTTGGGCGCCGCGCTCGCCCACCTCGGTGTCGTAGCCGCGCGGAAGCTGGGAGATGAACTCCTCGGCGCCGACGGCAGCGGCCGCGGAGCGGAGCTGCTCGTCGTCTGCCCCGGGGCGCCCGAACGCGATGTTCTCGCGCACGCTGCCCGAGAACAGGAAGGCCTCTTGGGGCACGATCCCCATCTGCGAGCGCAGCGAGTGACTGGAGACCTCGCGCAGGTCGTGCCCGTCGACGAGCACGCGTCCGCGGGTGGGATCGTAGAAGCGCGCAGCGAGCTTGGCCATCGTCGACTTGCCCGCGCCGGTAGCTCCCACCAGCGCGACGGTCTGCCCTGGCGGTATGTCGAGGTCGACGTGCTCGAGCGCAAGCACCTCCTCCTCATCGCCGCTGCGCGACCGTGGGCGGTAGGCGAAGGAAACGTCCTCAAAGCTGACCCCGCCCAGGATCGGTCCGAGCGCGGGCGCGTTCGGGCGATCTTCGAGCGTCGGCGCGGTGTCCAGCAGCTGGAAGATCTTCTCCAGCGCCGCCATCCCCGACTGGTAGGTGGCATACAGCTGGGAGAGCTGCTGGATCGGTTCGAACAGGAACGAGAGGGTCAGCACGAACGCCACGACCGTGCCGGTGGTGATGTTCCCGTCGATCGCCTGGTAGCCGCCGTAGAGCACGATCGTCGCCATCGCCACGCCCGAGAGCATTTCCACCGCCGGGAAATAGTTGGCGTTCAGCTTGACGGTGCGCATGTTGGCCTCGCGGTTGTCCTCGTTGAGCGCCGCGAACTGCGCTTCGTGGTGTCCCTCGCGGGCGAACGTGCGCACCACCCTGATGCCGGACAGCGTCTCCTGCAGGTAGGCGGTGATCGAGCCGATCGTCTCCCGCGTGCGCCGGAAGGCGCCGGCGGAGGCGATCCGAAACCAGAGGCTGCCGCCTGCGACGAACGGAATGATGCAGAAGGTCAGCAGCGCCAGTTTCACATCGAGGTAGAGCAGCACCCCGATCGCCCCGATCAGCGTCAGGCCGGACTGGAACAGCGTCACGACCGAGTCGGTCACGAGGCTGTCGAGCGCCTCGACGTCGTTGGTGATCCGCGAGATCAACACTCCGGCTGGGCGGCTCTCATAGAAGCCGATCGGCAGGCTCTGCAGGTGCGTGAAGATGCGCACGCGCAGGTCGGCCAGCGCCTTCTGTCCGACCCAGCCGACGAGGTAGGTCTGGACGTAGGTGGTCAGCCACACCAGCAGCGCCGCTGCCACGAACAGCACCACCACGAGCACCAGCCGCGCGCTGTCGTGCTTGTCGATCCCCTGGTCGATCGCCTGCTTGGCGAGCAAGGGCGGCGCCAGCGAGGCGAGCGTTCCCACGAGCAATGCCACGACGGTCAGGGCGGCGCGTACACGGTAGGGCCCAACCAGCGCGATCAGCCCGCGCAGGTTGCGCCCGCGCGTGCCTTTGGCGGCGCGCTCGCCCGTCCACTGCGACCCCATCGGGCCGCGCCCGGCGCCGAAGCCTCGCCCGTGGGCACTCATTTCCTCACCTCCCTGGCGGGAGGTGAGGAGTGGTGGGGATGATGTGGGTGGACGCTCATATGTTTAGCTCCGCGCTCAAAAGCTGCTCACCTCGCGCTCGCAGGTGTCCTTGGTCATGAACACGCTCTCGGGCAGGCCCTTCTCGACGATTTCGCGGTACAGAGGGGAGAGGTCGAGCAGTTCGTGATGGCTGCCATAGGCGACGAGCTTGCCGTGGTCGATCACGGCGATCTCATCCGCCAAGGCGATCGTCGAGAGGCGGTGGGCGATCACGAAGGTCGTGCGTCCGGCCATCGCCTCGGCCAGCGCCAGCTTGATCGACTGCTCGGTTGAGGCGTCCACAGAGGAGGTGGCGTCGTCGAGGATCAGCACGCGCGGGTTGGCAAGCAGCGCCCGTGCGATCGCCAGGCGCTGGCGCTGGCCGCCGGAGAGCGTCAACCCTCGCTCGCCCACGCGAGTGTCGTAACCCTGCGGCAGCCGCTCCACGAACTCGTGCGCCTGCGCGCGAGTGGCCGCGGTTTCGACTTCCGCGCGGCTCGCCTCCGGACGGGCGTAGGCGATGTTCTCCGCCACGCTCGCAGAGAACAGGAACGGATCGTCGCTGACGACGGCGATCGCCTGGCGCAGCGAGCGCAGGCTGACGTCGCGCACGTCCGCGCCGTCGAGCAGCACCTTGCCCGAGCTGACGTCATACAAGCGTGAGATCAGCGAGACGAGGCTGGTCTTGCCCGAGCCCGTGGCGCCCACGAGTGCGACGGTGTGGCCGGCCGGGACGTCGAGGTCGATGTCGCTGAGCACCGCGCGCCCCTGATCCTGCCCGTGTCTGCCGCTGCCGATATCGACGCTGCCGTTGGTTGGGTGGCCATTGCTTGCCGCTGCTGTGGCGGTGGCTGTCGTGGTAGGCGCCGCGGGTGCCGCCAGCTCGGTCTGACCGTCGGCCGCCAAGGTCGGCGCCACCAGCTCCTGGTCGCTGTCGTAGCGAAGCGTCGCCCCGATCAGCTGCACGTGCCCATTGCCCGCCGGAAGATCACGGGCGTCGGGCGCCTCGCTCATGCGCGGATCGCGGTCGAGCAGTTGGAAGATGCGGGCGCCCGACGCGGTGGCGCGCTGGGCCAGGTTGAGCGTCATGCCCAGCGAGCGCATCGGGCCGACGAGCATGTTCAGGTAGAAGTAGAAGGCGCTGAACTGCCCGAGCGTGAGGCTTGCGTGGATCACGCGCTCGCCGCCGATCAGCAGCACGGCCGTCAGGCCCAGCTGCGGCAGGAAGCCGATGATCGGGTTGTAGCGAGCCTCCTGGCGAGTGGCCACCATCGACTGCTCGAAGACGCGCGTGGTGCTCTCGCTGAAGCGCGCCAGCTGCCGGGGCTCGCGGGCGAAGGACTTCACCACGCGCACGCCGGAGATGTTCTCCTCGGCGTTGGCGGTCAGTTCGCCGATCCGCTGCTGCACCTCCTGGATGGCGGGACGCGCCTTGCGGCCGTAGCGGTAGGAGATGACCACCACGAACGGCACCGGGATCAAGGCGATCAGGCCGAGCGAGGGGTTGATGATCATCATCGCCACTCCCGCCAGCAGGATCGTCAGGGCGAACTGCAGGATGAAGACGAGCCCGTAGCCGAGGAAGAAGCGAACGGCGGCCAGGTCGACGGTGGCCCGAGACATCAACTGGCCGGTCTGCTGGCGGTCGAAGAAGCCGAGCTCCAGGCGCTGCATGTGGCGGTAGAGGCGGTCGCGTAGGTCGTACTCGATGCCGAGCGATACGCGCCCGGCGATCATCCGTCGCCAATACGTGAGGCCCCAGCGCACGAGCGCGGCGCCGAGGATCGCAGCCGCGATCAGCGCCAGCGTTTCGCGGTCTTCGTTACGCAGCGCCGTTTGGTGGTGCGCGGCGTGGCTTGCGCCTTTGTTGATCGCTTCCACCGCCGCGCCGGTCAGGCCCGGCAGTAGCACCGTCATCACCATCGCCGCACTCGCCAGGATCCAGGAGATCGCCAAGCCGCGCTTGTAGGGGCGCAGGAATCCGAGCAGTCGGTAGAACGTGGTCATAGTTGCTTAGTCAACTATTATTGCAACTACGCTCTTGGCGTGTCGTCTGAGTCATCGGAGTCAGTCTCGCCTGTGCGCCCGCCCGCTCCAGGCGCCGGCCCACACGCCGGGCTGTGCGAGAGCTGCCGCCACCGCCGGCTCGTGCCCAACACTCGCGGCTCCGTGTTCTCACTGTGCGAGCGCTCGCGAGAGGACCCAAGCTATGCCCGCTACCCGCGGCTACCGGTGCTCGCCTGCCCCGGCTACGAGCGGCTCGCGCCCTGACCCGCTGGACTGGCCCGCCTGGTCGGCCTGCTCGGGCGTGACCGGCGCGGCGGCGCTCTCGGGAGCGTGCGAGGCGACGAAATCGCGCGAGCGCACCAGCGCGAACGCCCCGATCGCCCCGACCAGCGCCACGCCGGAGCCGATCTGAAGGATGCTCGTGAAGGCGTCCACGAACTGGGCATGGGTGGCGTGCTGCACCGCCGCTTCCCCGGCCGCCCCGCCGCCCGCGCCGAGTTCGGCCTGGAAGATCGCGCCGAGCGCCGCGATGCCGGTCGCTATGCCCACCTGGCGGAAGGTGGAGTTGGCGCCGGAGGCCATGCCGCTGCGCGCCGGCGGCACGACGCCGACGGCGGCCGAGGCGAGCGGCGGGTTGATCAGGCCGACGCCGATGCCCTGCAGCACGAAGCCCGGGATCAGCGCCGTCCAACCGGAGGTCGGGGTGATCAGCGTCATCGCCAGTAGGCCGCCGGAGACGAACAGCAGGCCGACGCCGAGCAGCAGGCGGATCGGTACGCGCACGCTGAGCTTGCCGGATATCGGCGCGACGAAGAACATAAGCAGCGTCGTCGGCAGGAAGCGCAGGCCCGCCTGCAGCGGGCTGTAGTGCAGGACGTCCTGGATGTACAGCGTCAGGTAAAGGAACATCGCAAACGCCGAGCTAGACAGCGTGAACGCGACCAGGTTGGCGCCCACGAACGCCGGGACTTTGAACAGCGAGAGGTCGAGCATCGGGCGCGCCTGCATCCGCTCGGCCAAGACGAACAGCGCGAGCAGCACGGCTGAGCCGGTCAGCATCGCCACGATCTCGGTCGAGCCCCAACCGAGGCCGTTTCCGCGCACTAGCGCGAACACCAGCAGGAACAGCGCGCCCGAGAAGGTCACGAGGCCCGCCCAGTCCACGCCGGTGGCGTTCGGGTCGCGCGACTCCTTGACCTTGGAGAGCGTCAGCGCGACCGCCGCGATGCCGATCGGCACGTTGACGAAGAAGATCCACTCCCAGCCGATCGCGGAGGTGATAACGCCGCCGATCAGCGGCCCCGCCGCCACGGCGGCGCCCGTGACCGCCCCGAAGACGCCAAAGGCGGTGCCTCGCTCGCGGCCCTGGAAGGCCTGCGCGATCAGCGCCAGCGAGGTGGCGAACATCAGCGCGCCGCCGACGCCCTGCACGCCGCGGGCGAGGTTGAGCATCAGCGGCGTGGTGGACAGGCCACAGACAGCCGAGGAGGCGGTGAACACGACAAGGCCCGCCGTGAACAGCAGTCGCCGCCCGAACAGGTCGGCAAGCGCCCCGCCGGTCAACAGGAACGCCGCCAGCGTCAGCGAGTAGGCGTCGACGACCCACTGCAGGTCCTGGAAGTTCGAGTGCAGCGCTTTCTGGATCGACGGCAGCGCGACGTTGACGACCGTGATGTCCAGCAGCAGCATGAAGATCGCGACGCTGACGGCGATCAGTGTCCACCACTTGCGCTCCATCGTTAGACCCTAGCGGTCGCCGGCGCCGCTCTCGGCGCGGGACGCGGCGAGCAGGTCCGGATCGTTGGCGATCCGCTGGAACGACGCCTCGACGGCAGCGAGCTCGTCCAAATCACGCAGCTTGCCCCGCACCCGCGCGCGCGTCGTGAGCAGCTCCTTGCGCAGCTTGGCAAGCTCGTTCGCGCGACGCTCCACGAGCGTGAGCTGGCGCTCGATGTGGCCCTGCGCCTCTTCGAGCAGCTCGCGGCGGCGCTCGGGCGCCACGTCCTCGCGCCGCAGCTCGGCGCGCACCGCCGCCCGCGCCTCCTCGGCCGCCAACAGCTCCTTGAGCTCCTGCAAGCTGACGCCGAGCAACTCCTTTAGGCGCATAACCTCGCGCAGCCGCTCCACCTCGTCCTCGCTGTAGAGCCGGTGCCCGCCGGACGGGCGCTCGGGCGCCTGCGGCAACAGGCCCAGCTCCTCGTAGTAGCGGATCGTGCGCGGGGTCGTGCCGGCCAGCTTGGCGACGTCGCCGATCCGCAGGCTCATGCCCTGGCTCCTTGCAGCGCCGGCTCCGGCATCGCGTGAGAAGGGCGCAGCAGGCACACGAATGCACCGATCACCGATGTCCCGACCAGCACCCACAAAGCGACGTGCATGTTGGCGACGAAGGGCGCGAGCTTCTGGGGAGCCAGGCCGCTGGTGACGCCGGAGAAGACCGCGAACAGCGTCGCCTTGGGGATCGAGGAGGTGACGATCGCAAGCACGAAGGCGATCGAGAGCACCGCGCCGGTGTTCTGCAAGAGCGTGCGCGCGCCGGCGGCCACGCCGCGGCGGTTGGCCGGCACGACGCCCATGATCGCCGCTGTGTTGGGCGAGTTGAACATGCCCGAGCCGATCCCGACCAGCGCCAGCCAAATCATGCTCTGCCAGTAGGGGGAGTCCACGCCGAGCGTCGTCATGCCGGCCAGTCCGGCGGCGGTGACGAGCATCCCGATCGCGGCCAGCGCTCGCGAGCCGTGGCGGTCGGCGTAGATGCCCGCCAGGGGGGAGGCGACGAGCATGCCGAGCGCCAGCGGCATCAGCTTGATGCCGGCTTCGATCGCGCTGTTCGATTGCGCGCCCTGGAAGTAGAAGACGAACAGGAACATCAGCGCGAAGCGCGCCAGCCCGTTGATGAAGGCCGCACCGGTGGCGGCCGCGAACAGGCGGTTGGAGAACATGCTCAGGTCGAGCATCGGCGCGCTCGCGCGTCGCTCGATCAGCACCCACAGCGGCAGGAGCACGACCGCCAGCGCCAACGAGACGATCACCGTCGTGCTCTCCCAGCCGGACAGCCCTCCCTTGGAGACGCCGAGCACCAGCCCGGTCAGTCCGATCACGAAGGTCGCGGTGCCGAGCAGGTCAAGGCCCCGCACCGTGTCGGGCTTGGCCAGCTCGTGCAGCACGAGCGCGCCCCACAGGGCGCCCGCCAGCGCCAGCGGCACGTTGAACCAGAACACCCAGTGCCAGGAGATCTCCACCAGCGCTCCGCCGAGCACGGGGCCGAGCACCAGGCCGACCGCGGCGACCATCGTGTTGGCGCCCATCGCAAGGCCCAGCTGCTCGCGCGGGAAGGCATCGGTGACGAGCGCCGCCGCGTTGGCGAACAGGAACGCCGAGCCGATGCCCTGCAGCACGCGCCAGCAGATCAGCACGGTCGCGTCGGTCGCGAAGCCCGCCCCAAGCGAAGCCACCGCGAACAGCAGGAAACCGCCGACATAGGCTCGCTTGCGCCCGAACAGATCGCTCAGCCGGCCGGCGCTCAGCACCAGCACTGTGGCGGCGATCAGGTAGGCGAGAATCACCCACACGAGCGCCAGCAGACTGGCGTGCAGCGAGCGCTCGAGGCTCGGCAGCGCGATGATCAGCGTGCCGGAGTTGGTGGCCGCCAGCAACATCCCGAGGCTCGTGCAGGACAGTGCCCACCACTTGTAGTTGTGATGGTCGGAGTTGACGCCGATGCGTCGCCGATGTGAACTTGACGTGAACGTAAGGATTAGGATAGCAGGAGCCTGGCGGCTCCTGTGTTGGGCGTTCTCGCTGCTAGAAAAGAGAGGTGATGCTCGCGAAACGAAAGCCTGCGCCCGACGAGGCGGCCCGCCCAGATGGCAAGACCGAGGAGCAGTGGCGCAACGAGCTTACGCCCGAGCAGTACGAGGTCCTGCGCCGTGCGGGAACAGAGGCGCCGTTTACGGGGGAGTACGTCTACAACAAGGATTCGGGGATGTATCGCTGCGCCGGCTGCGGCGCGGACCTGTTCGGCTCGCAGACCAAGTTCGAGTCGGGCACCGGCTGGCCGAGCTTCACCGAGCCGGCGATCGCCGAGGCGGTCGAGCTGCGGCCCGACAACTCGCTGTTCATGCGCCGCACCGAGGTGATCTGCCGCGCCTGCGGCGGGCACCTGGGGCACGTCTTCGACGACGGGCCCGGTCCCGGCGGCCAGCGCTACTGCATCAACTCGGCCGCGCTTGCCTTCGCGCCCGAGCAGGGCTCCGCGGACTTCCAGTAGCCACGCAGCGTACGCGGGGTAAGCTGACGCGGCGATGGTGATGCAGGAACAGTCCAAGCGGCTCTCCCAGCCGCTGCAATGGACGCGGGCCGGACGCCTGGCGGTGATCGCCGCGGTGCTCGTGCTGGCCGTCGGCACGGTTGTGGCGGTGATCGCCTCCACCGGCAAAGAAACGCTCGCCCCCGGCTGCATCCAGGTGACCTTCGCGAGCACGCTCGGGGCGGCCGAAGTCCATCCCTGCGGCGCGCGCGCACGCGATCTCTGCGCCAAGCCCGCGGAGAATCCCGGACTGGTCGAACACGGCAAACTGCGCGACGCTTGCCGGCGCGCGGGGCTGCCCTACGCGAGCGGTTAGACAGATGTCGAAAGGGGGCGGCCGATGGTTGGCCACGGCTCCCTGGCGTCCCGCCGGCTCACAGGATTTGATGCAGCCGCACGGTTGTTGCTTGCGTCCGCACCCGCGGCCGCGGGCGTAAAAGCAGAACTACAGACAGACAGGAATGGAGGCGTATGTCCATCTTGGCAACAGCTGAATGGCTCGCATACCCATCGTGGCTCAACCCGGGCGATAACGCCTGGCAGATGACGGCGGCGACGCTCGTCGGTCTGATGAGCGTCCCGGGACTTGCGGTGCTCTACGGCGGTGTGATGCAGAAGCGCTGGTCGGTCAACAGCATGATGCTCACGTTCGTCGCATTTGCGCTCGTGCTGGTCGCATGGTGTCTGTGGGCGTTCAAGATGGGCTTCGGAACGCCGATCGGCAAAGGCACCAGTTTCTTCGACACGATGTGGGGCAAATCCGGAAGTGTCCTCGGCGCGGCCGCCGAGGAGGGTGAAGCTCTGATCCCATCGATAAAAACCGGGCCGCCGTTCCACTTCCCAACGGCGACCCTGGTCTATTTCCAGTTCGTGTTCGCGGCGATCACGCCGATCCTGATGCTCGGATCGGTGCTCGGGCGCGTCAGTTTCAAGGCGTGGATCCCGTTCGTGCTGCTGTGGATCACGTTCGTGTACACGGTCAACGCCTTCCTGATCTGGGGCGGCGGGTACTTCGCGGCACACGGAGCGCTCGACTATTCCGGCGGCTATGTGATCCATCTGGCGGCGGGTATCTCCGGTTTCGTCGCGGCAGCCGTGATCGGTCCACGATTGCAACGAGACCGCGAGGTCGATGCACCGAACAACCTGTTGATGGTGGCCTGCGGAGCCGGTCTGCTGTGGCTCGGCTGGAACGGCTTCAACGGTGGCGATTCCTACTACGCCGGAGCGAACGCCTCTGCGGCGGTGCTGAACACGAACCTGTGTACAGCCGTGGCGATGCTGGTTTGGATCGGCTGGGATTACATCTTCCGCGACAAGCCCTCGCTGATCGGCTCGGTCAACGGAATGATCACCGGCCTGGTGGCGATCACGCCCTCGGCCGGCTTCATCAACGGCTACGGCGCGATCATCGTCGGCGTCGTCTCCTCCACGATCGTGTGGATGGCGATCCGGTTCCTCTCAAGGGCGCCGGTCTTCCGAAACGTGGACGACACGCTCGGCGTGATCTACACGCACGGAATCGCCGGCTTGATCGGTGGCCTGATGGTCGGGCTGCTTGCCAACCCCAGCGTCGTCGAGTACATCGGCTCCGGGGGCGCTGAAAACCTGCCGGGCTTCAAGGGGCTGTTGCTCGGAGGCGGCGGGAAACTGCTGCGCTGGCAGGCCGAGACGGCCCTGTGGGTGATCGTCTTCAGCGGCGTGGCGACGTTCATCCTGCTGAAGCTGATCGGCATCGTGATGCCGCTGCGACTCTCCGATGAGGAGCTGGAGGTCGGCGATCACGCGATCCACGGCAACGAGGTCTACCCCTCCGACGTGCCCACCCTCGGTGGACCGCACGCCGCGGGTTGGCAGACGCCGGCGCCGGCTCCGGCGGAAACGGCGGTGTAGCAGAAACGTCGCATGCGTCGAGTACAATGCAGTGCAGGAAGGTGCAGCTGCGTGGTCGCAGCACGTGCTTGATAACCACTGTTCCGGAGCGATCCTTCGGATGGGTTCGATTCCCACACCTTCCGCCAATTGGCCGGGCGACGTGAGCAGGTAGCCACATATCATGCGCCGAGACGGGTTAGTCGCCGTCGCGCTTCGTCGCCCGTCCATCTGCTAGATTTCCAAGTGGTTATCAAGCGCGTGCGCGACCCGGCCCGCCTTCGGCGGGCCGCGCTGTTTAAGTCGCCAAGCCGATCGGGCAGGAGATGCCAGTGCCGCCCAGCCCGCAATAGCCGCCCGGGTTCTTTTCCAGGTAGCGCTGGTGGTACTCCTCGGCCGGGTAGAACGGACGATCGCCCAGCGGCAGGATTTCGGTCGTGATCTGGCCGTGGCCGGCGGCGTTCAGCACCTGCTGATAGGCGTCTCGTGAGGCTTCGGCCACACGCAGTTGCTCGTCGTTCGTGCTCAGGATCAACGAGCGGTACTGGCTGCCGACATCGTTACCCTGGCGCATGCCCTGCGTGGGGTCATGGTCCTCCCAGAAGACGCGCAGAATCTCCTCGTAGCCGATCTGGGCCGGATCGAACTCCGCCAGCACGACCTCGGCGTGACCGGTGCGGCCGCCGCATACCTGCTCGTAGGTCGGGTCGGGGCTGACGCCGCCGGCGTAGCCGACCGCTGTGCTCTGCACGCCCGGGGTCTGCCAGAACAGGCGCTCGGCGCCCCAGAAGCAGCCCATGCCGAAGATCGCTCTTTCCATGACTTCAAGACTAGCGCCGCGGTAAAGCTTGTCTGCCTCGCGCCCACGGCTCAAGCGCATCGGCTCAGGCGTCGAAGAGAGGAGCAAGAGATGTCAACGTCTCATTCTCTATACGAAGGGGGCCGCGCGGGCGAGCGCAGGGTGTCGCAGAGCGCCGCGTGGGCCGCCAACCTGCGCGGGCTGGCCCGCGCGCTTGTGGCCGACCGGCCGGCGATGGCCTGGTCGCTTGCGCTGCTGTTCCTCTTCAAGGGCGTCATCTGCGCGGCGGTCGTGATCTCACCGGTCAGCCCGCGGGAGCCGACGCACCTGCTTGCCCTGATCGGCGGGTTCACGGTCCTTGCCGGCTGGAGTGTCTGGCTGCTGGGTGAGCGCATACCGCTGCTCGGCTACGAGCTGCTGGCGGCTCTCGGCGCTTTGACGGGCAGCGCGCTGGTCGCGCACGCCGCCACGCACGGCGGCATGATGATCGCCGCGCTTGGCTATCCGTGGATCGCGATCTACTCCGCGCACTTCTTCCCACGTCGTGCGGTGATGTTGCTGGCGATGCTGATGACGGTCGGCTTCGGCGCCGGGCTACTGATCGACGGGCTCTCAAACGCCGGCGTCTACTGGGCGGTCGTGACCGCCACCGTGTGGTCGATCTGCATCGTGCTCGGCGAGCTCAGCGAGAGCTTGCGTCGCCAGGCCGACACCGATCCGCTGACGGGGCTGCTCAACCGCGGCGGCTTCCTCGCCGCCGCCAACCGCGAGCACGCGATCGCCCAACGCACCGGTACTCCCCTGACGCTTGCGGTGCTCGACCTCGACGGCTTCAAGCAGATCAACGACCTGCACGGCCACGGCGTCGGCGACCGGCTGCTGGTCGACCTCGCCGGCTGCTGGCAGGATCGCCTGCGCGCGGGCGACATCCTGGCCCGTCACGGCGGCGACGAGTTCGTTTTGCTGCTGCCGGCCACCTCGGTACAGGGCGCCGGCGCGGTGCTCGATCGTCTGCACGACGAGCGCCTTGCGGTTCGCTGGTCGATCGGCATCTGCGAGTGGCTGCCGCAGGAGAGTCTCGACAAATGCCTCACGCGCGCGGACGCGCATCTCTACAGCGCCAAGAACTCTGTGCGAGCCAGCGATAACCGCGCCACCGTCGCGCTTTCGCTCGGCAGTGTTTGACATCGCCCGCTTCCGGCAACACTGATCTATACGAGGGCATCGTTCCTCCCTCGTTCCCTCCCCGGATCGGCCCGCTGAACGCGGGTCGATCTGCGAATAGCGTGTTGTCGGCGGGTTCAGCGGGGGTCTGCGCGCGTGCATGCTTCGGGGTCTCAGGCCTCAGCGGCCGGTCGGCGGTTCGTCTGGGCCGCAGGGTCAGAGTGCCAGCTGCGCCGCGGGCACCGAGAGGTATGCGCCGATCGGGGCGGGGCGGCCGAGGTGAAAGCCCTGCAGGTAATCGACGCCGAGCTCGCGCAGGGCGATTGCGGTCGGCTCATCGCCTACGAACTCGGCGATCGTGCGCTTGCCAAGGCCGCGCGCAAGCTCGACGACGGCCTTGACGACCAGCCGGTCGGTCTCGTCGTCTACCAGCGTGCGCACGAACTCGCCGTCGATCTTGATGAAGTCGAACGGCAGGTGCTTGAGGTAGTAGAAGGAGCCGAAGCCGGCGCCGAAATCGTCGAGCGCGAAGCGGCAGCCGACCTCCGCCAGACGCTCGGCGAACTGTTGTGCGGCTTCGATGTTGCCGATCGCGGCGGTCTCTGTGACCTCGAAGACGAGTTGGCTGGGGTGCACGTCGCAGTCGCGCAGCTCGCTGTCGATGTGGGCGGCCAGGTCGGTGTCGCCGAGCGAATGCCCCGACAGGTTGACCTCGACGGTGGGGCGCGCTCCGAGGCCCGCCTGCTCTGAGAGCATCGCGATCGCGTGCGTTACGACCCAGCGGTCGATCTCGCCAATCAGGCCAAAGCGCTCGGCTATCGGCAGGAAGTTCGCGGGCGCGATCTCCTCTCCCTCCTCGCCCAGCATCCGGATCAGCAGCTCCAGCTGAGTCCTCTGACCGGTTGCGGCATCGACGACCGGCTGGGCATGCAGGGTAAAGCCGTCCTCCTCGAGCGCGGTGCGAATCCGCTCGACCCATTCCAGTCGATGCTCGATACCGGCCTTGCCGGTACTTGAGGCGCCGTAGACCTCGTAGCGGTCGCGCCCACCCTCCTTGGCGTCATACATCGCCAGGTCGGCGTTGATCAGTGCCTCCTCGGCGGTTATCGCGGCCGTGCCCGCCAGTGGCGCGACGCCGATGCTGCGCTGATCGGGCGAGCTCGACCTTTACGGCCCCGCGCCGAGCGCTCGGCGC
>JBOGXY010000012.1:0-30131 GCA_050696495.1 Solirubrobacteraceae bacterium
CTTCGGCGCCGACGGCCTGCCGCGCTCGGTGCAGATCGTCGGGCGCCCGGGCGACGAGGGCACCCTGCTCTCGCTCTCGGCGCAGATCGAGGCCGAGCGCCCGTGGGCGGGGGAGCGGCCCGCCGGCTTCGCGTGAGCAAGGATCGGGAGCACCAAGACCGGGACGAAGAGGATGTCCCGCTTCGGGTGGTGGGCTCCTCGCCGGAGGAGTTGCTGGGCATGGCCGAAAACCAAGCGCACTCCGCCGGCGTCCGGCTGCTCGAGTGGTTTCATCATGGGTTCAACGACGACGATGACGACTCTCCGGAGGTAGCGACCAAGAGTTCACCGACCGATCTGGTTGGTCGCGCAGACATCGAGGTCGAGCGTCGCATTCGCGAAGTGATTGAACTCGACCGTCCCCAGGACGGGTTCATCGGAGAGGAGAGTGGCGAGCGGGCGGGAACAAGTGGTTTGACCTGGGTGGTCGATCCGCTCGACGGGACAGTCAACTTCCTGTTCGGTATCCCGCAGTGGTGCGTAAGCATCGCCGTTCGAGACGGCGACGGCGTTCTGGTGGGCGCGATTTTCGACCCGCTCCGCAATGAGCTGTTCACGGCCACGCGCGACGGACCGGCGGTCCTCACCACCCCTGAGAAGCCGCGTCTATTCTGGCCGGAGCCGCACTATTCCTCCTACGATCGGCTCACGCTACTGGGCAAAGAGTGCCTCGACCTATCGAAGGCGATGGTCGCGACCGGCTTCGCCTATGACGCGCAGGTGCGCGCCGCACAGGCGGAGGTGCTCACCGGTCTGCTCCCGCGCGTGCGCGACATTCGCCGCTCTGGTTCGGCCGCGCTGGACTTGGCGTGGACGGCGGCGGGACGGTATGACGCCTACTTCGAGCGCACGGTCAAGCCGTGGGATATCGCGGCGGGTGTGCTGGTGTGTCAGAAAGCCGGCTTGGAGGTGCGTGAGCTGGCCGAGCGGGAGGGCCTTACCTGGGGCGTGCTGGTGTCGACGCCTCAGCTGGTCGAGCCTTTGCTCGAGCTGGTGGGTTGAGCAAAGACCGGCCGTCGCTGGGTTGGGACGCCGCGTGGTTTGGGGCGCTGCCTGGGTCTTCGCAGGGCATGGGCTGGAAGTCCGAGAATCAGCCCGGTAGATCCACGAGACCCCGGGTCAGCAGATAAGCGCCCGCGCCGAGGCAGGCAAGGAGGACGAGCCCACGTCCATTGCGCGCGAACCAGGCATTGATTTGCTCGAGTGTGCTTGTCGCGCGCTCGGGTACGACGAGCAGCATCAGCATCGGTAGCTCGATCAGCCACAGCATCACCGCCACCGTCACAGCGAGCGCGGCCAGCTGTCCGCTCGTCGACAGGTTCGCGTCGGCGACCCCCTTTACAGCCGCCAGATAAATCGGCGAGGGCAGCGCGTAGAGGATCACGCCAAGCGCGAACGCCAGCCGGCGACTCTGCAGATAGCGCTCGACCTTCGATTCGCCGGCGGGCTTAGCTTCGCGTGGTGTGCTCCATCTGCGTCGCAGGTAGAGGGCAAGCGCGATCAGCGCCACACCCAGCGCCATGTCCACCGCTGCGCTCGGCGTCCGGTGATGAGCGCCGGACGCGCCGAGGTCGCTGAGCAGGAACAGCAGCAACGCGCCGACGGCATAGGTCGCGGCTGCGGCAGCCAACACGAACGCAAGCACGCGCGGGCGCACATCGGTGCCTCGTCCCAGCGCGATGACAGCCGCGACCGCGGGCGGGTAGATGGAGGCGCCAAGCGCCAGGGCAAGCGTTTGCGGGGGCATCCCGAGGCTGGGCTAGGTGTGCTCGACGAGCCTGGAGATGAGTGCGGCGGGTGGGAATCGAACCCACACGCCCTTGCGGACAATGCCTTTTGAGAGCATCGCGTCTACCGTTCCGCCACCGCCGCAGAGCATCCAATATACGCCCAGCGCGCTAGGGACGGCGGGCAAGGGGTGTCTTACGCCGAATGAGCCAGCGCGTCGGGTTCGTAGCCCGGTTCGAGTTGCTCGAGCTCGACGTTCCAGCCTTGGGCGAAGCCGCGCATCGCGAAGGCGATCAACAGCAGCTGAACGGGCACGATCACGAGCGTGATGATGCCGAGCAGGTTGGCCGGCAGAGCCGGTTCGGCGTAGCCCGGTTTGTCGCGCGTGAACCAGGCCGGACCGGAGACCAGCGCGAACACGAGCATCAGCAGTCCCAGGGCGGCCGCGATCGGGAGCACGCCTCGGCGCCACTGCCAGGTCAGATATGCCATCAGCACGTATACGAGGATCCAGCCGATCAACACCGGCTTGAGCCCCTCGAGCGTTTCCCAGCCGCCGGCGGTCACGATCAGGATCAGGCCTGCCGATACGAGCAGCAGCAGGATCACCGTCGCGCGCGTGGCCTGCACGACCGACTTGCCGCGGTTGGGGTGCGTGACGATGACGCCGGGCTTAGCGACTTTGCTGGCTGACGTGGACATCTCCACGGATGACCATACAATCTGGAGCCCTCGCCCCGCAACCCAGCGGTCCGGGGCGTAGCAAGCGGACGTGGTGGAACTGGTAGACACGCTGGCCTTAGGAGCCAGTGGGCTTACGCCCTTGAGGGTTCGAGTCCCTCCGTCCGCATTCCGCAAAAAACCCTTCCCGAAGCCATTTTGAGGCGGACCGACGCTACGGCCTATGAACGGAGGGAAATCTCACGCCATCTCCACCATACGTGTCCCGGGTTCGCGAGGAGCAATACGCTTTACTTGCCCATGCCACTGCCGACCCCACCGTCCGCGTCCACCCCTGCGGTGCGCGCCGTGATGCGGGGCAACCGTTCGGTGGATACCCGTCACGAGGTCGCACTTCGCAGTGAGCTGCATCGTCGCGGGCTGCGGTTCCGCAAGCATGTGGCGCTCGTGCCGGGCGTGCGGTTTCGGCCGGACGTTGTGTTCCCGCGCCAGCGGATCGTGGTTGAGTGTCTTGGCTGCTTTTGGCACCGCTGTCCCGTAGACGGCGTCATGCCGCGCACGAACTCCCGCTACTGGGGTGCGAAGCTTGAAGGCAACGTCTTGCGCGACGAGCGCAATGCGAAGGCTGTCGCGGATGCGGGATGGCAGCTGATCGCAGTCTGGGAGCACGAGGATTTGGTTGCCGCCGCCGATCGGATCGAGGCATTGGTGCGCCGGGTGGCTGCTTGCACATAGGCTGTGCGCGTGCCGATCACGCTGCACGCAGATGACCTGGCCCAAACGCTCGAGCGTGCCTACCTGCTCGCGATCGGCAAGGAGAAGCTGCCAGCCACATGGGTCGCCCGGACAGAGCGGCTAGGCGAGAGCCCGTCCGTGGCGTTTATCGCTGCCATCGGCGCTGTGCTGCTTGCAAAGGCCACGAACCCGGAGATCGACGCCTTCGTGATCCAGACACGAGAGGGCAGCGCTGGTGCCTTCAATCTCCGCGCGGCGGCGACGGCTCTAGCGGCCAAGAAGCGAGCGCTCGGCTACGACATCGGCTCGAGCAGCGATCGCGATCCGATCAATCACGGCACTCTGGTCAGCTCGACCCGCTGGGACATCGCGCTCGACCGGATCCGTGAGGACCACAAGCCGTTTTTCCAGCTGCTGCTCACCTGGCTCCCCGACGTGAATCGCATGGACAAGGAGAAAGCTCTCAGCGCGCTGGCGGCGTACCTGCGCGCACGTCGCTCGGTCGGCTCCGGCGCGGCTGTGCAGCAGATCCCATCCACGCTGAAGAACGCGCCGACGCTCCCCGATCTGGTCACTGTGCTCGACGGCTTCGTCGGGGCCGACCCCGAGGGCGGGGCACGCGGAATGGCCTTGGTCGCGGCCACCTTCCGCGCGGCTGGATTCGAAGCATTGTTGCCGTCGCGACACGATCCACGCCGGATCGACATCACGATCAAGCGAGATGGCAGGGCCATCATCGGAGCGGAGGTCAAGCAGGTTGACAGCGGCGAGGGAACCGCCGACACGCTCGCCGAGGACACCGCCCGGGCACAGCTCAACCGTGCGCTGTTGGCAGTGCTTGGACCAGGAGTGCTCATTGACTTCGACCGCACGGCAGTTATCCGGCGAGCAGAGAAGGGCCACAACGTCGTGCTGCGCGTTACCCAGGGCACCCGCGAGCTGCTGCACGAGGCGCTGAATGCCGGGAGCGCCGAGCTCGGAGGGCTCTGCGCCGCGCTGCCGCGGCTCTTCGCCGAGGCGCTGCGTGATATCCGCGTCTCGAAGCAGACACTCGAGGCATGGGCGGCGATCGCGAGTCGCTGGCAGTGAGCGAGGCTCGACGCTACGCGGCCTCGAGTAGCTCGTCGACAGCTCCCGTGCGTGTGGCTCTCTGATCTTGTCGCTCGAGCGCCCTGCGGACACTGAGCGCGACGGCTTCAGCGAGGCGCGGTGGGACGGCGTTGCCGACCTGCCGGTACTGCGCCACCAGCGCCCCGGCAAACGTCCATCCGGCCGGGAAGGTCTGTAGCGCGGCGGCCTCTTGCACGGTGATGCGGCGCAGACGGCTCGGTGCGCGTTTGAGCGGCGGCTTGCCATGTTGCAGCCGACGGTGGTACTCGATGACCCAGGGCTTCGAGCCGTGTTCGAGCTCCTCCTGGTCGATGATCGGCGTCGCGTTGCCACCCATCGAGGCGGGCAGAGTCTTCGCGGGCGCGTCCAGCTTGAGCGGGCGGCCCGAGCCGTTGAAGAGCAGGCTGCCGCGATGCGCAGTCGGCCGCATAATCGGTTTGCCTGCGGGAATCACGCGGGCGGCGCAGCCAACGTCGTTGCCGGGCTCGCCGAAGCGAGGCAATCGCTTGAGCGCCGAGCGCACCGTCGGCGGACATCCGGCAGTGATGGGGGTGAGCCTCTCAGGCGTGGCACCGCGAATCCCGATCAGGAACATGCGCTCACGTGACTGCGGCACATCGAAGTCTTGGGCGTTCAGCAAGAACAAGGAGCGCTCGTAGCCGAGCGCACTGGCACGCTCTAACAGTCGCTCGCGGACGCCGGCCCACCTCGGGCTGGCCGCCAGCGCCTTGACGTTCTCCATCACGAACGCGCGCGGCCGCAGGTGGGCGACGATGTCAAAGAAGTGCTCGACGTGCTGTGAGCGCGGGTCGTTCGGGTCCATACGCCCAATCACCGAGAACCCCTGACACGGCGGCCCGCCGACCACCACGGTCGGTTCGATACCCACGGGGGGATCGACGTGCAGCACATCGGCGCAGACCGCGCACGGGTCGAGGTTGGCGTTGTAGGTCTGCACGGCGTACGGGTCTTGGTCGATCGCCCAACTGATACGAAAGCCGGCGCGCGTGAACCCGAGGTCGAGGCCTCCGGCGCCGCTGTAGAGGGAGATTGCGCTGTACGCCGACAGGGTCACGTTGGCCGGCATTCTTTCTGCAAGGCCGGACGCTCCAACATCGAGCATGAAGCTGCCTTGGCGGTCGAACATGTGTTCGACTGTACGCAGGGGTGCGGACGGAATAGGCAGCTCATTGTCTGCGGCCTACGAAGATCCGGCAAGGAGCTGATTCACGGCACACCTCGAACCTTAGGGTCACCAGATGACGACGGCGCTTGTGCTTTGATCGCTCCCGAGTCTGCTATCGACCAAGTGTGCGAACGATTCGGCAGTGGGAATGGTCGTGGGTTACGATTGAGCGCCTATGGGAAGGACCGCTTCAGGGTCGGACGGGTTTGGGCGCGAGATCATCCTTGGCCTGCTGGCGGAAGAACCGTCGTGTGCATACCAGTTGGATCGACGCCTTTCCGAACGCTTCGGCTCGGCTTGCTACACCAACGGCATGGCGAACAAAGCCGTCAAACGCCTGCATCGCGATGGCCTTGTGCGTCCGGTGGATTCCGAGACACTGGCAGCGGAGGCGTCCGGTGGCGTAAGTCGGACGGCAAGCATCGTCTACGAGGCGACTCCGGCCGGGCTCGATCACTTCCGGCGCTGGATGTGGGCTTCGCTTTCGACACCGCCCGTGCGCGAGGAACTACACGCCAAGATCGCTCTGTGCCGGCCGGACGATCTGCCGCGCATGATCGATCTCGTTCGCAAGGCGCAGGTGATCTGCGCCGGCAAGCGTCAAGACCTCAACCGCGAAGTGCAGGCTCGACGTATTGACGCCGACCCGGAGCAGTGGTCAACGCGCATGGACATGGCGGTGAGCACCGGCGACCAGGCTTGGTGGGAGAGCCGCATCTCCTGGCTTCAACGGGTGCATCTATTTCTAGAGAAGGAGTGGCAGCGATACCAGGCGCAGTCCGGCGCCCGGCTCGTTCTGAGCCAGGCCGGTTGATGGACGCGCTGTTGTCTCTTCGAGGCGTGTCTTTGAGCTTTGCTCGCGGGCGTCGGCATGTGGTGCCGGTGTTCTCCAACGTCTCGCTTGATGTCCACGCTGGCGAGTTGGTGGCCGTCCTTGCCCAGCCCTCGCAGGGCAAGACGGCGCTTCTGCGCGTAGCCGGTGGTTTTGATCGGCCTGGCCGTGGCGAAGTGTTGCTCAAGGGCGAGGATCTTTGTCAGATGTCTGATCGACGCTGGTCGGAAGTCCAGCGCCGGTATATCGGCCTCACCGAGCCGGGTGGTCCCGATCTCGAACTACCGGCATTGACCTACGTAGCTGGGGCGACGTTCTCCACGCTCGGCAAGCACGCCGCCTACGACCATGCTCGCTTGGCGCTCGACCGAGTCGGTGCCGGCGACCTCGCCGAGCAGCCGTGGACAAACATGTCGGACTCCGAGCGCGCGTTGGTGGCGCTGGCTCAGGGCATCGTCCGCAAACCGGCGTTGCTGCTCGTAGATGACCTGACCGCCGCACTCGGGATCGACGTCAAGGAGCTGATCGGCCGCTTGCTGCGGTCGATCGCCGAAGAAGAGCAGATGGCGGTCCTGATGTGCGCTTCGCACGCTGACGCGACCACTTGGTTTGATCGCGTGGCCACGATCTCGGCGGGAGAATTGCTGCTGCCGCCTCCCGAGCCAGAAGAGAAAGTGGTCGACTTCGACCAGTCACGACGCATCGGTCAGTAATGCTCGAGATACGTGATCTGGTGAAGCACTACCGGCTCGGGGATAGTGAGCCGGTGCGCGCCGTCGACGGGCTGTCGCTGTCGGTTGACGCGGGTGAGATGGTCGCGCTGTACGGGCCAAGCGGCTCGGGCAAGACCACCTTGTTGATGCTCGTAGCCGCGTTGATGGCGCCGGACTCCGGCACGGTCAGCGTCGGCGGGCGTGACCTCGGTTCTCTCAGCGATGCCGAGCAGTCACGCTACCGGCTGCGCGATCTTGGCTTTGTCGATCAGGACCAGGAGTTGTTGCCTGGCGCGAACGTCGTGCAGAACGCCGCGATGAAGCTTTGGCTGATGGAACACGCGCGCACCGCCGAGCGTCGGGTTCGTCCGTTGCTGGTGCGCCTCGGGTTGGAGGAGCGTCTACGCCATCGCCCTGATCAGCTCTCGATGGGCGAGCGGCAGCGGATCATGCTCGCCCGAGCGCTATCGACTGAACCGAAGCTGCTGCTGGCCGATGAGCCGACCGGCAATCTCGACACCCAGCGCAGCCGTGAAGTCCTGAGCCTGATCGTCTCGGTCTGCCAGGAGAGAGGGACCGCGGTTCTGTTGGCGACTCACGACCCGCAGGCGGCGCAATTCGCCCACCGGGTTCACACACTCCGCGACGGTCGCCTAGTGGACTACGAGCCGGACGAGGCGCTACTCGTGCCTGGTGCGGCCCGGGTCGTCACCTCCTGACCATGCCCCTGTCGAACATCGTCCACCTCTACGTCGTGCGGCTCAAAGCCCGCGTGATCTTGGTGCAAGAGGCGTTCGTGGTCTTGGGTATCGCCGTTGGCGTTGCGCTGCTGTTTGCCTCTCAGATCGCCAGCACCAGCCTCAACGGCTCGGTGGCTCGGATGACCAACGGCGTGGTCGGACAGGCCAAGTACCAGCTGGCCGCGCGCAGCGTCGCCGGCTTCAGCGAAGCGCTGGTAGGCCAGGTCCGGCGACTCCCAGGGGTGTACGGCGCGATTCCTCTTCTCGAACAGCAGACCAGCATCAGCGGGCCGGCGGGCACGCGCGCCGTCGACCTGCTTGCAACTGACCCGCACGCGGTGAAGTTGGTCGGGCCGCTCCTGCATCGCTTCACCGCGAACCAGCTGGCCCATCAGGAAGCGTTGGCGCTACCGCAGCCCATCGCCCGCGCCATCGGCGTCGGGCAGCTTGAAGAAGCCACCCTGCAACTTGGTGGCCGGCGCGTCTCGGCTGTCGTGGCACTCGAACTGGGCTCACGCAGCATCGGGGAGTTGGTGGACAGCCCCGTCGTGATCGCACCGCTCGCCTATGCGCAGAAGCTCTTGGGCACCCCCGGCCGGATCAGCCGTGTGTTCGTGAGTCCGTATCCGGGACACGATGCCGAGGTGCAGGCCGGCTTGCGGCGCCTGGCCGCGGGCAGCCTCAACGTAGAGCCGGCGACTTACGACGTGGCCCTGTTTGACCAGGCTGCCAGGCCGATCAACCAGTCAACCGGCACCTTCGCAGCGATCTGCGCGCTGGTCGGGTTCATGTTCGCCTACTGCGCGATCCTGCTGACGATCGACCTACGCCGTGCTCTCATCAAAGAAGTACGTCGCGGCGGCGCAACCCGCCTTGAAACCTGCAAGGTGCTCCTATTCGACGCGCTCGTACTCGGCGTCGTTGCCTCAATTCTCGGCCTCGTTCTAGGCGACGTGCTCTCGACACTGGTCTCTCCATCGAGTGTCGGCTATCTCGCATTTGCGTTTCCGGTAGGAACCCAGCGGATCGTCACCGCGCAGAGCATCGCCGTCAGTGTCGCCATCGGCATGCTTGCGGCGGCCGTGGGCGTAGTGAGTCCGGCCCGCGAACTCTGGAGGCGACCGGCAACCGGTCGCCTCCAGTCTGCCGTCCCCACCAAGTTCGGGCGCCACTCGCTGTTATGGCTTGGTGGCTCACTGATCTGTTTGGCGGTTACCACTGTGGTCTTGTTCGCAGCGCCGCAGTCTGCGATTGTCGGCATTGTCACGTTGCTCGTCGGATTGCTTCTGCTTCTGCCGTTGGTGGTAGATGCTTCGACAGCACTGTTCGAGCGGCTCTATAACGTAGGCGGCAGTGCCGGCGCCATCATCGCCGTCCACGAAATACGCTCGCCCAAGACGCGCATTCGCTCCGCTACGATAGCGGCCATAGCGGCCATCTCGGTGTTCGCAAGCGTCACGATCCAAGGCTCGCACGTCAACCTCCAAGGTGGTCTGAGTCAGGTGATTTCGCAGCTATCCACTGTCGCCGACGTTTGGGTGCAGCCGTCGGGACAGCAGGATCTGCTGGCCACCACGCCGCTGATCGGCCAGCGGCCGCTTAATCTGTCCCACCTGCATGGAATACGAAGCGTCCAAGCGTATCGAGCGAGTTTTCTCACCTATGACTCCAGGCGTACCTTTGTCCTGGCTCCCCCCTCAACCGCCACATGGCCAATTCCTCCTAGCCAGTTGACCGGTGGAGGTAACTTGGCCCTCGCCACGGCACGGATCAAGGCTGGCGGCTGGGCGGTCGTCTCTGATGCCATCGCGCAAGACAAGCACTTGCATGTTGGTCAACCGTTCACGTTGTCTACGCCTCAACCGATCACGGTGAGATTGGCTGCCACGGCGACCAACCTTGGATGGCCTCCCGGAGCGATCGTGCTTAACTCGCGCGACTATGTTCGTGGTTGGGGAAAATCGACCCCGAGCGCTTACAATGTGATGCTTTCACCCGGCGCTTCTATCAGCGCGGTCGAGGGCGAGATACGACGAGTTATTGGTCCCGGTACAGCGCTCACGGTGGAGACCGCGCGTGAACGCACACTCCGGCTGGACGCAGCCAGTCGCGAAGGACTGGCCCGCCTGACGCAGATCGCCATCCTCGTGCTCCTGGCTGGCCTGCTTGCGACTGCCACGTCGATGACCGCGGCGATCTCACAGCGGCGGCGGCGGTACGCCCGAATGAAGGTCGAAGGGTATGGAACAAGAGCGTTGTGGGAAGCGCTCGTGTGGGAGAGTCTGATCCTGTTTGGCGGCGGCTGTGCGGTTGGCGCCGTGCTTGGCATGTACGGGCAGTTCCTACTCAGCCATGCCCTGCTCACCGTGACCGGCTTCCCGGTGATGTTCTCTGCCGAGGCTCTCCTGGCGCTTGGCAGCTTTGCGGTCGTAACCATCGTGGGCGCCGCCATCGTCGGTATCTCCGGCTACCGGACAGCATCGATACGTCCGTATCCGTACCGGCGCACTTGATACCCTGAGCTTCGGCGCCTTTGCCGTGTGCTGTTCACGCTGTTGACTAGTATGCGACCCGCTCGTACGCGAGGTCAACGCCGAATCGGGGGATGAGTACCTGACTGCGACGATCCAAGAGGTCTTGGTCATTGATGCGTGTTCCCGTTCACCATCCTGCGCGTAGTCGCCAGGCTGGTGCAGATCGGCGTCCGCACATTCGCACCTCCGACCAACTTACTGGCGCGTATCGATCAGTTTTGGCGTGACGAAGACACTCAGGCTCCGTAATGACAACAGAGACAGGTCACTATGCAGGCCCGCAGTAGGTCGGCATTGTTCTGACTGTCGAGGTGGATAGAGCCCCGGACAACCAATCAAACCCTTCCCGCGCGTTCGCGTCGCGGAGGCCGAAATGAGCAATACAGAGCCGTCACTTGGAGGCAGACCCAGTCAGGCCGAGCACCCTAGCGAGAGGGGTGGGGTGCTCGGCCGGACGGCCGCCGCGCTGGAAGTACTGAGCTGCCTTGAGGGCGCCTGCGGAAACGCACCTAACGATCCTTGGCTATCACGAGACCTCATGGCAATCGCACGCCTGACTGGGCTGCCGCAACAGGTCGTTTCCGAGCAGCTCGCTCGGTTGACTCTGTACGGCTACGTCGAAGAAATCGGGCGGCGACGCTACCGGCTTTCCACGGTAACGCTTGGATATCCAGAGATCACGGTTACTTCAACCCGCCACTCACGGACTCGGCCTCACAGACAGACACCGGGGGAGGCAGACGCGACCGGTCTGTAAAGGTGAGCAAGGCGCAACAAAGCGGCGGCGGCGATGACACGTCGAGAGAGAAGAAAGCGGTCCCGCCACTGATACGGCGGTCGCAGTCGCTTGAAATCGGGCTGGCGATCCCGCTGCTGTTTTCGGGAGAGCGCCGCGAGATCGGCGTCTACGAACTGGCCGATCTCATCGGTTTCAGCCACGCGACAGCCCACCGCTACGCCAGAACCTATGTTCACCTCGGCGTCCTGGAACAGCACGGGTCTCACAAGTACCAACTGGCGCCGAGTGCCGCCGATCCTGGTCTGAGCGTCATCGGAGCAATGCGCAGGGCGATGCCGGTGTTGTCCGTGCTCGAAGAACTACGCGACGCCACCGGCTACACGGTCAGTCTAGGGGTGCTCAACGGCACCCAAGTCACCTACATACATCGTGTTTACGCACACTGCCAAGGCCAATACCAGGTCGACCAAGACATGTGCGCCGGAACACATATCCCGATCCACTGCACCGCGCTCGGCAAGGCGCTATTGGCAAGCCTCACTGATATGGCGCGACGTCGCATCATTGCAAATGTCGAACTAATTCCCTACGGGCCGAACTCGATCATGGAGCCTATCGACCTGATCTCCGACCTTGAGAGTCTCGACCACCGCAAGCCGATCGTCAGCGACGAAGAGTTCCTACCGGGCGCTCGATCGATCGCCATGTACGTACCTCGCTCACAGGACGGGCCACGCATCGCCATTGACGTGACCGTGCCGGCTGAGGCGCTGACGGTCAACCAGCTATCAAGGCAGGTCGGTCCAAGCTTGAGGTCGGCAGTAAAGCTCATCTCGCAGGTAACGGGTAAATGAGCTACCCAGCCAATCGCGCCCAGTATTCACGGAGCGCCCGCGAACCGCAAGGCGACGACTCCCCGAGAAAAGATGCTCCGTGGTGAGCGAACCGGACGACGAGCGACGTCTCGCCAAAGCTATCGAGCAAGGCGCGGTCGAGATGTACCGGCAGCGGACCGAAGAGCGGTTGAGCTTCGTCACCATAGCGACGCGCACCGGCCGCAGCCGGGAGCGGGTACGACAGATCCTCAAAGTGTATTGCCACCTCGAAGAACTGCCCTTCCCAGGCAGGTTCAGAGGTCACTGAGCATAGGGTGTTAGCCCCCCGCTGGTAGCGGGAGCTCTTGGCGCGCTCAGTGTTGGCGCGGCGACAGCGGCGGCGACAGGAACCCTGCCTCGGAAGAGACCGTGATGCGGTCATACTTGCTCGGTATGACTGGTCGGATCGGCGCGAAGGGGCAGGTTGTAATCCCCAAGGCATTGCGAGACCGGGCGCGTTTGCAGCCAGGCGACGAGGTCAACTTCGAGTTGCGAGACGAGGAGATTGTCGTGGTGGCTCGGAGATCTCGTCGGCAGCTGGGCGGTCGGTTCTCCGGGACTGGGATGGCCGCTCGCCTCCTTGAGGACCGGGCGCGCGAGCCACGGTGAGCGAGCACCGATCGCGCTCGCCGACTGCTTCGCGGTTACAACCGCTGCCGCACACGGACTCGTGCTGCTTACTGGCGACCCAGAGATCATCGACCTCGAAGACTGTCCTTGCCAAGTCGAGGACGTTCGCCCCGACGGAGATTGACTGGACCGAAACGCTCGGCGGGCAGCTCTTCGATACGCCTCCACACAGGGGCTTGTTTCGAGCTTCGTCCCGTCAAGCCCGGCTCCGCATCCTCGCGCGCTCGGCCGAGCATCGCGAGCTCCTCGTGCATGATCCGGCGCTGTTCGGGCCCTGGCGAGCCATCGCGCTCAAGCTGGATCTCGAGCACTCTGGCCGCCTCGCCGGCGCGGTGTAGGCCGAACAGGCCGAGCGATCCGGCCAGCTTGTGCGCTGCTGCAGCAGCGCACCGGCGCTCCTGATCGCGCAGTCGTCCATCGAGCAGGTGCTCGACGGCGGCGCTGACGAGCGCGATCCGCTCGGTCACGGTGCCCTCGCTCTGCATCCACACTGTCTGCAGAAGATCGTTCATTGCTTTCTGCCATTACTGTCGGCACTCACGCGTGCGGTATAGACCGCGCAAGGCCGCAGCCGTCCTGCGTACAGCGCCGCACAATCCCGACCTCTGTGGTAGAAGTTAGGGCGACCTAACTATGACTTTCGTCCCGACTCCAACGCGCGCGGCCAGATGAGCTTCGCCGAGACGGCTTTCCTCGGCGCGATCGCCGGCTCCACGATCTATATCGGCCTGCCGCTTGGTCGCATGGAGAGCGTCGGCACGCGCATGCGCGTGTGCCTGGCGATGCTCTCCGTCGGCATCCTGGCGTTCATCTTCATGGACGTGACGAGCCACGCCCAGTCGATCGTCGCGGACGCGCTCGACGCTTTCAAGAACAAGAACGGCAGCCTTGGCCACGTCCTCGCTCTGTTCGCGCTTCTCGCCGCCGGCTTTACCGCGGGCGTGGCCGGTATCTCGGCGGTGGAGCGGCGTTTGCTTGTGCCCCGCAATGGGGTACGCGATCGCCCGCTACCTCCGCCGCCGATAGCGGGCGGGGCCGTCAGCGAGGCGGCTGCGGCGCCCACCGGTCTGACGGCAGCCGACGCGGCGCAACTGGAAGCGCGCCGTCGCGCTCTGCGCACGGGCATGGTGATCGCTGTCGCGATCGGCCTGCACAATTTCGCGGAGGGCTTGGCGATCGGCGTGTCGGCCAAATCCGGTGCGATCGGGCTGGCGACGGTGCTGATCATCGGCTTCGGCCTGCACAACGCCACTGAGGGCTTTGGCATCGTCGGTCCGCTCGGCGGTGTGCGCCCGACCTGGAAGTGGCTTGCCTTGGCGGGCCTCGTAGCCGGCGGCCCGACGTTCCTGGGGACGCTGGTCGGCTATCAGGTCAGTTCAAGCGAACTGGAGCTGCTCTTCTATGCCTTGGCGGGGGGCGCCATCCTGTACGTGATCGGCGAGATCTGGACGGGCATGCGCCGCTACGGTCACCGCACGCTGGGTCTCTACATGCTGGCGGCGGGTTTCTTGCTTGGTGTGGCAACCGACCTCGTGGTCACCTACGGTGGGGCTTGAGGGCTAGCGTCGGCGCCGGTCAGGCGACAAGCGCCGAGGGGCGGGCCAGCGCCTCTTCGGCCGCACGCACCGACTCTACGAAGATCTCAACGCCTGTGAGCATCAGCTTGCGGGTGATCACAAGCGGCGGCAGGAACCGGGCGACGTTGCCGAAGTGCCCGCCGACCTCGATCACGACACCGCGCTTGAAGCACTCGCTGCGCACGCGCGCCGCCATCTCACCCCAGGGCTCCTTGGTCTCGCGGTCGCGGACCATCTCGATGCCGATCATCAACCCCTTGCCGCGCACGTCACCGACCGCCGGCAGGGTCGGCTGGGCCTCGCGCAGAAGATCGAGAGTCAGCTCGCCAAGCGCCGCGGCGTGGGCGGCGAGGTCCACCTCCTGCATGAACTCGATCGCCGCGTGACCGGCGGCCATCGCCACCTGGTGGCCGCGGAAGGTGCCGATGTGCGCCCCCTTGCTCCAAGTGTCGAGCTGCTGGTCATAGGCCACGCAAGAGAGCGGGTAGCCGATCCCGCCGAGCGCCTTTGAGAGCGTCATCGCATCGGGAGTGACGCCGTCGTGCTCGCAGGCGAACATCTTCCCTGTGCGTCCGAACCCGGTCTGGATCTCGTCGCAGATCAGCGGAACGTCGTGCTCCTGGGTGATGCGCCGAATCTCAGAGAGATAGCCGTCTGGCGGCACGATCGTGCCGCCCTCCCCCTGAATCGGCTCGATCAGAACCGCTGCGGGCGTCGGGACCCCCGCGTGCGGGTCAGACAAAGTCGTCTCGAGCAGTTTGGCGCAGGCCGTCTCGCAGGAGTCGGGCTTCAGCCCCAGCGGGCAGCGGTAGCAGTACGGGTAGGGCATGAATTGAACCGGCGTGCTGACCGGCCCGCCAAACGAGGTGTCGCTGGTCAGCGACAGCGCTTCCTTGGTCATGCCGTGGTAGGAGCCTTGGAAGGCGATCACGGCCTCGCGCCCGGTATGCGCGCGCGTCAGCTTCAGCGCCGACTCGATCGCATCGGACCCTGTCGGTCCGCCGAAATGAAAGCGAGCGCTCTGTCCGAGGCGGCCCGGCAGCAGCTCGCGCAGCTTGCGCATCAACCGCAGCTTCGGCGTGGTCGGGAAGTCAAGCGCGTGTACGAGCTTGCCCTCCTGCTCGCGGGCGGCGGCGAGCGCGCCCGGATGGGAGTGGCCGACATTCAGCACGCCGGCGCCGCCGAAGAAGTCGATGAAGGTGTTGCCGTCGACGTCGCGCATCGTCGCGCCGCGCCCCTCCTCGATCGCGATCGGCACGCTGCGTGGATAGGAGCGAGCGCTTGACTCAAGCTCGTCTTGCTCGGCGAGCATCGCCTGGGAGCGTGGACCCGGAAGCTCACCCTCGATGTGGGGCGCCGGGTGAAAGTGCAGCTCCTGGAAGTTGTGCTCCCCGTCGGTCATAGCTCAGGTCTGAGGCGACTATAGCCCGGCGGAGCGCTCAGGCCTACTTGGCCTCGGCGGCCGGCTCGGCGGGGGAGCCGGCGGGAGCGCGCTGCAGCTCGCGCATGACCGGAAACGGCGCCACCTCGCGCAGCGTCTCATGCCCCGTCAGCAACATCAGCAGCCGATCGACCCCCATGCCGCCGCTGGCCGAGGGCGCCAGTCCGTACTCAAGCGCCCGTACGTACTCCTCGTCGTGGGGATGGGGCGCATCGTCGTCATCGACCCGGCGCTCCTTGCGCTGAGCCACGAACCGCTCCCACTGCTCGATCGGGTCGGTCACCTCCGAGTCGCCGCTGACCAGCTCGATCCCGCCGATCACGGCGTCGAAATGCTCGGCCAGACGCGGATCGTCGGAGTGGGCCTTGGTGATCGGAAACGAGTCCAGCGGAAAGTCATAGACCATCGTCGGCTGGTTGAGTGTCGGCTCGACGAGCTTTGAGTACACGCTCTGGACGACCTGCGCCCAGCTTGCGTCGGGATGGATGCGATCTTCGATCAGCACGGCCAGCTGATCGCGGGATGCCTGCAGGAAGTCGACGCCGCAAACGCGCTCGATCTCGGCCTGCATCGTGGTCACGCGCCAGGGAGCGGAGAGGTCGATCTGCTCGCCGCCGCGCTCGATCGTTGTCGTGCCGAGCACGCGCTGGGCGACGTAGGCGACCATCTCTTCGGTGAACGCCGCGACGGCCGTGTGATCGGCGTAGCTCTGAAGCCACTCGAGCATCGTGAACTCGGGCGAGTGCCGATAGGAGATCCCCTCGTTGCGAAAGCACTTGCCCAGGTCATAGACATTCTCAAGGCCACCGATCAGACAGCGGTTCAGATACAGCTCGACCGAGATGCGCAGAGACATCTCTTGATCAAGCGCGTTGTGATGGGTGAGGAACGGCCGGGCCGAGGCGCCGCCGGCGAGCGCTTGCAGCACGGGTGTTTCGACCTCGATGAATCCCTTCTCGGCGAGAAACGCGCGTAGCGCGTCGATCGTCCTCGAGCGGGTCAGGAACAACTCGCGCGTGGACTCGTTGGCGAGCAGATCGAGCTCGCGGTAGCGGTAGCGGGTGCCGGTGTCGCCGAGCCCGTGGTACTTGGCGGGCGGCGGTCGCAGAGCCTTGGTAAGCAGCGTGCAACTGTGCGCCGCAAGCGCCAGCTGCCCGCGCTGGGTCACATAGATCGGCCCTTGCGCTTCGACGATGTCGCCGACATCGAGGTCGAGAATCCGCTCGTAGTGCTGCTCGCCGAGCGTGTCTTGGCGCACCGCCAACTGGATCTGTCCAGTGGAGTCGCGCAGGTCGATGAACGCCGTCTTTCCGTGCCCTCTACGCGCGATCACCCGACCGGCCAGCCGGTAGGTGAGCGCGGGATGCTCGCCGGCCGCAAGCTCCGCCGGATCGTGGCGCTCGTGAAGCGTAGCGATCTGTGTGCGCTCTCCCCCCCGGATGTGTGGGAACGGCTCGACGCCGTCGGCACGTAGCCGCTTCGCCTTGGCGATGCGCTCGTGGGTGGCTGCGTCCTCGTGCGTGTCGTCGAACATCTCAGATCACCTGGGAAGGTACCATCGGGCCACGGCGCGCCAGTTGGCCCCGCGTCGGCCTGTAGCGTTTTCGACGTGGTGTTTCTGTAGTCGAGCCTAGATGATGCCGGTGTGCGGCGCACCAAGGACCCGGAGATCGACGAGCAGGTAGCCAAGTTCGGCGAGCGGATGCGCGCCGCCCGCGCGGCGGCGGGCCTCTCGCAGGTGGCGCTCTCTGAAGCCACGAAGCTCGATCGTGCCGCGATCAGCTTCTTGGAGCGAGCGGAGCGCAGTCCAGACCTCTCCACGCTCGTACGGGTTGCACGCGCCCTGTCGATGACCCCGTCGCAGCTGCTCGAAGGCATAGGTACGGGGGCAGCGTCGTTTGATCTGCCCAGTTACCGGGGCCTGGGCAGCGCGCCTGAGGTGCGTCTCGGCGCCAATCTTCGCGCCGTGCGCCACGGCGCGGGCCTCTCTCAGGAAACGCTCGGTTTTGAAGCGGAGGTAGATCGGGCGGCGATCAGCGTGTACGAGCGCGGCGGTCGTGGCCCGAACCTGCGGACGATCCTGAAGCTCTCGCGAGCCTTGGGCATGCGCCCCTCGGCGCTGCTGGAGGGCGTGACGTAGGGCCCGGCGGCCCGCCGCGCGCGTCGCGAATGCAAACGTCGGGGCGTCTCTAGCCTCAGAAGCTGAGCTCGGCCGCGCGGATCGCTGCGCGGGTGGGCCGGTAGCGCTTGCCCTCGCGGGTGGCGAGGTCGTCGGCAACCAGGATGTCCAGCGCGGCTTGGACTTCGCGTGCTTCGTCGGGGCGTGCCGGATCGCGCTCGCAGGCGCGGGCGACTTGGGCGAGGGTCAGCCCGTTGGTGCGTGCGCCGGGGTCGATCCCGCGGCCAGGTCCGCCGCTGACGAGCGTATGCAGCACCACGGCCGCCAGTAGGTCGGGCGCGGGCTCAGGGGTTACGCCGGCGAACGGCTCTTGTGTTTTCGCCACATGTCGAAACTACACGAACCTGGCAACTCTGCGAACAGTCAATTGCTAGACGATCTGTCTATGACTCTCAGCAGCCCGATTGGGGGTTCGTCGATTTGTTTTCCGGCGGGCATTCGGACCACGAGGAGCGGTAGTAGTTGCCAACCGTGCCGGTTTCGAGCTTGCCGTCTCTTTCGTCCCATTCGAAGTTGAAGTTGTTCCCGAGTTCGACTTCGTTGGCAGCAATCGCGCCATGAACCGTGCCGTTGTTTTCGACTTTGACCTTCGAGAGCGGCGCGTCGATGGTCGCGTACAGTTCGGCGTTGTTCTTGATAAAGACTTCGCCACCGGAGCCGTCGTAGACGTAGATGATCAGTGCTGTTGGGTCCTTCGATGGGTTGATGATTTCGGAGTTGTTCCAAATCTTGAAGACGCCTGAGCCTGCGCTAGGGCATTTCGAGTTTAGGTCTTTGGCCGAGTCGATGTAGATCACGACTTTGGCTTGAGCCGCAAGTTCGACGATCGCGTTGTTCTGCGCTTCGAAGCTGCAGAAGTTGTACGTGCCTTCCTTCAGTATCAGATGGGCGTTGTTGCTCATCGAAAGCTTGCGAGTTTCTTCGCTGAATTCGACTTTTTCAGCGGTATCGTATGGGGAAACCGGTTTTGCTTCTTTGTTTTTGACGTAGTTGAGGTAATGCGTGATCAGACAGTCGGAGTTGCCGCTTACGACCACTTCTTTTTCGATCACGCATTTGTTGACAGACGTTCCGGTTTCGACCGAACCGAGAGTGATCGGGCCTTCGGCGGTGCTGCGTCTGGCAACTTTGCCCTTGCAGGAGCTTTCCGGCGAGGCTTCGCCCGACGGGCCGAGTACGCAGGCTTCGGATACTTCGGCATTGTTTTTGATGGTCACCTTGCCGTTTGAGCCAGCCGAGCCTTTTACGATGCTGTTGTTTTCCAGGGTAACCTTTTTGAGTCCAGTCACTCCCGCCACCGGAAAGATGGGTTTGGCGATGAATGCCGCGACGCGTTGCGCGACGCGTCGCTTGATGCCGTTGACGGTCCCTTCGGCCACGACGCATCGTTGGATGAGGGTTATCTGGCTTTTGATCGACTGTCCGACGCATGTGCCGGTTTCGCCGAGCGCTTCGCTAGTCCAGTAAGCGTAGCTCGACTTGTTGCCGAATTCTTCTTTGACTTCTTTACAATACCCGGTGCTCGCCGATGCTACTTCGACGGCGCTCTGGCCAACGCAGTATTTGTTTTTTTCTTCGGGATGCAGCATATTCAGGCGATAGGACGCGGTCTGTAGTCCAGCTTCGGCGGCCGCCAACGCCGCCTTGACATTGTTGTCGCGCTGCGTGGTTGAGTTGGTTCGCAGCGAAGCTGTCACCGCCGCCGTCGCGAGCGTCAGAACCACGAACAGAACCATGACTGCAACCGCCATTGCGACTCCGTCCTGTGCCGTCATGAGTCTGCGTGTCCTAGACATGGTGGTCCTCATTCCGTGTTGAGTTGCAGGCGCGAGGGGTAGCCGGCCTTTTCGACCAGTTTGCCAGCGACTTCTTCGCTGATTCCGGTCGTGGCGTAGGCCACTGAGATCGAATTGGTGGAACTGTTTGCTGGCCAGATACGCAGGCCGATGTGGTGTTTGGCTTCCACTGTGACGGTTTCTTTGGCTTCGAGTTGGGCTTTGCTGAGGAAGCTGAACACGAAAGAGAGGCCCGTCAGTGAGCCTTCGGTGGTCGTCGGCCAGGTTACGGGTGTGTATTCAAAGACGGTCCCGATCGCTTTCGCGCTTTCGGTGATCGTTTCCGGGAAGTCGTAGACACCAAGGCAGAGTTTGACCGTCGCGCTTGTGTTGCCAAGCGTTTGCGTATATATGGTGAGGCCGCCGTAGCCCGTAAGCTGCGTCGCGGCACTCAGCTTAGGGGTGGCCCACGTCTCGCCGCCGGCGTTTCCAGGTGTGCCCGAGCATTCCGCTTCCTTGCGCAATAGTCGTCCTCCACGTTCTGTGCTGCCTAGCGTGAAGCCTTCGCCGTCGAGGTCGGTGGAGTAGTCGTAGAGCGTGGTTGCGGTCGGGTGCGCTTCGGCCATCAGGTCGGGCACAGCGCAACCGCTTGTTTCAGTCTTCGTGCATTTCCCGGTCGCGGCCACCGTGTTGTGCAGTTTGTGCGATACGGTTGGCGCGACTGGGCTTTCGCCGGTGGCCGGCGAATCGGCGAGATACCAGCTCTGCGGGTTCCCGCTCTGAATGCCTGTGATGCAGGATTCGGTTCCGCATTTGGTCGTGGCTTCGGTCAAAGGGTTTTGGGCGCCGTTGACCACCCGTCCTTTGGGCGTCGCGGTGGTGTCGCTGATGATGGTGGAGGCACGAATCTGTGGGTGCGTCGTGCTGCCGGCGGGCATAATCACGGTTGAGATCACGGTCAGTCGCTTGTCGCTTTGGGTCGTACAGAGCTTTTCGGTTTTTGCTTCGACCGTGACTTCGTTTTTGCAGACTTCGTCGTTGTGCCACGTGATGAAGTCGTAGACGTAGCCGCTGGTTTTGCCGTCTTTCCATTCGCAGGAGCCGATTGCGTTTGTCGAGCAGGATTTGCCGACCGGCGACCCGGTGACGATGCCGCATTTTTCTTTGTGGGTCGAGTCACATTCCTGCGCATAGACGACAAGCGGTTCTTCTTCGGTTAGTTTTTCGCTGTTGGCGGCGTAACAGCCGCCTTTTTCGACTTCGGTGCAGACGAGCGGGCTGTTGTAGTCGACGTAGTGGTCGGGATTGGTGGCTTCGGACGAATGCGCTGGCGTTGAAGTCATCGCCAGTTCGGCGTAGGCCTGGGCCTGCAGCTTTTCGATCTCCCATTGGGCGCGGTGGGCGGCGGCGGCGCGTCGCTCGGCCAGGAGTGTGAGCTTGCGCGCTCCGTCGAAGGTGGCTATCAGGCCGAGCACGCCGACGGTGAGGATGACCGTCGCGACGATCACCTCTACGAGCGTGAACCCTTGCTGCTGGCGCAAGCGTTGCATCAGTTCCCCAGGTTCATGTCGCGGATGTATGCGTTGTTCGTCAAGATGATCTGGTGTTTGAGCGTCGCGGCTCCCGCGATTTTGAGCGTGCCCGAGGAGGGAAGGACGAGTTTGATCGTGACCAGGTCGGGCGCGATCGCGTTCGGTGAGTATTCTTTGAATACGGGGTCTTTTTCGTCGGCTTTGGTGCCGTTGACGACGTACTTGATGATCGGTGTGCCGGTGCTCAGAGCCGGTAGCGATTTGCCGACTTCGGTCTGCAGACGTACGCACTCGTAGTATTCGGTGCCACTCTCGGCGACGCTGCAGTCGTAGAAGATCTCGAGGTCTTTGCCGCCGAAGGTGGCGTAGAAGTCAAGCGAGGTTTCGGTTGCGCTGCGGATCGAGTACGCTTGGCGGATCTCACGCGTCATCCGCGCCAGGCCGGTGCGCCCTTCCTGAATGACGAGCGCCCATTCGGTATCGCGCGACTGGGTGTGCTGACTGGTCTCTAGCGCGCTCACCGTTGCGCTCATGACGACTGTGCTCAATACGGCCGCCACCAGCGTCTCGATCAGCGTGAAGCCGCTCTGCGAGCGCCAGCGCGCGCGAAGCGTGTGCGGTTCGGCGAACCTACGTAGGATTGTGCGAAAAGCTACAAGCATGGGCGCATACCGATCACCGTTGGTGTCGGCATCGCTACCTGTGCGCTTTAGGTCTCTACTGGTTCAGGGACAGGACTTCGAGCAGCTTGTTCCACTGGTCCTGCCCGTGCACGAATTCAAGTTCTTCATAGCGAGTGTTCAGATGTGCGTCGCGAGCGGCCAGGCTCGTGTCAGAGCCCTGCAGGAACGGGGCAAGCAGCTTGCGCGGGACCTGGTTGATTTCGATCGCTTCGACGTGCTTTGCGTAGCTGGTGACGTCGGCCGGGACCGCCTTGTAGCCGCCGGCGGCCCAGGTGCGGACGTCTGCGCAGAGCGGGGGCACGACAAGCGAGGTCATAGCGCTCAGCGCTTTGGTCAGTTGTCGAGCCGCACGCGTGGTCGCGGGATTGCTCCAGGTCAGGCGCCCAACGGCTTTGACGAAGCGCTTGACCGCGGCAGCGTTGGCGCCGTAGCCGGTGGCCCACAGCGCTCCGGCGACCTCGAGGCTCAGCTTCTGCTCCTCTTCGCTCTGAGGCGAGCCGGCGCCGACGTGGGGGCATTCAGAGGCGAACTTGGCGTCCAGTTTGCCGATCGCGCTTTCAACACGCGACCAGCCGCTGACGGTCGTGTGCAGGATCGCGTAGTCGGCGGTCAGGTAGGCGTGCGTGGAGGAGATGTCGTGCGTGCTCGCGGCGCCTGCCGCGCCTGGCGTGAAGCCGAGCGCCATGACCGCCAGTGCGATGCTCATCGAGCGTCCCCTCATCCCGTGTCGAGGGTATCGTATGGAGGTAAGTCCAGTGCCAGGGAGACTGGTGTAACGGTAACATGGGGGTCTCCAAAACCCTTGCTCGAGGTTCGATTCCTCGGTCTCCCGCTGCTTAAGATCACTTCGAATCCTCAGCTGGGCTACGCGCTCGCGCGTGTACGTGCGGTAACGGGGACCCGCGAGGGCGACGCGACCCTCGTGCGGCGTCTGGCGGTGCAAGGGCCGAGCTCGAGCTGGGCGCGGGATTCGATGAGGCGCTCGACGCGATCGAGCGGTTGAGCCCGGGGCCGAGGTGATCGCAGACGGTTGTCTCGAAGTTCGCTACAATGATTTGCCGACGAGAGGAGAAGACGAAAATGGCGCGTGAGAGAACTAGCGCGACTGACCAGTCGCGCTCCACTGATGAGGATGTCACTCGGATCCTCAAGCAGGGCGAGATCGGAGCAGGAGCCGCGATGCGGGCACTTGAAGCCGTTGAGCCCGGTTATTACGCTGCCGCGTCCGCGGGCGTCGTCTCGCAAACAGTTACCTACGCCACCAGCACCGCGGCCTAGCTCGTTGCCGACCTGGGGCGAACTCGCCAAGGAGCTGGGCGAGCTTCGCGCCGACCTGGCGCGTAATCCACCGCCGGGAGAGCCCGTGATGGCTTGCGACGTGCTGCGCCATCGCTACTTGGAGCGACTGACCGCGAAGACTGGTCGGGCCACGATCGTCTATTACAGCGCTTGGCTCACGGCGCCCGATGCTCCACCTGATGCGCTTAGCGTTGGGCTTGGCGATATCGCCGGTTTCATGGAGGCGTGCTCGAACGCACACGGCGGCGAGCTCGACCTGTTGATTCACAGCCCGGGCGGCGATCCCGACGCCGCCGAGCAGATCTGCGCCTACCTGCGCACGCAGTTCGATCACATTCGGGCGATCGTGCCGGTGGCGGCGAGGAGTTCCTCTCGCACGGGCGTCCGGTTCGGCGCGACCAAGCGCGCGAGCACGACGTGTTAGTGGTCGACCTGGAGGACGACGGCGAGTTCCAGGATCTCGTGCTTAGCGTCCACCACTCGATCATGCACTCGTTTGGCGCGACGGGGATGGTAAAGCTCGTCGAAAACCATCACGGTCGTTCTTGGCTTGCGACGGTCGGCCTAAATGCGCAACTCGTCTTGCCGGGTGGCGGATAGCCCAGCACCAGGGTAGCCGAGCGCATTCACAACGGGGCTGTCACAAACCGCGCCGCCCCGCTAATAGAGAACACATGCCCGCCGAGCCCGCCACCGCCGACTCGCTGCTGCTCGCGGCGCGCACCGAGCCCGACGCCTTCGCGGCGCTCTACCGTCACTTCGAGCGCGACATGCTCGGCTTCTTCATGCGCGCGACCGGACAGGCCGAGCTCGCGGCGGACCTGACCGCCGAGACCTTCGCCCGCGCCCTGGAGTCGATCGAGCGCTACGAGCCCACGCTCGGCCGTGCCGACCAGTGGCTGTTCGGCATCGCTCGCAACGTACTGGCCTCCAGCTACCGCAGCGGCCAGATCGAGGCCGACGCCCGCAAGCGCCTGGCCATGCCGGCCCTACATCTGAGCGATCACGACGCTGAGGCAATCGAGCGCTTGAGCACGAACGAGGACAGCGCCACCCTCGCGGCGCTTGCCTCCCTCCCCGAGGATCAGCGCACGGCGGTCCAGGCGCGCATCCTCGACGAGCGCGACTACGCCCAGATCGCCTCCGATCTGCAGTGCTCGCAGGCACTGGTGCGCCAGCGCGTCAGCCGTGGACTCAGACAACTACGAGAGCGAATAGGCGGTGAGGGATGACCATCCTCGAGCAACTGGAGCACGACCTGCACGACGCGGCCCGGCGCTGCCTGGCCACACCCAGCACCCGAGCAACAACCCGCGAACCCGAGCGCGCCAAACCCCGCTCGCGCGTACCGCGCCGCTCGCGCGCGCTTGCGGCCCTACCGCTGCTTGCCGCGGCGATCGTCGCGCTCGTCCTGTTGAGCTCAGGGGCTTCCAACCCAACCTTGAACGTAGCCGCCGCGGCCTACGCGGCCACCACCGCACCCAGCGGCGTGGTCGAATCGACTTTCCTGACCCGCGTCTATCGCGGCGCCGGCGCCGGCGAGGCGTTCCACCAGCGGCAATGGCTGCAGGGCGCGACGGGCCGCAGACGCGAACTTAACGCTCTGAGCGACCCGACGAGCCAGTCTGATCCCTACGAAGTCAACGACTGGGTGTTCGCGCCTCGGCGCTGGGAAAACTGGAGTGCGGGCACGCACGCAAACGTAATCCACCGCGTGCTGCTCAGAGCCCATGCTCCCGACCTGAAGGTCCATTTCGCCTTCGGCGGTATCGGGATATACGGCGCCGAAGGCATAGCGCTCTACCGCCGCCTCTATCGCGCCGGCGCGATCCGCCTGGTCGGCAAGCAGGGCTACCAAGGCCGGCAACTGTGGAAGCTCGAAAACCACTCGGCGGAGCTCGAACGAGCCTCTCACACGCGCTTCGTCGTGCTGGTCGACCCACACAACTTCCTGCCAATCCTCGTGCGCCAGCTGGACATCCGCCTTCCGACTCATCCGACGATCGTCGAAAGCGCGATGCTCAGCTATCGCGTCCTGCCCAACGGCGCCGCCGGCGAAAAGCTGTTCGACCTAGCCGCCCAACACCCCGCCGCGCGTGTACTGACTCGCACGAGCAGCGGCCCGCACTTCCGCACGCAGCACCGCCCCGCCCGGCGCCGGTGAGGCCGGGGTTGAGCAGGTCCGTCGTGCCTCGTTCGTAACGTGACCGTCGGGAATGAGAACCGAGACCGACCAACGCGAGCCGGCATACAGAGATGCCTACCGCTGAGATCGAGCGCCTGCGCTCTCTACTGAAGGACGCCGTCGCGGCGGCCGGGAGGATTGGCGATGACGTGGGGGCTGAGCCCGAAGGCGTCGGCTACTTCGCCGGCGCTTCGGCGAGCGGCATCGAAGATGCGATCCAGGCGATCGCGGCGCACGATGGTCAGATCACGATGTTCGTCGGCGCGGGGGTCTCGATGGAGGCCGAGTTGCCGTCCTGGAACGAGCTCGTGCGCAAACTGCTGGTCGACGCGCGCAAGGGCGAGGACGACACGCTGCTGAAGGTTTGGGCGGACACTGTGATGCGCGACGGGGAGCTTGCGGCTGCCGCGGTCGCCGAGGCGCTCTACCCCGACGACGGGGCCTTCCGGCGCGCTTTGCGCGACGCGCTGTACGAGCGTGACGCGAGCACCTATGCGCCGGGGGCACTGGCCGGGCAGATTGCTTGGTTGAAGGAGCGCCTGGGGTCTCGCCTGGCGCTCTTGACGGTCAACTACGACGGTCTGCTCGAGGACGCGCTCGCCGAGCGTGAACTGGACTACAAGTCCTACGTCGGTGGCTGGCACGAGCCGGAGGGGAAGGCCGCGGTTTGGCACCTGCACGGTCGTCTTATCCGCGATGCGAAGAAGCGTTGGTTGCGCGAGGGGAGTCTCGTGCTCTCGGAGGGAAGCTACGTTCGCTCTACCGCCGGCGTGTTCCCTCAGAACTTCGTCGCCGAGCGACTGCGGTGCTCTTTGTGTGTGTTCGTCGGGTTGAGCATGACCGACCCGAACTTCATCCGCTGGCTCTACCGCTCCGCTGAGGAGCCGGGCGGGCAGCGCTTCGTGATCTTCGTCCGTCAGGCCTCTCCGGTGGCCGATCCGCTTGTTCGCCAAGCACTTGAAGAGTCCGCCGTTGCGAGGTGGGGGCGCTACTCAGTGACGCCCGTGTGGGCTAATTACTACGGCGAGGTGGCTCAGATCGTCCACGAGATCGGGTTGCGCTGTAACGGTGGCCAGCCTGTTGGCTTCGCCGAGCGTGCAAGGCGGCGCCTGGTCTGCGCACGGGAGCGTCTGAGTCCGTCTGATCCCCGCGAGTTCTTGGAGGCACAAAGCGACGCGTCGGCGTGGCTGCGTGGGCGACTCCATGACATCGCGGCGATCTGTGAGGCCGAACAGCCTGCTGTGGATCTGTCCGCGCACCGTCTCGGGCTCGCGCTTTGGGGGGTCGATCACGAGCATGGCGAGGTGGTCAACTGGGCCAGTTCCGATCGCGCCTATCAGGAGCCGGGCACTGCTGTGGCCAATCCTCTGCATGTCGATAGTCGCTGGGTCGCTGCCACAGCGATCGCAAGCGGCGTGTCCGTGCAGCAAGATCCGAAGGTGTATGCGTCGCGCTGGCGCTTCGTTCGCGCAATCCCGATCGTGGTGCAACCCGATGATAAACGCAGCGTGGTCGGCGCGATCACGCTGACCTCGACCACTCCGCTCGAGGATTTTCCGCTGGCGCGTGCGTTAGCGCCCGCCGGGCTGCTGAACGAAATTGATGATTTCCTGGCCGAGCGCGCGAGCCAGTTCTTCCTCGATTCCTGACGTCTGTGGCCCGTGTCATACTGACCCCATGGCCAAACTGACTGCGACACATCAAACGAGCGCCTACGCGGTGCATGTCGCCCGTGATCCTCGCCAGGCCTCTACGAGTGTCCGCAACGCTGCGGTCAAGGCTGCCCGCAAGGCCGATCGCGAAACCGACGCGATCAAGGCCAAGCGCTCACGCAGCCGCTCCGCGCGCTGACTCCTTCCTGCCGGCGATCGGCGTGAATCCGTCTGCCTCCTTGCCCACCAGCGCCACGCCTCGCCATCATCCAACACGCGCGCTCCCAACAACCACCGATTCATCATGCCGGTTTTAGCCGGCTCGCCGTAGCGCGCTTTGACGGGGATAGCTCTTAGCGACTGAACGGTGGCGCTGTCGGTGGCACGAGCCCGCCAGCCGGTAGGTGATGCTCGCCACGGCGCCCAGCGGCGCGGATGGTGCCTGCCGGCGCTGGCAATAGTCAACGGAATCCCGATCCCGCACCAGGTGCGTGGGCGCGACCAACGATCGGGCTATTGCCAGGGCAGGTGCAGCGCCTGCGTGCTGAGCCCATTTTCGCCGCCCAGTTCCACGGCGTTTGCCTGCCGATCTCCGGGCCACCACGCCGCAAACCACCCATCGGTGACTGTCGATTTCACCTTGCTCCCGTCCGCCAAGACCAAACTGACTTCTCGCAGTCCAGCTCCTACCCGGCCGTAGATCACGGTGTAGGGGTCGGCGGGCGAGTTGGCCTCGCCGCTCACCGCGATCCGGCCGCTGGCGGGCGTTGCCGGAATAGCGCCGCTGGCGCCCGCGGTGGCGCCAGCCTCGGGGAAGCAGGACCAGAAGTTGGTGGCGTTCTGGAAGATCACCATCGTAAATGGGCCGCGGGTGTCGGTGAGCACCGTCCGGTAGGCGCTGGAGGGCGTCCCCGAGGGGGCCGGCATCTGGCCCATACAGGCCTCTTCGGCGTTGGCGATCTGCTGTTGGGAGGCACGCGTGGGGGTGGCGCTCCAGCCGGCATACGCCTGCTCAGGTCTTCGGCCTCCGAGCGATCCCAGGTCATCAGGTACGCGCTGCGCACCAAGTCCTCCGCGCCTTCGGCCACAAAGCGCTCGAACTCGCCGCGCGCCCGACCCCGCCCCAACAATTCCACCTACGCCTCCACTCTGCGCTGAGCATTACCCATCACCAACTAAACCCCCGCGGTCCTCCAGATCGTTGCCAAAGCTGAGCAGGCGGTCGGCCCCACGAAAGGTTGACCGGAGGCGTGCTCGCTGGCCGCACTGGCTGCGAGCGGGATTCCCGGGTGTATCCACCAGCGGGTACACTGTGTCCAGTGGCGACTCGTCACGTCCGCATCCAGGTTCCCCGTGACCCGCAGCTCGATCACGCCGTCGCGCGCGCTCAAGCCGTCCTCGGCCCGGGCACGCCCGCTTCTCAGGTCGTGCACGCGCTGGCTGTGCGCGGCGCGGCCGCCTTCGAGCACGACGAGCGCGAGCAGAGCCACGCGCGGGACTTCCTGTTGAGCGTCGCCGACGGCACCTCCGGGCTTGACCTTGTGCGGCTGCGCGATGTGCGCGAGCGCGCGTGGCGCTGAATTGGACCGGCGGGCCTTGGGTCGCCGACACCTCGGCTTGGGCTCGAGCAAACTGGCCGCCAATGGGGCCGACGGCGCCCACCGCGTGCGCGTGCCCGACGCGTTGATCGCGGCTGCGGCCGCCGAGCGCGGCTTCGGCGTCCTTCACTACGACACCCACTTCGACCGCCTGGCCACGGTGCTCTCGCTCACCAGCCAATGGGTGGCCCCGGCCGGCAGCATTCCCTAGCACCGCACCTCAGCGAGCCGGATCGTTTGGTGGTCAACGCACTCGAATTGCCGTTCACTCGCTCACGGCATAACAAAGCTAAAGCGCCCGACCGTAAGCGCGCCGGTTCTCCTCGAGCTCCCGCCGGCCGGCGGCACGTAGCTGACGCTCCCATGCACACGGCCCGGGCAACCGTAGGGCACAAGCTCGTCAATGACCACGCGCTGCCCTGCATGGAAGTCGGAGTCGGTTGGGCCGCCGAAGCTGTCCCCGGCGCGGCAGGCGCCGCTGCCGGGCATCGTCAAAAGATGCTGGTAGTAGCTGTGGCTGTCGGGGATCGCTACCGGCGCGCGGAAGCTGATCTCTACCAGTAGCGAGCGCGGACCGCCGCGCAGGCGCTTGTAGCCCGCTGGCGCGCGAGCGTCGCAGGCGATGATCGTCTCTGCTCTGTTGCAGTACGCCCTCGCGGCAATCTTCTTGACTCCGATCGGCGCCGCGATCCGCGCGGCGTCGATCGGCGCAAACCGCGCGGTGACATAACCGTAGGGCGGACACGTTCCCGCAGGGGTGCCCTGTGGCTCGGGCGCCGGTAGTCGGCAGAGGTGACCGTCGCGATAGCGCACGGTCGTGATCCTCCCGGAGTCCAGCTGCTGACTTGACGTGTCCCCGTTACTGCACTCGCCGGCGCTCGCGCCGTAGAGCGTGCAGGTGATCGTGGTGGGCGGACCGATCAGCAGGTAGGCGCCCTCCGGACCGCTGGTCGGCGTGCTCAGGAGCTTGCCGCCGGACTTGGCGTAGGTGATGCTTTGCGCCGCTGGACCAAGCAGGCCGTACTCGATGTCGCGAAGATCGCCCGCGGGACAGGCACGCCGTCCACTGTGCGGCGGCGCGGGCAGGCGCCGGTGCTGTATGCGCAGCCGCTGCGCATAACCCTGCGGGTAGCGCTGCAGCGTCACCACGCAATCCCCGACGTTGACCGCGCCCGAGCCATAGCCCGTGTTGGCGCTGGCCGGCACCGATTGCAGCGAGGCGTTCAGGAAGCCGTTGCCCTGGGCGTCGGAGGCGACACAGTCGGCTCCCGCGTTTGCGCTGAGCGGATGAAAACGCCCGTCGTTGCCAAACGTGCCGTCCTTGCCGAGCAGCCCGATCGTGTTGAACTCGATCCGTCCCAATTGCACACAGGTCATTCCCCGCGTCGTCTTCAGTACCCGAAGGCCCCACGGCGGACCGCCGCCGGGGTCTTCGACCCGGACATCCAGCAGCTTGACGCTGCTCGGTATCGCCACGCCGTAGCCCTCGGTTGGGGAGGGGGGGACCTGTGGGCCAACGCTTGCCCCGCGTCGAAACACACCCGTGGCGGTCAACGCCGTCGCAACGGCAAACACCGCCAGCGCCACGTTCAACGCAAAGCGAACCCGCCGCGATCCCCACAACACGCCGCCGACCCAAGCCCAACCGTGCACTGCGGGGTCTTTGAC
>JBOGXY010000013.1:0-19713 GCA_050696495.1 Solirubrobacteraceae bacterium
TCCAAGTACTCCTCAATCCCCTCGAAACCGCCCTCCCGACCGTAGCCGGACTGCTTGACGCCGCCGAACGGAGCGGCCGGGTTTGAGACGATCCCCTGGTTGAGGCCCACCATGCCCACTTCCAGCGCCTCGCTGACTCGCAGGGCGCGCTGCAGATCGCGCGTGTACAGGTAGGCGACCAGACCGAACTCGGTGGCGTTGGCGGCCGTTATCGCCTCCTGCTCACTGGAGAACTTGGCGACCGGAGCGACCGGGCCGAAAATCTCCTCGCTGAGCACGCGCGCCGAGGATGGCACGTCGGCGATCACCGTCGGGGCGTAGAAATAGCCGGGGCCGTCGAGCGCCTCACCGCCGGTGAGCACACGGGCGCCCTGCTCGACAGCGTCGGCGACCAACTCACGCACGATCGCGCGCTGGCGATCGTCGATCAACGGGCCGACATCGACGCCCCGCTCGCTGCCGCGACCGAGCTTGAGCTTCGCCATGCGCTCGGCCAGCCGGCGCGCGAACTCGTCGGCCAGCGACTCGTGCACATGGAAGCGGTTGGCCGCCGTGCAGGCCTCGCCGACGTTGCGAAGCTTCGCCGTCAAGGCACCCTCCACGGCGGCGTCCAGGTCGGCGTCCTCGAACACCAGGAACGGAGCGTTGCCGCCGAGCTCCATCGAGACCCGCAGTATCTGCTGCGCGGACTGGGCGATCAGCGTGCGGCCGACCTCGGTGGAGCCGGTGAACGACAGCTTGCGCGTGCGCGCGTCCTTCAAAAGCGGCTCGATCACCGCGCCGGAATGGTGGGCCGTGATCACGTTCAGCACGCCGCCGGGCAGACCGGCGTCCTGCAGCACCTTGGCAAGCGCCAGCATCGAGAGCGGCGTCTGCTGGGCGGGCTTTACGACCATCGTGCATCCGGCGGCGATCGCAGGAGCGATCTTGCGCGTGCCCATCGCCGTCGGGAAGTTCCAGGGCGTCACGAACACGCACGGGCCGACCGGCCCGCGCATCGTAAGAATCCGGCCTGAGCCTGTCGTGTTGGTCATGTAACGCCCGTGGATGCGCACCGCCTCCTCGGAGAACCAGCGCAGGAACTCGGCGGCATAGGCGATCTCCGCGCGCGATTCGCCCACGGGCTTGCCCATCTCGAGCGTCATCAAGAGCGCCAGGTCCTCGGCGCGCTCGCTGAGCAGCTCGTAGGCGCCGCGCAGGATCTCGCCGCGATCGCGCGGGGCGCTCTCCCGCCATGCCGCCTGGGCCTCATCGGCGGCCGCAAGCGCCGCCAGCGCGTCCTCAGGCGTCGCGTCGGGGACCTCGGCGACGGTCTGACCGGTCGAGGGGTCCTCCACCGCAAGCGTGCCGCCGCCGGTTGCCGCACGCCACTCGCCGCCGATGTACAGGGCCAATGGGGCACAGTCGAGTGCGGCCCGCTCGCTTGCCCGGCCGCCGTCGTGGGCCGCGCCCTTCGGGATTCGCGCGGACCGGGTGTCCGCTTGTGGCCCACCCGCATCCTTCAGCGTGTCTGTGCCTGCCATCTGGAGCTCCTCTCCGCTTGCGGGATTTATGCTCGGATCGAGACCATCCGATTCAGGGTAGGTGCAATCTGTCATCAAGCGAACCACGCGCCTGACGCTCGCTGCCCTGCTCCTCGCGACCACGGCCACTGTGTCGACGCCGGCGCTCAGTGTCAGCAACGCGGCGGCGAGCACGCTCGTGATCAGCGGGGCGGGCGACGGACACGGGGTCGGCATGAGCCAGGACGGGGCGCTCGGATTCGCCCAGCACGGGTGGTCGTATGAGGCGATCCTGGGCCACTACTACCAGCACACAGCGATCGGCACGGCACCGCCGAAGACGATCGTCAGGGTGCTGGTCGGCAACTCCGTCAAGCGCGTGGCGCTCGAGACCTATGTGCGCGGCGTCGTCTCAGCCGAGGTGTCGGCCTCCTGGCCGATGGCGGCGCTGGAGGCACAAGCCGTCGCGAGTCGCACCTATGCACTGACCGCGGATGCGGGCGGCAGCCGCTTCGACGTCTATTCGGACACGCGCTCGCAGATGTATCTGGGCAAAGCGGCGGAAACGCCGAGCACCAACGCGGCCGTCGCCGCGACGGCCGGCCAGATCGTCACCTACGCCGGCAAGCCGGCGATCACCTACTTCTACGCCGACTCCGGCGGCCATACCGAGAGCGTGCAGTACGGCTTCCCCGGATCGACGCCGCAGCCGTGGCTGGTCGGGGTCGCAGATCCGTATGACACAAGACAGCATTGGACGATCCACATGAGCTTCGCGGCCGCCGCCAAGCGCCTCAGCGGTCTGATCGACGGCGCCTTCGCCGGCATCGAAGTGACTCGCCGCGGATCCTCGCCGCGGATCATCTCCGCCTACGTGCTCGGCTCCAAGGGCCGAACCCCGGTCAGCGGCGGCGAACTGGCCGAACGCTTCGGCCTGAGCTCCACCTGGGCCTACTTCAGCGTGCGGGGCGCTCACGTGGCGACCCCGCCGCCACCGTCGGCGCCGCGGGGCAACGAAAAAGGCACGGGAGGCGTGACGGCCCAATAGTGTGAGGGCGGATGCCCGCCCCGCTGTTGATCGCCGACGTTCCCTGGCTGCTCTACCGCTCCTACCACGGGCTGCCCAAATCGATCAAGGGTGCGGATGGCCGGCCGGTGAACGCTCTGCTCGGCACGGTCAACGCGCTGCTGGCCGCCGTCGAGGCGAAGTCTCCGCGCGCGGTGGTTGCCTGTTTCGGCGCCGAGGACGCCGTCTACCGCAAGCGGCTGTACCCGCCTTATCACGCCCACCGTGAGCCGATGCCGACCGAGCTGGCCCACCAATGGCAGCGCGCGCCGACGCTGCTCGGGAGCCTCGGCTGGACGATCGCCGACGCCGGAGAGTTGGAGGCCGACGACGCGATGGGCGCACACGCGCTGGCGGAGTCCCGCGCCGGCGGGCGCGCTCTGCTGCTGACCGCGGATCGCGACCTCTACCAGGCCGTGAGCGAGAGCGTGGCGGTGTTGGACATGGGGAAGGGGGGCGTGCTTGAGTTGGGACCGGGCGATGTTCGCGAGCGCTACGGCATCGCGCCGGAGCAGGTGCCCGATTTCATCGCCCTGCGCGGCGACCCCTCCGACGGCATCCCCGGAGCGCCCGGGATCGGGGCGAAGACCGCCGCGGAGCTGTTGAGCGAGCACGGCAGCCTCGAGGATCTGCTGGCGCTCGCGGCACGCCAGTGCGAAGAGGCGGGTTTCGGCGACCTGCGCCGCCGCACCGCCGAGACGCTGCACGAGCACGACGAGTTGTTGCGCACGTTCAAGCGGGTTGCGACGCTGGTGGAGATCGACGTGCGGCGCCCGGCCGACGCGCAGACAGACTTCGCGAGCGGCGCAGCCGCGGCGCAGGAGCTGGGAATGAAGCGCCTGGCCGAGCGCCTCGAGAACATGTCCTAGCGACCCGCGACGCCAGCCGGCGCCGCGCCAACGCTCGCTACGGTGTGAACTTGATCGTTATGACATCCCCGTCTTGCATGGGATAGTCACGCCCCTCCAAGCGCAGCGTGCCGCGGTCGCGGGCGCCGGCGTAGCCGCCCGCCTCCACGAGCTGCCGCCAGCCGACGACCTCGGCGCGGACGAAGCCCTTCTGGATGTCGGTGTGGATCTGGCCGGCGGCGTGCCAGGCGCTCAGGCCGTCGCGCAGGTGCCAGGACTGGGCGGGCTTGGCCTCGCCCGCCGTGAAGAAGGCGATCAGTTCAAGCAGCGAGAAGGCGCCGTGGACGATTCGCTGTAGCGACGATTCGTTGACGCCGAGCTCGACACGCATCAACGCGGCTTCTTCCTCCTCCAGCTCGGCCAGCTCTGACTCGATCCGCGAGGAGACAGCCACCACGCCCGCGCCCTCGGCGGCGGCGTGCTCGGCCACCGCGGGCGGGACCTCGTCGGCGCCCTCGTCGACGTTGGCCACGAACAGCACCGGCTTTGCCGTCAGCGCCCCCAGGTCGCGCAGCGCGTGCGGCGCCTCCTCGGGCGCCGGGACGCCGCGGGCGGGGCGGCCGGCCTGTAGTTGGCCGATCACCTCGCGCAACCATGCCTCCTCGGCGAGCGCGCTTTTCTCGCCGCCCTTGGCCTGCTTGGCGACGCGCTCGACGCGCCGCTCGGCCTGCTCGAGGTCGGCCAGCACCAGCTCGGTCTCGATCGTCTCGATGTCGGCGATCGGGTCGACGCGACCCTCGGGATGGATGACCCCCTCGTCGGTGTGGGCGCGCACGACGTGCACGATCGCATCTGTCTCACGGATGTTGGCCAGGAACTTGTTTCCGAGCCCTTCGCCTTTGTGCGCCCCCGCGACCAGCCCGGCGATGTCATGGAAGTCGATCGTGTCCCAGACGATCTCCGAGGCGGAGACGGTCTCCGCCACCTGCACGAGCCGCTCGTCGTGGACGGGCACGACCGCCACGTTGGGCTCGATCGTCGTGAAGGGATAGTTGGCGGCCTCCGCTCCGGCCTTCGTCAGAGCATTGAACAGCGAGGACTTCCCGGCGTTGGGCATGCCGACAATCCCGATGCGCGTGCTCACGCGAGCACCGCTGTCTCGGATCGACCGGCAAGAGCTGCGGCATCGGCGCGGCGTGAGAGGCCGGCGGCGAGAGCCGTCCCGAGCGCGGCGCCGGCCGCGACGTCCGACGGATAGTGCACGCCCAGGTACAGGCGGGAGAAGGCCATCGCTTTCGCAAGCGAATAGAGGGGAAGCGCCGGCAGGCCGGCGCGGCTGTAGGCAAGCGCCGCGGCAAACGACGTCGAGGCGTGGGCGCTTGGGAAGCTGTAGCGCGTCGGCGTCTTGGTCAGGGCCGGCAGGTCGGCCAACTGGGGCCGCGTTCTTCTAAGCATCAGCTTCAGCGCGGTGTTCAGAACGTATGTACCCGCGACCAGGGCGGTGGCACGCCGCCAGCACGCCCTCCCCTCCCCCTCATCCCCAAGCAGCGACTCCGCCGCGCCGATTGCGATCCACACACCGGCGTGCTCGCCCAATTTCGAAAAGCGCTTGACGGCCAGCTCGCGCGCCGGCGTGTGCCCGCGGGTGCGGGCCAGCCGCAGCAGCCGCTCGTCGAGCCACATCGCTCAGACGCCGAAACCCACGCGCTGATCGCCCTCGTCCAGGCGGACGTAGACGACCTGGCCGAGGTAGATGCGCACCGGCCCGTCCTCGGTTTCAAGCTCATGCCACCCACCGTCGCCGAGTGCGCGGTAGAGCGTCTCCAGCTGCTCGTCGGTGACGCGCAGCGAAAGCACCTGCCCACCTTGGAAGCCGACGCTCGCGCGCCTGTGGTGAACCGGCATCAGTGCCCTCCCACCGGTTGCACGAGCTCGATCAGCACTCGGCCGGTGTCCTTCGGCTCCAAGAACGCCACAAGGGCGCCGCGAATGCCCACACGCGGCGCCTTGTCGATCAACGGCTGGCCGGCCTCGCTCAGCGCGGCCAGGGCGGCGCGGATATCGGACACCTGATAGGCCACATGGTGAAGACCGGGACCTCGCTTGGCGATGAACTTGCCGACAGGCGTGTCATCGCCGAGCGGCGCGAGCAGCTCGACGTGGTTCTCGCCGACATCGAGCAGCACGGCCTCAACCCCCTGATCCTCCACGATCTCCCGGTGCGCGACATCCATCGCGAAGGCGTCCCGGTAGAGCGCCAGCGAGTCCTCGATGTCCTGCACGGCGACGCCGATGTGATCGATGCGTGTGAACACTGCGGGGAAGTCTACGAGTCTTGCGGCACAGCGGCGGCGAGGACGCGCAGACCGACCCCCGGCTTGCGCTCCAGGCGCGGCACGCCGGCCATGATCCGCTCAATCGCCTCGCGGTCAAGCGCCTCGTTCTCCAGCAGCTCGCCGGCGAGCGCGTCGAGCTGGACACGGTGCGCGACGATCAGCCGCCGCGCGGCGCGGCGCGCCTCCTCGATCAGCTCGCGACGCTCCTCGTCGCGCAGGCGCAGCGTCGTCTCTGAGAGCTGCACGCCTCCGTCCGGCGTGCGACCGACGCCCGCCGAGCCCATCGCGTAGTCGTGCACCATCGAATGGGCGATGTCGGCAACGCGCTTGAGGTCGTCGGATGCGCCTGTCGTGATCGCGCCGAAGACGATCTGCTCGGCCACGCGCCCGCCCAGCAGGACGGTCATGTAATCCAGCAGCTCCTCGCGCGTCTTCAGGTAGCGGTCCTCGGCCGGCAGGTTGAGCGTGTAGCCAAGCGCGCGCCCGCGCGGGACGATCGAAATGCGGTGCACGCGATCGACCGATGGCAGCAGCTCGCCGCACAGCGCGTGCCCGGCCTCATGGAAGGCGACGACCCGCTTCTCGTGGGCGTTGAGCACGCGGTGGGACTGCACCCCGGCGATCACGCGCTCGAGCGCCTGGTCGAAGTCCATGCCGGTGATCTTGCTTGCGTGACGGCGGGCCGCGAAGATCGCCGCCTCGTTACAGATGTTGGCCAGGTCCGCGCCGGTCAGCCCGCTCGTCTGCGCCGCCACCAGCCCAAGGTCGACGTCCTGCAGCGGCTTGTCGCGAGTGTGCACCCTGAGCACGCCGCGGCGCCCCTTCACGTCAGGTGGCGTGACGAAGATCTGGCGATCGAAGCGCCCCGGTCGCAGCAGCGCCGGGTCGAGCTTCTCCAGCAGATTGGAAGCGGCGATCACGACCAACCGGCCGGTCGTGGCAAAGCCGTCCATCTCGACCAGCAGCTGGTTGAGCGTCTGGTCCTTCTCCCCGGACATGTCGTTTCCGCGGCGTCCGCCGACGGCGTCGAGCTCGTCGATGAAGATGATCGCCGGTTCGTGCTTGCGCGCGATAGCGAACAGCCGCCGGATGCGCGCCGCCCCGAGCCCCGCGAACATCTCAACGAAAGCGGCCGCGGACTGAGCGAAGAACTGCGCGCCTGACTCGTGCGCGACGGCCTTGGCAAGCAGCGTCTTGCCCGTGCCCGGGGGCCCGTGCAGCAGGATCCCCTTGGGCACCTTCGCCCCCAGCTTCTGGAACTGTTTGGGATCGCGCAGGAACTCGACGATCTCCTGCAGCTCGGCCTTGGCCTCATCAACGCCCGCGATGTCATCCCAAGCGACCGACTGTGAGGAGTCGGGCTTGATCTGCTGCGGCTTTACCCGCGGCATCACTTTCAGCGTGCGCCACATCAGGTAGAGGAGCGCCGCGAAGAACAGGATCATCACGACGCTGGACCACTGGTAGGCCCATTCCTGGATGTCCTGCACGAATGAGGTTGCGAGTGTCACCATCCTTGGCTCCGATTGCCCATTATGCGCTATCAGCCGAGCAGACGCAAAGCCAGGTCGCGGTAGCACCGCGCAGCAAGCGCCAGATCGCGCACGTCGATGCGCTCGTCTGGCGCGTGCATGAGGGCCTGGGTTTCAAGCAGCGACTGGTGTCGGTGGGGAAAGAAGCCGTAGGCGACGCAGTCGGGGAAGGCGGCGCGAAAGTGGTGAGAATCGGTGAAGCCGGGGAAGATCGCCGGCACGGCGTCCCCCCCGGGATCGCGCTCTGCGACCCACCCGACGAGGGCGTCCATCAGCGGCGAATCGAGCGGTGAGCCGTTGCCGGCGATCCGCTCGGTGAAGTCGATCTGCAGCCCGTCGATCCCGCCCAGCACCCGGTCGATCGCCGCGCGCGCCTCGGTCTCGCCCAGCCCCGGGGGCACGCGGCAGTCGACGCGCAGCTCGGCGCGCGAGGGAATCACGTTGATCTTCTCCGAGGCCGACGCCATCGTCGGCGCGAAGGTGACGCCGGACGGCTCGGGCCGGTGGGCGGCGAAGCGCTCCAGCACCGGCGCCAGCTTCAGCAGCGCGTTCTCGCCAAGCTGCGGCATCGAGGCGTGTCCGGCTGCCCCCGTCGTCGTGACGGTGAAACGAAACACCCCCTTCTCCGCGTAGCAGACCGGGTAGCAACGCCGCCCGTCGAGCTCGAAGTGCGCTCCCCCGCCCTCGTTGACGAGCATGTCGCAGCGCACCCTCTCTGGGTGGTTCTCGCAAAGCCACCTGGCCCCCAGCTCGCCGCCGGTCTCCTCGTCGACGACGGCGACGATCAACAGCTCTCCCCGCGCGGGGCGCCACCCTGAGCGCGCGAGGGCGACGGCGGCGGCGACCTCGGCGGCGACCTGCGACTTCATGTCAAGCGCCCCGCGCCCCCAGAGGAACCCGTCGGCGATCTCGCCCGACCACGGATCGTGCGTCCACTCGCCGGCGTCGGCGAGCACGGTGTCCACGTGCCCCAGGTAGCAGAGGGTCGGCCCGTCGGCGCCCGCGCCGTCTTTGGCACGCAGCCGCGCCACCAGGTTCGGCCGCTCGGGCTCGGCGGCCAACAGCTCGCACTCAAAGCCCGCGTCCGCGAGCAGGTCGCGCAGGTGCTCGATCGCGGGACGCTCGGCGCCGGGCGGGTTGACTGTGTCGAAGCGGATCAGGCGCTGCAGCAGCGCCGTGGCCTCTGCCGCTAGTTCTCCCTGTCCGCCCACGCCGTCGAGGGTACGCGATCGGGCAGGGCCGGACGCGCCGCGAGCAGCTCACGCGTGTACGGATGCTGTGGCCGCTCAAGCACGTCGGCGGCGCGACCCAGCTCCACGATCTCGCCGGCGTGCATGACGGCGATCCGATCGGCCGCCGCTTCCACGGCGCCAAGATCGTGGGAGACGACGATGTATGCGCAGCCGAGCTCGGCCTGCAGCTCGTCGAGCAGCTCGATCACGCCGCGGCGCAGCGACGCGTCCAGCGAGGAGACCGGCTCGTCGAGCAAGACAAGTTGGGGGGAGCCCGCCAGAGCGCGGGCGATGCCGATGCGCTGGCGCTGACCGCCGGAGAGCTCGTGCGGAAAGCGAGCCGCGAGCGACGGGTCGAGCTCGACGCGCTCGAGCAGACGGGTCGTCCGCGCCTCGAGATCCGCGTCCGCGCCGCGCCCGTCGGAGGAGCGCGCCGCGAGACGTACAGAGCGTTCGAGTGTCTTGCCCACGCGACGACGGGGATTGAGGGACGCCTGCGGATCCTGGAAGACCATGCCGAGCTTCCCCTCGAAGCGGATCGTCCCTTCGCTCGGCTTGACCAAGCCGGCGATCGAACGCAACAGCGTCGTCTTGCCGCAACCGGACTCGCCGACGATCGCCAGTGTCTCGCCGGCGGCGAGGGTCAGCGACACACCGTCGAGCGCTTGAACGGGCGCCGAGCGACGGCGCTGCAAGCGGTACTGGACGCGCAGGTCCTCGACGGCGAGCAGGGACGGCGCGTTCGCCTGTTGGCGCGTCCGGCGCGGGACCGGCACGAGCGCGTCGAGCAGCCGGCGCGTGTAGGGCTCGGCGGGAGCGTCGAAGATCTCAGCGGCCGTGCCCTGCTCGACGATCCGCCCGTCCTGCATCACGGCGATGCGATCGGCGATCTCCGCGACGACGGCGAAGTCGTGGGTTATCAGCGCGATGGCGAGATCCTCCTGCTCGCGCAGCTGCCTCAGCTCGGCGAGGATCTGCGCCTGCACCGTCACGTCCAGCGCCGTCGTCGGCTCGTCGGCCAGCAGCAGCGGCGCGCCCAGGGACAGCGCCATCGCGATCATCACGCGCTGGCGCATGCCGCCGGAGAGCTCGTGCGGATAGGCGCGCACCCGCTCCTTAGCGCGAGGTATGCCCACGCGCTCCATCAGCTCGCCGGCGCGGCGCAGCGCCTGCTCTTTTGAGACCAGCGGTTCGTGGGCGCGGATCTGCTCGGCGATCTGATCGCCGACGCGGTGCACGGGGTTCAGCGATGACTGCGGGTCCTGGAAGATCATCGCCATGCGCCTGCCGCGCAGGCGGCGCAGACGCGCGTCGCTCATGCCGATCAGCTCCTCGCCGGCCAGTCGCGCGCTGCCGCTTACGGTCGTGCTAGGGTCGCGCGTGAGGCCCATCAGCGTCATCGCGCAGACCGACTTGCCCGAGCCGGACTCGCCGACGATCGCCAGCACCTCGCCGCGATTCAGTTGGAAGGTCACGCCGTCCACCGCTTGCACGGGCGGGCGGGCATCGGATCCGCCGGCGAAGGACACGCGCAGATCGCTCACGTCGAGTAGCGGGCCAACCGCCGCCGCGGGCCCGCGACGCTCCACGGTCGCCTCGTCGAGCGTGCGGAAGTTGTGCACGGCCCCCTCGGCGCGCGAGTCCGAGCCGATCACGACAGCCTCACCCGCGGATCGAGCAGCGCATAGAGGACATCGACGATCGCGCCGATCACGACCACGGCAAAGGCGACCAGCATCGTGACCACCATCACCGCCGGCACGTCCAGGCGCCCGATCGACTCGGCCGCGTACTGACCGACGCCGCCGAGATCGAACACGGACTCCACGAGGATCGCGCCGCCGCCGATCACCCAGGCGAAATCCAGACCCCACAGCGTGGCGATTGGAGCAAGCGAGTTGCGCAGCACGTGGCGGGCCAGGACACGGCGCTCGGAGAGGCCCTTGGCGCGGGCGGTGCGCACGTAGTCCTCGCTCATGACGTCGAGCAGGTTGGCGCGCAGCACGCGCGAGTACACGCCGATCGAGACGACCGACAGGGCAACCCACGGCATCAGCATGTGCGTGAACCAGCCCCACGGGTCCTGCGTGAGGGGGACGTAGCCGCCGAGCGGCAGCACGCCCCACTTGTAGCCCAGCCAATAGAGCATGATCGCGCCGAGGAAGAAGACGGGCATCGAGATCCCGCTCAGCGCGAGCGCGCTCAGCAGCCGGTCGAGCCAACCGCCGGCGCGCACGGCGCTTGCCAGGCCAAACAGGACGCCGAAGATGAGCCACAGCACGCCGGCGCCGAGCGCCAGCGAGATCGTCGGCGGCAGGTCGCGAACGATTTCCTGCTCCACACCCGTCTGCTGCGAGTAGGAGATGACGCTGCCGTCGAGGATCTTTTCGATCGTGCGCTCGTACTGGACGTAGATCGGCTTGTCGAAGCCCCACTGCACGCGCACGTCCTTTACCTGCTGCGGCGTGGCCAGCCGCCCGGCCATGCGCACGGCAGGGTCGCCGCCGGGGATCGCCTGGAAGATCAGGAAGGTCAGCACGGTGATCGTGAACAGCACGGCGATAAGCGAGATGAGCCGCCGCGCGATGAAGCGCGCAAGCGGCGAGCGCACGATCGGAAGCGCGCCGAGCGGCAGTCGCGTGGGAGCGGGGACGCTTGCCATCTACAGCCTGCCTCGAAGCGTTGCCTTCGGGTCGAGCACGTCGCGCACGCCGTCGGCGAACACATTGATCGAGAGGACGGTCAGGACAAGCAAGATGCCTGGGACGAGCACGAGATGGATGGCGCCGGGGATCAGGCGGATGCCGTCGGCGATCATCGTGCCCCAGGAGGGATTGGGGTCCTGCACGCCGGCGCCCAGGTAGGAGAGCCCGGCCTCCAGCAGGATCGCGTTGGCGACGATCAGCGGCACGAACACGACGATCGTGGAGGCGAGGTTGGGGACGATTTCGCTTGCCATGATCCGCAGCGGGCCGCGGCCTTCCACGCGCGCGGCGTCGACGAACTCGCGCTCTCTGAGCGACAGCGCCTGCGCGCGCAGCGGCTTGGCCACATAGGGGAAGAAGACGACGCCGATCACGAAAGCGGGGATCAGCAGCGAGCCGCTGTGCAGCGTGAACAGACCGAGGTCGACGCCGCCGACCGCCAGCGCCACGCCGAGCGCGACGCCCAGCAGCACCGCCGGGTAGGCCCAGACGATGTCGAAGATGCGCGAGAGCACCGCATCGAGCGGTCCGCGCGCGTAGCCCGCGAGCGTGCCCAGCGCGATCGCCAGCAGCATCGTCAGCAGCGTCGCGATCGCGGCGACCTGGAGGGAATTGCGCCCGCCGTAGAGCAGCCGCACGGCGACGTCGCGCCCATTTGAGTCCGCGCCGAGGAAGAACCGCCCTTTCCAGGTCGGACCGATCGGCACACCGGTAGGCGAGACGACATCCACCTGTTTGCCCTCGACGGCGATCGTCTCGGTGATGTGGTTGGTGTTCGGCCCGGTGTGGGCGATGTTCGTGGCGTAGAGCGGCGCCAGCAGGCACAGCACGACGATCGCCACGAACAGCGCGCCAAACGCCAGCGCCCAGCGGTTGTGGGCGAGCAGCCTCATGGGACCTGCCTCATGGGACCTGCCTCATGGGACTGTCATCGACCCCGCGCGCACACCGACTTTAGGCGCGCACGCGGGCAGCCGAGCCGTCTTACTTCAGCTCGAGCGTGCTCCAGTCGTTGCCGTACACCGGATGGAACACCGCGGCGGCAAAGTTGACCTTGTCCGAGAAGAGCTTCGGCGCCTCGTCATAGCCGAACGGCGCCATGTAGGCGTGCTGGGCCGTGTACAGGTCAAGCGCCTGCCAGCGACCCGCGATCGAGGGCAGCTGTGAGGAGGGCACCGGGCCGAGCGCCGCGATTTCGGACTGGATGTGCGGATCGTCGACCTGCGAGAGATTGTGGTTTTCGTTGGGGATGATCGATTTCGCGTCGAGCAGCTGGTAGAAGTCGATCGGGTTGGGGAAGTCCTGGCTCCAGGACAGCCACCCTGTCTGCGGGTGATTGGCGGTGTTGCCGATCGTCGCGTAGTACTGCGCGTCGGCGACGATCTTGACGCTCGCTTTCAAGCCGATTTCGTTCAGCAGACCCGCGTAGTAGTCGACGAATTCCTTATGGGGAGCGCGCGAGCCGCCCCATACCGTCACCGACGTTCCGGCCATACCGGACTGCTTGACCAGTTCCTTTGCCTTGGCGAAGTTCGCGGCGGAGACTTCCGAGTTCGGTTCGCCATAGGGGCAAGGCGCGCTGGGATGACCCGGCATACCCGTCGGCAGGAAGAAGCAGGCCGGTTCGAGCATGCCGCTGTCCAGGCGTTGCAGGGCGCGACGGTCGAGCGCGTAGTTGACGGCTTCGCGCACCTTGGCGCTGGAGAACGGCTTTTCTTTGACGTTCAGGAAGAAGTACTCGCCCGAGACCGTCGACTCCTTGGCGTAGCGATCTGAGGCTTGGGACTGCACCTGGGCAAGCAGCGTCGGCGGGATCGTGTCGTTGTAGTCGAACACGTCGGCCTGGTTTGAGAGCACCTGCTCGGCCTCGGTCTGGTTGTTGGCGAGCACCTGCACGCCGATGTCGGCCTTGCCGGCCGGAACGCCGGGAATCGTCGAGGCCGTGAAGTGCGGGTTGCGCAGCAGCGAGAAGGACTTGTTGGGGACGACGTGCACGATCTCGTAAGGGCCGATGCCAGGCGGCGGTTCGTTGGGGGTCGCGTGCATCGGCGTCGAGGCCGGCACGAGGCCCGCGGCCGGGAACGCGAGCACGTTCAAAAACGGGCCGTAGGGTTCGGTCAGATCGATCGTGATCGTGCCGGTGGCGTCGTCGGTGTGGATGCCGGCGATCGACTTCGCCTTGCCCGCGTCAAAGGCTTCGCCGCCGACGATGTGTTCGGTCATCAAGCTCTTATTGCCCCAGCCGAGCTTGATCGTGCGTTCGATCGTGTGCGCGAAGTCAGAGGCCTTCACTGCGGTGCCGTTGGAGTAGACGAGGCCCTTGCGCAGCTTGAAGGTGTAGGTCTTTCCGCCGTTTGAGACGGCGGGCAGCGCTTCGGCGACACCGGCTATCAGCTTGGTGCCGGCTTCTCCGGAGGCGTGTGCGTAGGTGACCAGGCCCGTGTAGGCGATCCAGGTCGCCTCGTAGGACTGGGTGGTGGCGCCGAGACCGGGGTCCAGCGAATCGGGCGGTGTGCCCATCAGCACCGTGACGGTGCCGCCGGTTTTGCCGCCGCTCGTGGATGTCGTGGAGCTGCCACAGGCGGCTACCGCAACTGTCAGAGCAAGCGACAGGGACGCCGCAAGCAGCGTCTTACCCAGCCTCCTCGAGGTCTTATGCACGTGCCCTTCCCCCTCCCCGCGGCCAGGCGCGTCTCGTAATGTGTGCCACTAAGTACATGATTCGACAGAACTTGTCGGCAACCCTTCATGAAACTTGAAGCATTCAAATGAGCCTGGACGCGTCGAATACGACAACACCACCCGTAGCGGCGACTGCCGGCGCAGCCGCTGAGCTCGTCGCAGAGGTTGCAAAGGTGCAGCCGCTGTGGGCGCTGCTGCGCGTGCAAGATCGCGCCCGCTACATGCTGGGCATGGCTCAGGCGGTGATCGACGAGCTCGACGAGCTGCGCGAGGCGATCGCCGCCGAGCAACAGCGCCCACGCACCGAGGTAGCGGTTTTGGAGCTGCTGGCGGCGATCGACGCGCTAAAGTGGATCGGCCGCGACGGCGCCGCCGTGCTCGACGCACGCAGGGTGGGCGTGCACCGCTCGTTGGCGCCGACCAAGCGCGCGCGCGTCGCCTATGAGCCCTACGGCGTGATCGGGGTGATCGGCGCCGGCAGCGCGCCGTTCGCACAACCGCTCGGCCAGATCGCGGGCGCGCTGCTGGCCGGCAACGGCGTCGTCTTCAAGCCGGCGGTGCGGGCGGGCGAGTCGGCGCGGAGGATCGCTCGTGTGTGTGCGCGCGCGGGTTTGCCCGAGGGCCTCGTGCGAATCCTCGACGGCGGCGCCGAGGCGGGGCTGGAGCTGGCGCGCGCGCCGATCGGCAAGCTGCTGTTCACCGGCTCGCCGGCGGTCGGGCGCGAGGTCGCGCAGGCGTGCGTGGCCCGCGAGGTCGAGGTGAGCGTCGAGCTCGGCGGCAAGGACGCGATGATCGTGCTCGCCGACGCCAATGTGGAGCGGGCGGCAGCCGCCGCGCTGTGGGCCGGTTGTGCCGCGGCAGGGCAGGCACGCGGTTCGCTCGAGCGCGTGTATGTCGCTCCGGAGGTCCACGAGCGTTTCGTGGCCGCGACGGTCGCGCGGGCGCGTGCGATGCGTGTGGGCGACCCGAATGCCGACCCGCGGGTTCAGATCGGCCCGCTCTCCTCGGTGCGCCGCGCCGCGCACGTGGACGAGCTTGTGCGCGAGGCCGTGAAGCAGGGAGCGACGCTTCGTTGCGGTGGACCGTTGAGTGCAGAGGGGGCCGTTGCGAATGCTGCAACGGGGGCTTTGCGCGCAAAGGTGGACCCTGCGCCCGATGCGGGAGATGACCACTCCGAAAAGTGTCTGTACGCACCGGCCGTCCTCACCGGCGTCACGCACGAGATGCGCATCATGCGCGAGCAGATCGGCGGGCCGGTGCTGGCGGTGATGAGCTTTCAGTCGGTCTCACAGGCGATCGCACTGGCCAACGACTCGCAGTTCGGGCTGGGCGCGTCGGTTTGGAGCGCCGATCGCTACCGGGCGCTGCGGATAGCGCGGCTGATCGACGCCGGGATGGTGTGGGTCAACGACCACCTGCCCGGGCCGATGATCGCGCGCGGGCCGTGGGGGGCGGCGGCCGGCAGCGGGCTGGGGCGCACGCTCGGCGAAGCGGGACTGCGGGCGTGCGCGCAGGAGAAGCTGATCGCCTCGGAGCTCTCGGGTTCGCGCGGCCTGTGGTGGGGCCCCTACGACGAGTTGGCGGCGCAGGCGGCACGGGCCGCCGCCAAGCTGCGCTCCACCCGCGAGGCAGACCGCGAGCGCGCCTGGCGCGAGGGCGCGCTGTCGCTGGCGCGGGTAGGGGCGCGGGCGCTGGCGCGGCGATGACACCCCCTAAGCGCCCGCGCGGGCGCACGGTCCGCCGGGGTCCTAACCTGTAGGCATGCCCGCCCAGGCCTATGCAGGTAAGGAGTGCGTGTGCCAGCTCCGCAAGGGGATCTGCGATCAGAGCTGTGTGCGCGACATGCTCGACACGCCGTTCTACATCGCCTGCCTGAAGCTGAAGGACAGACGTTGCGTGGTCGTCGGCGGCGGCGAGATCGGGCTTGAGAAGGTCGAGGGGCTGCTCGCCTGCGACGGCGCGGTGACGCTGATCGCGCCCGCGGCCGAGCCGGCGCTCGAGCGCTACGCCGCCGAGGGATCGATCCGCTGGGAGCGGCGTGCGTACGCGGGCGCAAGCGACCTGGAGGGGGTGTTCATGGCGATCGCCGCCACGAACGACACCGACGTGAACATCGCCGTCTATGACGACGCCGAGCGGCGGGCGATGCTCGTCAACGTGGTGGACGTGCCGCCGCTGTGCAACTTCATCCTGCCGGCGATCGTGCGCACCGGTCCGCTTGCGATCGCGATCTCCACCGCGGGCGCCTCGCCGGCGCTGGCCAAGCGCATGAAGCGCGAGATCTCAGCGCAGTTCGGCGAGCCCTACGCGCAGCTGGCGATCCTGCTCAACGACGCGCGCGGGTGGGCGAAGGGCACGCTGCCCACCTATCAGGACCGTAAGCGGTTCTTCGAGGGGATCGTGAACGGCGATCCCGACCCGGTCGCGCTGCTGCGCGAGGGGCGCGAGGACGAGGTGCGCGAGCTGATCTCTCGGGCGCAGCAAGAGCACGAACAGCGCCTGTCCGCGGTCTGACGCGCAGACGGCTGGCCCGGTGGGCGCCCGGTGTCGGGTTAATGTCGCTTGGCGCCTCGTCTGCGGTGACCGGCCTTCCTTGCTTTCTTGTGCTTGGCCTTCGGGCAGTTGCTGACGGTGATTGGTGTGTTTTGTTTGATGGTGGCGCCGTTTTGGGCCGTGAAGAGGGTTGGCATGACCAGTTTCTTGCCGCAGAGAGGTGTTGGTGCGGCGAGTGCTGAGTATTTGCCTTGTGGGAGCGTCAGTTCGAAGCTGCCCACCGGCGCGTCGGGGACGGTGTGGAAGGTGCTCGAGGTGACGTTGTTTTTGTTGATGAATGTTTCGCCGTGTAGGTCCAGCGTGACGCCGTAGCCGGAGAGGACGATCACGAGTTCTGGGAACTTCGCGCCACCGTAGCTGACGAAATAGGCGGGTCCGGTGAGCGGTACCGGCAATAGTGGCGTGGTTGCTTTGGCTTCCCCGACCCTGGATTCCAGTGGACAGGCCGCGGGGTTCGCTTCGAATGTTTGGTGTGGACAGGCCTTCTGCAATGTCTTCAGGTTCGACGGTAGTTGCTTTGGCAGGTCGACCTTGACGCTCTTAATGTTCGCTTGTGACCCGAACGGTGCTTTGGGATAGGTCAGCTTGACGTGCAGGCTGGCGCCCCTCGCGCGCGACGTTTTCCCGGTCGTTGAGACTTTGAAGCCCGGTTTGAAGGCGAGTGCCGCGCAGTTGGTGACCTGGAAGGGCACCGCCAGCGAGGAGATCGCGCCCTGGTCGCTTGAGAGGCTTCCGCCGATCTGCAGCGGTTCGCAGTCGGTCGGGTTGAACGTGAAGCCCGGACGGTCGATCGTGACGTTCACGTGCTTGATCTGCAGCGGTATGCCTTCCAGCATCGTCGGGATGCTGTGCGGACCCGTGCTGTCGCTCGTGACGGTCAGCTGCGCGGTGATCGGATCGACATTGATCTTCGCGCGTACCACCAGACAATCGCACGCCGGATGGTTGGCAGGCGTGCTCTCAAGGTCGAATGGTCCGGCCTTGGCTGGGTTGACGATCGATAGGCCAAACGGAGCGCCCTCATACGGGCCCGTCAGATAGACCTTGCCGCCCTTCACGCTGAACGGGTCGCCACCCAACCCGACCGAGACGATCGTTTCGCCGATCTGACTGTTCGGCCCACACGTGCCTTGGTTGGCTTGCGGTTCGGGACACAGTTCGACGCCGGTCAACAGGCCCGAGAGGCCGGGTGGCATGTGCAGGCTGATCGCCTGCAAGGACTGTTGTCCGTCTTCGCGGCTCATAGTCATCGTAAACGGCGACAAACCACCCGCCTGCACACTCGTGGTGCCGCCCGTCAACGACGGAGCGAACGGCAAGCTCGCACCCGGACAAGGCGTGTTGTTCGGTCCGGTCGCGATGTCAAACGTCGAGTTCGAGTCGGCGGGCGCGTTACCCGACCACGGCGCTATCGACGCTGTCGTCGTGTAAGCCCCACAATGAGCAGGCGTGGAGAGGGGCGCCCTGTCGCCACCGAAGAAATGGAGTTCGAAGTCTTCGAACGGGAGTTGCGGCGTTTCCTTGAACGTCGAGACTATCTGGCCGGTCACAGGGTCCGGTTTGACTTCGCCGGCGAGCTTGACCAGCGTCCCGGACACCGGGTCTTCGGCGACCACGTACAGCGCCAGCAGACTCCCGAACGGGTTAGCCTGCTGAGCCGCCAAATATGCCTCGCCCTTCAGCGGACGCGGCAACAGCGGCGTGTGTATTTCAACCGTCCCGACCTTCGACGCTTCCGGACACGCGGGCGCGCTGTCGGCATGCAGGCCTATCTGGCCTTCCGGACGCCCCGGTTCGGCCACATCGCCACACGCCGCCAGCCCATCCGACGCCGCGGGACTGAGCGCGACACCGGCAGGCAGCGCGACGGTCGTGTCCTTGACGTTTGCCTCCGCAAGGCCGGTCGGGTTCAGCTGCTGGTCCTGGGGCACGTGAATGCCGACGGTCAGCCCGGTCGGTGTGCTGCCCGCCTTGCCGTCCGGAGCGACGCTGATCTGCGGCGCGAACGGGAGACGGTTGCACCCATCCAGCGCCTGCATCGGCTCGGTCAGCCCATAGGAGCGCGGTTCGCGGGTCGCCCACGAATCGGCCGTCACGGTGCTCTGAAGCGACCCCGTGCAGGACGTCGGCAACGTCAGCAGGGGTGGCGGCGACAGCTCTTCCAGCGGCTTGCAGGGCAGCGTCGGCAGCGGTACGTTGCGCGCCGCTTCCAGGCATCCCCACGAGCGCTGCGCGTCGTGGCTCGGATCGCCGGGCACGCCCCAGAACGTCACTTCGTTCTTGATAAACCCGATCGTCTGCGTGATGTTGCTGACGGTCGCGGTCACACCGTAGTCGCTACCGGTGCGCACGGACGTGTCGATCGTCACCGGTGTGAACTGCGCGAGGAAGCCGAAGCGCGCCGGCTCGCCTTCCTGCGGTTCCAGGTTGAACAGCGGCACGGTGAACTCGTCGAATTTCAGCGCCACCGGTTCGTTGATGGTTATCCTCGCGACCCCGACTACCGTGTCCGGCGGGCATTCGTTGTCCGCGCCTCCTTCGATGCGGGCCAGAAAGCGCGCCATCGGGCACTGCGGGAACGGCGTCGGGTTGCCGACCAGACCGGGCGGCAGGGCGAAGGAGAGATCCTTCGGCAACTCCGCCGGCTGCATCCCGGTCACCGTGTGAACACTGTTGAAAGCGAGCGTCGTCGTGAACTGGTACGGATGCGAGCCCGCCTGCGTGTCGAGCGCGCCACCCTGTTCTTCCAAACCCAGTTCATAGCGTTCGACCGCGAACGGCGTCGGACCTTCGCCGATCGACACCGGCGACCTGCTCGACACGCTCGGTGCGCCGCCGCCGGAGACGGAGACTTCGTTTTCCCCGGAGACGGCGTTTTCTTCGACGACCACGCCGAGCTGCAGTTCGATCTGTTCGTAGGCCGGCAGACCGCCGGAATACGTGCACGTCACAACCCGTCCCGAGACCGAACACGACACGGGGCCGAATTCTCCTTCGATGGCGGTGCCTTCCCCTTGCCGCTGACCGGAGAAGGCGATGACCGACGCGACGCTCAGGCCCGCCGGGACCTTGTCCACGATCGTCGTCGTGCCGCTGGTGAGCTCGTTGCCGAGGTTGGCAAGCGACACCGACAGCTGCCCGTCGTCGTGGCCTTCGGCCGTGACCTTCGCTTCGGCGGTCCCGATCAGCGGTTCCACTCTAAGCCGTGTGACCGCGCGGTCGGCGTCTTCGCCGACGGTCGTGATCACGAACGACAC
>JBOGXY010000014.1:0-7498 GCA_050696495.1 Solirubrobacteraceae bacterium
CGGCGGAACAGCTCGATGTGGTTCTCCGGCGCGGCCAGGAAGCCCTCGTGGAAGAACGGGAAGGAGATCTTGTAGCCGGTGCAGTAGACGATCACCTCGGCGTGCACGTCTGAGCCGTCGATGAATCGCACCCGTTCGCCTTCGAGGCGTTCGATGTTCGGCTTGGGTGTGATCGTGCCGTGGGAGATGCGGTCTAGGATGCGCCCGGAAACGGTCGGGTGGGCTTCCCCGAACTTGTGGTCGGGCTTCGGCAGCCCGTAGCGCTCGGGCGGTCCGGTGAGCGTCTTGATCGTTTGGTGGATCACCCGCTGTCGGATAGCGAATGGGACGCGCGGATCGTTGGGGAGCTGGTCGAGCGGCTTGCCGAACACGTACTTGGGGATGATCCAGGCGCCTTTGCGGGCCGACAGATAGGTGTTGGCCGCGACGTAGGAGGACTCGACGGCGATGTCCATCGCCGAGTTGCCCATGCCGAGCACGACCACGTCCTTGCCGGCGAAGATCGAGTTATCGACGTAGGAGTGGGCGTGCAGCTGGGTCCCGGCGAAAGTGTCCGCACCTTGGAAGGCCGGTTCGGGCCAGCGCGCGTCCCAGTGGTGCCCGTTGGCGACCAGCAGCGCGTCGTATTCGCGTGTCTCGGTCCCTCCGTCGCCACCATGCTCGATCCTCACCTCCCACACCCCGTCCTCGCGCCGCGTGGCGTGCTCGACACCGGTCTCGAAGGTGATGTGCTCGCGCAGGCCGAAGTGATCGACGTAGTTGTCGAAATACTCCTTGATGTGCGTGTGGTGGGGGAAGTCCGGATAGGACTCGGGCATCGGAAAGTCCGCGTAGGCCATCCGCTCGCGCGAGACGTTGATGAACAGGTCGCGGTAGGCGGCCGACATCCCGTTGCGATTGCCGAACACCCAGTTCCCCCCCACCTGGTCTGAGCACTCGAAGCAGTCGAACGGAACCCCGCGGTCGAGCAGCGCCTTGGCCGCCGCGATCCCCGAAGACCCCGCGCCGATGATGCACGCACGCGGGAGCGTGACCGCCGGCGCCGATCCGTTCTGAGAAGAACTGGCCACGCGGCCAGTCTACTGCCTGGCACTCGCGTCGCGAGTGCGAGAGTTTCGTCTCACCAGCCGCGTAAGGTCGAAGCAATGCCCCCCATCGCCACCATCCGCGTCTTCTGCGAGACCGATCCCAGCCTAGCGACCAGCATCGTCAACGGGCTGCTCGCGTGGGCCGCCATGCTCGGCGGCTTCACCGTCTTCTTTTCAGGCTTGCCCGCTGCCGTGGCCCTCTTCATCCCCAGCCGTCAAGAGTCCTTGTCCCGGCGGATCAACTCAGGGCTCGGCGTGGGCCTGCTTGCGGGTACGAGCTTCGGCGCATTGATGCTTATTGTCTTCATTGCTAAAGTCGCAACATGACCGGCTTCGAAATCTTCGACCGCTACGACTTCGCCATCTCGGTGATCTTTGGTGTGGCCTTCAACGGCCTCATGATCCTTGGTGCACCGCTTTGGGCTCTGGTGCTCGTCATGTTCATCTGTTCCTTGGTCATCTTCATCCGACACTTCGACGAGTTCATGGGTGCCTGACCGAACAGGAGTGTGACCATCCGCTCGCTTGAGACCGCACTTGGCATGCCTGTGTGGATCGCCCCAATCCTGATGCTGGCAGCGGGCATCGCCTCCTTCATCCGTCACTTCGACGAGATGATGGCTCCCTGAGCCGAAAACCGGCCGCCTACGGCTGCTCGGCCGGCACGCCCGGGCCGACGTGCTGCGGCGGGCCCTCCGGGCCTTCGTCGGCGTCGGCGTGGCCGGCGAGGGCCTCGTCCTCGTGCAGCGCACGCTCGGCCGCGCCATTGCGAAGGCCTGCCAGATACCGATCCACCATTCGCGCGCACTGGCGGCCCTCGTTGATCGCCCATACGATCAGCGACTGGCCGCGGCGGGCGTCGCCGGCCGCGAACACGCCATCAACCGACGTCGTATATGGCGAGACCGCCTTGACGTTGCCGCGCGGGTCCTTCTCGACGCCGAGCTGATCGAGCAGCGGCTGCTCGGGGTGAAGGAAGCCCATCGCCAGCAGCACCAGCTGGGCGGGCAGCTCGCGCTCTGAGCCGGGAACCGCCGAGAACGGCGGGGCCGGCTCGGCCTGGGCGATGTGCAGAGCCGCGACATTGCCGGCCTCGTCACCGGAGAAGTGCGTGGTGGTGACCGAGTAGTCCTGCTCGCCAAGACCGGCGTTGCGGGCCTCCTCCATCGCGTAGGAGAGGCGGTACTTCTGCGGCCACTCGGGCCAGGGGGTGCGCTCGTCGGGCCGGTGCTCGGGCGGCTCGGGCAGCAGCTCCAACTGCACGATCGAGGCGGCGCCCTCGCGCAGCGAGTTGCCGACGCAATCGGCGCCGGTGTCTCCCCCGCCGATCACGACGACGTGCTTGCCTGCGGCGCTGATCGGATCGCCACACGCTGGCGGAGCGACGCTCGGCGCCGGGCCATACTCGCCCGCCACCCAGCGGTTGCGGCCGTACAGATAGTCCATCGCGAAGTGGATCCCGCCCAGATCGCGACCGGGCACGCCAAGGTCGCGCGGGACTCGCGAGCCGGTCGCAAGCACGATCGCGTCGAAGCGCTCGCGCAGCTCCTGCACCGAGACGTCCGAGCCGACGTCCACGCCGCAGCGCAGCTCGACGCCCTCGGCCACCAGCTGCTCCACGCGCCTTTGCACCACCCACTTCTCGATCTTGAAGTCCGGCACGCCGAAGCGCACCAGGCCACCCGCCGCCTCGTCGCGCTCGAACAGCGTGACGGCGTGGCCGGCGCGGCGCAGCTGCTGCGCGGCGGCCATGCCGGCGGGACCCGAGCCGATCACCGCGACCGACTGGCCCGTCTCGTGACGTGGCGGCTCTGGGCGCACCCAGCCTTCACGGAAGGCGCGATCGATGATCGCCAGCTCGATCTGCTTGATCGATACGGCATCGCCCTCGCGGATCTCGAGCACACAGGCCGCTTCGCAGGGGGCTGGGCACAGACGGCCGGTGAACTCGGGGACGTTGTTGGTGGCGTGCAGCTGCGCGATTGCCTCGGGCCAGCGGTCGCGGTAGACGAGGTCGTTCCAGTCGGGGATCAGGTTGCCGAGCGGGCAGCCGTTGTGGCAGAACGGGACGCCGCATTCCATGCAGCGGGCGCCTTGTTCCTGGAGCTCCGGCACGGGCCGCTCGACCAGGAACTCCTGGTAGTCGTGCGCGCGCTCGGCGGGATCGCGATAGACGATCCCATGGCGCTCGATCTGCAGAAAGCCTCCCAGCTTGCCCATGATCAGATCACCGACGCCTTCGGCGTCGGTTGACGAGGTGAGTGGTAACGGGTCACGCCGGCACGCCCTCGGTCGACTCCTCTTCGGCGTCGGCCTCCTCGAGCAGCACGCGCTTGTAGTCGTGCGGCATCACCTTCACGAACGCGCCGGCCTTCAGCAGGGACTCGAAGCGCTCGAGCACCGAACGGCCGACGGGAGAGTCGGTGTGCAGCACGTGCTCGGCGATCATCTCCCGCAGCTCGATCGCATCGGCCTCGGCGAGCTCTTCAAAGCCGACCATGCCCATGTTGCAGCGTGCGGGGAACTCGCCGGCCTCGTCCAAAACGTAGGCGATGCCGCCGCTCATGCCCGCCGCGAAGTTGCGGCCCGTTGCGCCGAGCACGACCACACGGCCGCCGGTCATGTACTCGCAGCCGTGGTCGCCGACGCCCTCGACGACCGTCCAGGCGCCCGAGTTGCGCACGGCGAAGCGCTCGCCGGCAAGGCCCCGGAAGAAGGCACGGCCGGCCGTGGCGCCGTACAGAACGGTGTTGCCGATAATCACGTTCTCCTCGGCCTTGAAGTGCTCGCCCACCTCGCGTGGCGGACGCACCGAGAGCACACCGCCGGAGAGGCCCTTGCCGGTGTAGTCGTTGGTGTCGCCCTCCAGCTCGAAGGTGACACCCGGCGCCAACCAACCGCCGAAGCTCTGACCGGCCGAACCGTTGAAGCGCACCAGGATCGAGTCTGGCGGCAGACCCTCGGCGCCCCGTGCGCGGGCGATGTGCGACGAGAGGATGCCTCCGACACAGCGGTTGACGTTGCCCACCGACAGCTCGATCTCCACGCGCGCGTGCTGCTCACGCTCGGCGTGCGCGTCGCCGTCGGGGCTGCCCCCGGGCGCCGTCCCGCCCGTCTCGATCACCGCTCGACAGCGCTCCACCAACTCCCAGTCAAGCGCGTCTTCGAGCACCGCCGGCGGCGGCTGGATGCGGTGGCGCGCGGAGCCCTCCGGCAGCTCGATGTGCGTGAGCACGTGAGTCAGGTCCACGCCGCGCGCCTTCCAATGCTCGATCGCCTCGCGGGAGCTGAGCAGGTCGACGCGGCCGATCGCTTCGTCGAGGTCGCGCAGCCCGAGCGACGCGAGGATCTCGCGCACTTCCTCGGCCACGAAGAAGAAGAAGTTGACGACGTGCTCGGGCGTGCCCTTGAAACGCTTGCGCAACTCAGGATCTTGAGTGGCGATCCCGACCGGGCAGGTGTTCAGATGGCAGGCGCGCATCATGATGCAGCCCATCGCGATCAGCGGAGCCGTTGAGAAGCCCATCTCGTCCGCGCCGAGCATCGCCGCGATCACCACGTCGCGACCGGTCTTCAGCTGACCGTCGGTTTGCACGACGATGCGCGAGCGCAGGTCGTTGAGCAGCAGCGTCTGCTGGGTCTCGGCCAACCCGATCTCCCAGGGCACTCCGGCGGCCTGGATAGAGGAGAGCGGCGAGGCGCCCGTGCCGCCGTCGTGGCCGGCGATCAACACACGATCGGCGTTGGCCTTGGAGACGCCGGCGGCGACCGTGCCCACACCAACCTCGGAGACGAGCTTCACCGACACCTGCGCCTCAGGGTTCGAGCAGCGCAGATCGTAGATCAGCTGCTTTAGATCCTCGATCGAATAGATGTCGTGGTGTGGCGGCGGCGAGATCAGACCGACGCCTGGGGTCGTGTGGCGGATCGAGCCGATGTAGGCGTCGACCTTGTGCCCGGGCAGCTGACCGCCCTCTCCGGGCTTTGCGCCCTGGGCCATCTTGATCTGCAGCTCATCGGCGTTGACCAGGTAGTGGATCGTCACCCCGAAGCGCCCGGATGCCACCTGCTTGATCGCCGAGCGCCGCCGGTCGCCATTGGGGTCGGGCCTAAAGCGGGCGGGGTCCTCGCCGCCCTCGCCCGTGTTGGACTTGCCGCCCAGACGGTTCATCGCGATCGCGAGAGTCTCGTGTGACTCGCGCGAGATCGACCCGAGGCTCATCGCGCCGGTGCAGAAGCGGCGAACGATCGCGCTCGCCGGCTCGACCTGCTCAAGCGCAATCGGCTCGCGTCCGTCGACCTCGACGCGCAGCAGCCCACGCAGCGTGGCCTTGCGAGCGGCGTCTTGGTTTACCGCCGCCGCGTACTCGCGGTACTTGGCAAACGCCGGACTCTCGCGCACCTGCTCGTGGGCCTCGGCGTCGCCTGAGAGCGCCGCCCTGACATTGCCATTGGCCGAGCGCACGGCATGCTGGACCAGCGCGATCGTCTCCGGGTTCCACATGTGATGCTCGCCGTCGCGACGCCACGCGTAGACCCCGCCGACCGGCAACAGCTCGTCGTGGGGCGCCGGATAGGCGCGCGCGTGGCGCTCCAGCGCCTCCTGAGCGAGCACGTCCAGACCGATGCCGCCAATGCGCGAGGCGGTCCCGGTGAAGTGACGATCGATCAGCTCACGCTCCAAGCCCACGGCCTCGAAGATCTGCGCGCCGCGATAGGACTGGATCGTCGAGATCCCCATCTTTGAGATCGTCTTCAAGAGGCCCTTGCCGATCGCCTTGACCGTGTTCTGTGCCGCCTCCTCAGGAGAGAGGGGGATGTTGGGCGTGCCAGTGGTCTCACCGGCCTTGCTCACGCGTCCCTGAGCGACCAGCTCGTCCAGGGTCTCGAACATCACGTACGGGTTGATCGCCGAGACGCCGTAGCCGATCAGGGTGGCGAAGTGGTGCACCTCGCGGGGCTCGCCGGACTCGAGCACGATGCCGGCGCGCAGGCGGGTACCCTCGCGCACGAGGTGGTGATGGACGGAGGAGACCGCTAGCAACGAGGGAATCGGAGCGCGCCGTCCGCTGAGCTGACGATCGGAGAGGATCAGGATGTTCACGCCCTGCGAGATCGCCTCGTGGGCCTGCTCGCATACGCGCTCAAGCGCGCTCGCCATCCCCTCTGGGCCCTCGGCGATCGGCCAGGTGATGTCCAGCGTGCGCGAGGAGAAGACGTCGCTTGAGATGTGGCGCAGCGTCTCGAGCTCTCGGTTGAGCAGAATCGGCTGGGTCAGCTCCAACTTGTGTGCGTGCTCGGGCGTCTCGTCGAAGAGGTTGTGCTCGGTGCCGAGGCTGGTGGAGAGGCTCATCACGATTTCCTCACGGATCGGGTCGATCGGCGGGTTGGTGACTTGGGCGAACAGCTGCTTGAAGTAGGAAAAGAGCGGCGGCGCCTGATCGGAGAGCACAGCCAGCGAGAGGTCGTTACCCATCGAGCCGATCGGCTCGGCGCCGTCTCGGGCCATCGGCTCGAGCAGCACACGCAGGTCCTCTTGGCTGTAGCCGAACGCGCGTTGGCGCGCATGCAGCGGTTGATCTGAGAGCGTGACCTGCTCGGAGGGCGGCAGATCGTCAAAGCGCACGGCGTTGCGGGCATACCACTCGCCGTAGGGCTGCTGGGTGGAGATGCGACGCTTGACCTCGCCGTCGTCGACGACGCAACCGGCCTGCAGGTCGACCAGGAACAGCTTGCCGGGCTGCAGGCGTCCGAGCCGCTCGATCTGCTCGGCGGGGATGTCGAGCAGGCCGATCTCCGAGCCGAGCACGACATGGCCGTCCTTGGTGATCGCCCAGCGGCCGGGACGCAGACCGTTGCGATCGAGCGTCGCCCCGACGACGCGACCGTCGGTGAAGGCCACCGACGCCGGCCCGTCCCACGGCTCCATCAGGCAGGAATGAAAGGCGTAGAAGCCCTTCAGCTCCTCGGGCAGGTCCTCGCGGTTTCGGTAGGCCTCGGGGATCATCATCATCACCGCGTGCGCCGGCGTCCTGCCGGCGAGCATCAACAGCTCGAGCACGTTGTCGAACGTCGCCGAGTCGGAGTTGCCCTGCGTGACCACCGGGAGGATCTTCTCCAGATCCTCGCCCAGCAGCTCGCTCCGCAGCTCGGACTCGCGTGCGCGCATCCAGTTGACGTTCCCCTTCACCGTGTTGATCTCGCCGTTGTGGCAGATCACGCGGTAGGGATGCGCGAGCTCCCAGCTCGGGAACGTGTGCGTCGAGAAGCGCGAGTGCACCAGCGCCATCGCGCTCTTCGCGCGCTCGTCGCGCAGGTCGGTGTAGAACGCGGGCAGCTGGTAGCTGATCAGCATCCCCTTGTAGTTGATCGTGCGCGAGGAGCTGGAACACACGTACAGGCCGCTCTCC
>JBOGXY010000015.1:0-5795 GCA_050696495.1 Solirubrobacteraceae bacterium
GCCGCCGCGGTTGTTCAGGTAGCCGAGGATGTCGTCCTTCGAGAACCAGCCCGAGAAGGGCGGGATGCCCGACAGCGCCAGGCCGCCGATCAAGAAGCAGGCGAACGTGAACGGCATCGCCCGGCGAAAGCCGCGCATCCTGTCGAGCGACTGTTCGCCGCCCATCGCGCCGATGATCGAGCCGGCGCTCATGAATAGCAGCGCCTTGAAGAAGGCGTGGGTCATCAGGTGGAACATCCCGGCCGCATAGGCCCCGACGGAGACCCCCATGATCATGTAGCCGATCTGCGACATCGTCGAATAGGCGATCACGCGCTTGATGTCGGTCTGGGTCAGCGCGATCGTCGCGGCGATCACGAGCGTCGCGCAGCCGATCGCGGCGCCGACGTCCTGGGCGGCGGGCGCCAGTTCGAAGAAGGGATGCATGCGCGCGATCAGATAGACCCCCGCGGTCACCATGGTCGCCGCGTGGATCAGCGCGCTGACGGGCGTGGGCCCCTCCATCGCGTCGGGGAGCCAGGTATGCAGCGGGATCTGCGCCGACTTGGCGAACGCCCCCACCAGCAGCAGCAGGCAGCCGGCGACCACGTCGCCTTCGCCGCTGGTGAAGACGTGCGGCGCGGCTTTGAATGCCTTCAGAAAGTCCAGCGTCCCCGTGTGCTTGAAAAGGAAGTAGGTGCCCAGCACGAGCCCGACGTCGCCGACGACGTTGATCACGAACGCCTTGATTCCGGCTTTCGTCGCCGTGCTACGCCGGTACCAGAAGGAGATCAGCAGATAGGACGCGGCTCCCACGAACGCCCAGCCGACGATCAGCAGCAGGAAGTTGCCGGCCAGGACGAGCAGCAGCATCGAGAAGACGAAGAAGTTCAGGTAGGCAAAGAAGCGGTTCTCGCCGGCGTCCTCGTCCATGTAGGAGACCGAGTACAGGTGGATCGTCGTCGAGATCCCGGTGACGACGAGGATCATGAACACGCTCAGCGGATCGAGGAGGATCGACATCTGCGCGTCGATGCCGACTGTGCTCGCGTAGTTCCAAAGCGAGGAGACGAGCTGGCGGTGATCTGAGCTGTGGCTTTGCAGCGAGATCAGAGCGCCGAGCGCGGCCAGGAAGGCGAGCCCGATCGCGGCGGTGCCGATCCAGCCGGCGGTCTTGCCGGGCAGCTTCTTGAAGCCGGCGCCGATTACGATCGTGCCGAGCAGGGGGAAGGCCAGCACCAGCCAGCCAAACGTGGTTGTGCTCACCCTTGTAGCTCCCGTAGCTCGTCCACGTCGATCGGCAGGCGGCGGCGGTGGATCGCCACGATCATTCCCAGGCCGATGCAGACCTCGCAGGCGGCGACCGTCATCACGATGATCGCCAGGATCTGACCGTCGCCGTTGCCCCACATGCGCGAGAAGGCGATCAGCGACAGGTTGGCGCCGTTGAGCATCAGCTCCAGGCACAGCAGCACGACCAGCGGGTTACGGCGAGTCATCACGCCGAACGCCCCCGTGCAGAAGACGACGGCCGAGACGGCCAGGTACCAGGCGATGCTCACGATGTCCGCCCTTCGACGCCCTCGGCCATCGTGCCGGTGCCGCGCGGGCGCAGGATGTCAAGCGGGGTCAGGCGGTCCTCCTCGTCCTCGCCCAGACCGCCGCGCCCACCGAAGCCGGGAGACACTCGCCTTCGGCTCGCATCCCCGTTTCGGCCAGCCAGCACGACGCCGCCGACAGCGGCGATCAACAGCAGCAGCGAGGCTGCCTCAAAGACGAGCAGGAAGCGCGTCAGCAGCAGTTCGCCGATGTAGGCGGGCGTGCCGAACGCCTTCGGTCCCGGGGTATAGGGCGCGCCGTCGCCTTCGACGGCCTTCAGCCCGCTGCCCAGCAGCGCGATCATCAGCTCGAGGAGCAGCGCGCCGGCGAACAGGGCGGCGGTCGGCCGACGTCCGTCCGCGCCGCGCGAGCGAGCCCTGCGCGTGAGCATCCCGTCCAGCGGCTGCTCCTCGCCGCCGACGTAGGCCACGACGAACACGTAGAGCACCATCACGGCTCCGGCGTAGACGACCACCTGCGCCGCGGCGACGAATTCCGCGCGCAGCAGCAGGAACAGCACGGCCAGCGAGAGCAGGTGTCCGACCAGCGAGAGCACGCTGTAGAAGGGATTGGAGAAGGTGACGACGCCGATCGCCCCCGCGATCACGCCGATCGCCGCGATGAAGAAGAGGATCGCGCTCATCACGTCACTCGCCCTCTCTGCGCAGCGGTGTGCGCTCCAGCGGCTCGGCCAGCAGCATCTCCTTGGTGAAGATCAGATCCTCACGCGTGTAGTCGGAGAGCTCGTAGTCGTGCCCCATCGTGATCGCGTCGAACGGGCAGGCGATCTCGCAGTAGCCGCAGAAGATGCAGCGCGAAAGGTTGATCTCATACACCTCGGCGTAGCGCTCGCCGGCCGAGACGCGATGCTCGGGCGTGTTCTCGGCGGCGACCACGCGGATGCAGTCGGCCGGGCAGGCCGCCGCGCACAGCGAGCAGCCGACGCACTTCTCGAGGCCTGCGTGTGCATTATCGCCCCCGGCCTCGCCGCTGTCCTCGAAGCGATGCAGCTTGTGGCGGCCGCGAAAGCGCGGGTAGACGGGCGTCTTGTCCTCGGGGTACTCGACCGTCACCGGTTTCTCGAGCATCCGACCGAAGGTCGTCTTCAGCCCGCGCAGCGTCTCGCCGAAGGCGCGGTAGGTGCTGCGCGCGCGTCCGGGCGCGGGCGCGCGCACGACCTCGATCACGTCCTGCCCTGGGTCCCAGGTCATGACAGCCTCCAAAGGAGGCTGGGTGGTGAAGGGGGTGAGGGAACCCAACTCATCAGTGGGTCACCACCACGAGGATCGCCGTCAGGAGCGCGTTGGCCGTGGCCAGCGGCAGCAGGATCTTCCAGCCGAAGCTCATCAGCTGGTCATAGCGCGGGCGCGGCAGCGTGGCCCTGACCCAGATGAACAGGAACGTCATCAGCGCCATCTTGAAAAGCACGACGAAGGGATCGACCCAGCCGGGGGGATGGATGCCGAACGGCAGCAGCCAGCCGCCGAGAAAGACGGTCGTCACGATCCCCGAGACGACCAGCACGTTCAGGTACTCGGCGAAGTAATAGGAGGCGAACTTGCCGCCGCCGTACTCGGTGTTGTAGCCGCCGACCAGCTCGGCGTCGGCCTCGGTCAGATCAAACGGCGCGCGGTTGGTCTCGGCAAAGCCGGCGACCAGGAAGACGAGAAAGCCGAAGAACTGCGGGATCACGTACCACATGCCTTCCTGGGCGTGGACGATTCCCGTCAGCGAGAGCGTTCCGGCCGTGAAGATCACGCCGAGGAGCGCAAGCCCTTGGGAGACCTCGTAGGAGATCAGCTGCGCCGCCCCGCGCATCGCGCCCAGGAACGAGTACTTCGAGCCCGAGGACCAGCCGCCGAGCATGATCCCGTAGAAGGCCACCGCCCCGAAGGCGAACAGGTACAGCGGCCCGATCGAGACGTCCACGCCGTAGAGCCCGACGGGCGTGCCGAAGATGTTCTGCACGTCGCCGAAGGGAATGATCGCGAAGGCGGCAACCGCGGTGAGGATCGAGATGACCGGCGCCAGCGCGAACAGGAAGCCGGTGGCGGTGCTCGGCCGAAACTGCTCCTTGGTCAGCAGCTTGACAATGTCAGCCAGCGGTTGCAGCGCTCCGAACGGTCCGACGCGGTTGGGCCCGTAGCGCGCCTGGAAGCGCCCGAGCAGCTTGCGCTCGGCGATCAGCACGATAGGGACCAGCTGCAGTCCGACGGCGAAGATCACGATCGCCTTGAGGATCTGGATCCACCATTCTTCGTAGTAGCCGACGACGGCGAGTGTTTGGCTCATGCGCTGAGCGCCAATCCGATGCGCTCGGCGACGCGGGTCGTCAGCTCGTCGAGTAGCTGGGCCTCGTCGCGGATCTCGCCGAGGTGCTTGACCGCGCGGCGCACACGCTGGAGTGTTCCGTCGGGGTGGGTGACGGTACCTTCCTTTTCGGGGTAGGCCTCGGCCGGGAAGAGGATGTCGGCCTGCTCGCGCAGCGCGTCGGTGAGGAAGGGAGCGTGAGCGATGACTGCGCCGGCTCCGTTTTCGGGTGGATCGACGCCGAGCAGGTACAGGCAGCTCAGATCGCCCAGCGCGAAGGCGGCGGCGATCCCGGTCGCGTCGAGTCCGTTCTCGTCGATCTCACTCAGCTCTGGTCCGGCGTTGGGCAGCACACCGGCTTCGCGCAGCCCGCGCCCGTTGGCGTGGGCGGGGACTTCCAGCAGGCCGGCGCCGTCGATCGATGCGAGGTCGAGTGTCGCGGCGAGGTCGAGCAACGCCCGCACGGCACGCTCGCCGTCAGGGCCGGCGCCGAGGCGCTCGTGCCAAAGCACGACGACCTCAAGCGGTGGTTGCGCGGCGTCGCCGGATGCCTGCGCGGGGCCGGCGGCGCGCAACTGCTCGATCAGCTCGGCGCGCTTGGTCTCATCGAGCAGCTGCTCGCGTGTGGCGGGCACAAGCTTCATCGCGTGCCGGCGCACGCCCTTACGCAGGCGTAGGTCGAGAATCGGCGCGTCGGCGATCGGGTCGCAGTCGAGGACAAGCACGGCGTGGGCGAACTCCAGGTCTGGGACTTTGGCCTGGAGCGCCGGCTCGGCCAGCGCTCGGTGCAGCTCCAGCGGGAGGGTGCCGGCCATGCGCGAGTCCAAGTTCGCTGAGCCCAACGTCTCGCGCACGAGGCGATGCAACGCGAGACCCTCCTCGTTGCCGGCGCCGCCGCCGGCAAGCGCACCTACACGCGTCCCCGCGCGGGCGAGCAGCGTGGCGGCCTCGTCCAGCGCACGCTCCCAGGAGACGGCACGCAGCTCGCCGCCGTCGCGGAGCATCGGCTCGCTCACGCGGTCTTCGGCCAGCTTGGGGTAGGCAAAGCGGCCGCGATCGCACAGCCAGCCGTCGTCCACCTCGGGGTTATCGCGAGCCAGCACCCGCATCACGCGCTCGTCGCGGACGGTCAGGCTGACATTGCACTGCGACGGGCATAGGGTGCAGACGGTGCCTGAGTCCTCGACGTCCCATGGCCGGGCGCGGAAGCGGTAGCCGCGCGATGTCAGCGCGCCGACGGGGCACAGCTCGACGATGTTGCCGCTGAAGGGCGCCTCGTAGGGCCGCCCATCGAAGGTGGCGACGTAGGAGTGCGCGCCGCGCTCGAGCAGCACGAGTTGGTAGTCCTCGGAGATCTCCTGGCTGAAGCGCACGCAGCGGTAGCACAGGATGCAGCGCTCGCGGTCGATGGCGATCGTCGGGGACAGCTCCAGAGGCTTGACGAAGTGGCGCTTGGGCTCGACGAAGCGCGAGTTCCCCGCCCCCCAGCCGAAGCTGATGTCCTGCAGCGGGCACTCGCCGCCCTTGTCGCAGACGGGGCAGTCGAGCGGATGGTTGATCAGCAGGAACTCGACGACCGCCTGCTGTGCGGTCTTGACGCGGTCGGACTGGGTGTGCACGACCATGCCGTCCTTGACCGGGGTCGAGCAGCTCGTCTGCAGCTTCGGAATGCCCTCGACCTCGACAAGGCACATGCGGCAGGCGCCGACGGGCTCGCCCAGCTTGGGCTCGTAGCAGAAGTATGGGATCTCGATGTCGCCCTGCTTGGCGGCGTCGACGAGCATGGCGCCCTCGACAGCCTGCACCTCGCGGCCGTCGATCGTCAGCTGGATCATGGTCTGCTCTGGACGTGGCATGGGGCGTCTGGAAGCTAGTGGTTATCGGCGCGGTCAGTGGACGGGGAGCGG
>JBOGXY010000016.1:0-24472 GCA_050696495.1 Solirubrobacteraceae bacterium
GCCTCGACTGCCGGTGGCGCCGGCGGTGCGAGCGCAGCCGGGCTCGCTGGGCCGGCCGTGTCGCCGACGTGCGAGCTGGCGGCGTCCTCGGCCGCCTTGCGCGCGCGAACCTCCTTGGTGAGGATCCCGAGTTCCTCCTGCAGGTCGGTGTCCAGGAACCGCGACGCCAGCCACCGCATGATGTAGTCGGGCATCGACTTCGAGAACGGGATCTCCGGGTTGGAGGTCATCCCCTCTGGCTCGAAGCGCATGTAGCTGAACTTCTCGACCAGGGTCTCGAGCGGCACCCCGTACTGCAGGGCGATCGAGATCGCGGTGGCGAACGAGTTCATCATGCCGCGCAGCGTCGAGCCCTCCTTGCCGATGTCGGTCAGGAAGATCTCGCCGACGCTGCCGTCCTCGTACATGCCGGCCGTGATGTAGCCCTCGTGGCCGCCGATCGAGAACTTGTGCGTGATCGACTGGCGCTCGCGCGGCATCCGCTTGCGTCGCGGTCCGGCCTCGGCCAGCGCCTTGGTGACAGCCTGCTCGACAACCGCGTCTACGTCGGCCGGGGCCTCAGCGTCTTTCTGGGCGTCGGTGCGCAGCGCCTGCGCGGTCTTGGAACCGTCGCGGTAGATGGCGAGCGCCTTGACGCCGAGCCGCCATGCCTGCGTGTAGGCGTCGGCGATGTCCTCGGCGGTGGCGCTCTCGGGCAGGTTGACGGTCTTTGAGATCGCCCCGGAGATGAACGGCTGTACAGCGCCCATCATCTTGATGTGCCCCATGTGCGAGATCGCGCGCTCGCCGACGGCGACGTCGAAGACCTCCAGGTGCTCGTCGGTCAGGCCGGGCGCGCCGAGAATCGTGCCGTGCTCGTTGATGTGGGCCTCGATCTGCTCGATCTGCTGCTCTGAGTAGCCGAGTGTCTGGAGCGCCTGCGGAACGGTGCGGTTGACGATCGTCATTTGCCCGCCGCCGACCAGCTCCTTGAACTTGACCAGCGAGAAGTCCGGCTCGACCCCTGTCGTGTCGCAGTCCATCAGGAAGGAGATCGTGCCCGTCGGTGCCAGCACGGTCGCCTGGGCGTTGCGGTAGCCGAACTGCTCGCCGAGCTCGACGGCCTGCTCCCAGGACTGCCGGGCCGCCTCAAGCAACTCGCTGTCGGCGCAGGCCTCCTCGGGAATGGCGTAGGAGGCGTCGCGGTGCATGCGCATGACCCCGTTGTGGGCCTCGCGGTTCTCCTCATAGCGCTCGTAGGGGCCGAGCGCCGCCGCGACACGCGCGGACTCGCGGTAGGCGCGCCCGGTCATCAGCGCCGTGATCGCCGCCGCCGTGCCGCGGCCCGCGTCGGAGTCATAGGGCATGCCGTTTGACATCAGGTAGGCGCCGAGGTTGGCGTAGCCCAGCCCGAGCTGGCGGAAGGCGCGGGCGTTGACGCCGATCTCCTGCGTCGGGTAGCTGGAGGGTCCTACGACGATCTCCTGGGCCAGCAGCACGATGTCGCAGACGTGCTGGAAGGCCGGCACGTCAAGCGTGCCGTCGGCGCGGCGGAACTTCATCAGGTTCAGCGATGCCAGATTGCAGGCCGAGTCGTCTACGTGCATGTACTCGCTGCAGGGATTGGACGCGTTGATGCGCCCCGAGTTCGGGCTGGTGTGCCATTGGTTGATCGTGGTGTCGTACTGCACGCCGGGATCGGCGCAGCGCCAGGCGGCCTGGGCAATCTCTCTCATCAACTCGCGCGCGGGTATGGGATCGCCGACCGGTTCGCCGGTGGCGCGCGAGATCAAGCGCCAGTCTTCGTCGTTCTCGACGGCCTGCATGAACTCGTCGGTGACGCGCACCGAGTTGTTCGCGTTCTGGTACTGGATCGAGAAGAAACCCTCGCCGTCGATCGACATGTCAAAGCCGGCGTTGCGCAGGGCAAGGGCCTTGTCCTCCTCACGCGCCTTGCAGGTGATGAAGTCCACGATGTCGGGGTGATCGATGTTCAGCACGACCATCTTCGCCGCGCGCCGCGTCTTGCCGCCGGACTTGATCGTGCCCGCCCAGGAGTCCGCGCCGCGCATGAAGGAGACCGGCCCGGAGGCGGTGCCGCCCTTGGCCAGGGGCTCCATCGAGCCACGGATGTTCGAGAGGTTGATGCCCGAGCCCGAGCCGCCGCGGAAGATCATGCCCTCCTTGGTGTTCCAGTCGAGGATCGACTCCATCGTGTCCTTGACCGAGAGGATGAAGCAGGCCGAGCACTGCGGAGACTCCTCGAAGCCGACGTTAAACCAGACAGGTGAGTTGAACGCCGCCATCTGGTGAAGCAGGATGTGGGTGAGCTCGGCCTCGAATGCCTCGGCGTCCTCATCGCTTGCGAAGTAGGCGCGCTCGCGCCCCCAGCCGGCGATCGTGCCGGCCACGCGGCTGATCATCTGCTTGACCGAGCGCTCGCGCTCGGGGTGGCCGATCTGCCCGCGGAAGTACTTCTGGGCGACGATGTTGGTCGCGTTCTGGCTCCAGCTAACGGGAAACTCGACGTCTGACTGCTCGAAGGCGACGCGGTCGCCGTGGCCGATGCGCGCGTCGCGCAGCTCCCACCGCACCTCCTCGTATGGGTGCACTCCGGGCGTGGTGAACATGCGCTCGATACTCAGCGCCTCACCGGCGCGGGTGTCCTGCGCGGTTGTGGGGTGCGGGGATGAATCCATCGGCCTAACCTCCTATGCGCCGGCGCTGCGCGACGCCCACTCGACTCTGTTCTCTGGGCCGATCATCGTTGCTTGAGGCTCGGACGGAACGACGTGTTTGGCAAAAAGTCCTGCAATACCCATGGTAGGGCGCCGCGAGTCCGGATCAGTGGCCGATGCGCGCCCAATCTGAGAACTCCGCCCAGGTCGCCGAGGCGTGATAACTGGCTTCGCGCAAGGAGTACATCATCGCCGTGCCCCAGCGCGGCTGAAAGCCCATCCAGCGGGCTGTCGCCCAGACCAGGCAGGCGAGGATCAGAAGCGCTCCCACGATCGCGAGCACCAGCGCCAGGCCGGATAGTCCCTTGCTTTTCTGGTGGGGCTTGACCCGCACGATCCCGAGTGTGGCGGGCGTGCCGGGGCCCGTTGTCGCGGGCGCGAGGGTGGCGGGACCGGTGGGTCCGGTGGGCGTCGCGCTCTGAGGGGTGGTTGCGCCTGGTGTGGTGCTCGTGGGTATCGAGCCGGTCGTTGTTGTGGCGGTGGTGCTCGAGCCGGGTGCGACGGTCCCGGGCTGGGCGCCGCCGGCTGTCGTCGCGGAGGTTGATGTCGCTGTCCCGGTCGAGCTCGTGCCCTGGGGCAGTGCGGAGGCCGGTATCGCGATTTTCGTGCCGGGAACGGTTGCCGTCGCTGCGATCGCGCCGGCCGGCGCCATCAGTGCCGCGACGATCGTCGCCAAAGCGAGGCGCCGCAGGGTCGCGATCGCGCCCGATGAAACTCCAATCCCTGCCATCGGTTGCTGATGCTAACGAGTGCCGTTGGCGGTCGAGCCGACGGTCTCGGCTACCGACCGAGGGGCGGCATCAGGTCCTCGATCGCGGCGATCGCCAGCTCGAGTACACGCTCGGGCGCAAGCGTCGCGTCGATCGAGACGATCCGCTCAGGCTCTGCCTTGGCGATGTCCCGGTAGGCGCCGGCAACTCGCTCGAAGAAATCCTCCTGTTCGCCCTCCAGCCGGTCGGGCCACTCGCCGCGCGCTTGCAATCGCTCGCGTGCCGGCGCCGGCGAGATCTCAAGCAGCAGTGTACGGTCTGCCGCCAAGCCGCCGAGGGCGAGCTCGTTGATCGACCTGACCCGCTCGACTCCGAGCCCTCGACCCGCGCCCTGGTAGGCAAGCGAGGAGTCCACGAAGCGGTCGAGCAGCACATCGGTGCCGTCTTGTAGCAGTGGCGCCAGCCGCGCGCTGACGAGCTCTGCGCGAGCCGCTGCATAGAGCAGCGCTTCGGTCGTGGCGCCGATCCGCAGCGCCGGATCGGCGAGCAGTGCGCGGATGCGCTCTGAGAGCTGCACCCCGCCGGGCTCGCGCAAGACCTGCACGCGCCCATCGCGTCGCTGGATCTCTCCGCACAGAGCGGCGGCGAGCGTCGACTTGCCGGAGCCGTCGATCCCCTCGATCGTGATCAGCTTGCCGCGGGCCACCCGCCTAGGATGGCGGGAGTGCCTGACGTGAGCCCAGCGACCGCTCCCTCGACTACCGCGCTCGAGGGTGTCGAGCAGCACCCCCACGCCCGTGCGGTGCTGCTCCCGGCACTGCCGCCGAACGGCAGGCCGTCGCATGCCTATCTGTTCCACGGCCCGGCCGGCGTCGGCAAGCGAGGGGTCGCGCGAGCGTTCGCAGCGGCCCTGCTGGCCGACGGCAGCGCCGATCGCGACGCGACGATCGAGCGCGCGCGGCGCGGCAGCCATCCCGACTTGACCTGGGTGACTCCCAGTGGGGCCAGCGAACTACTGGTGGGCGACATCGACGAGGCCGTCGTGGGGGCCATCTCCCACACCCCCTTTGAGTCTCAGCGCCGGGTGTTCGTGATCGAGGCGGCGGGGACGATGAACGACCAGGCCGCCAACCGGCTGCTAAAGACGCTCGAGGAGCCGCCTGCGTTCGCGCACTTGATCCTGCTGGCCGAGCATCGCGAGGACGTGTTGCCCACAGTCGCCTCGCGCTGTCAGGCGGTTCGCTTCGATCCGCTTGGCAGCGATGAGATAGAGCGGCGGTTGAGCGCGGCCGATCCCACCATCGAGCTCGCTCGTGCGCGTGCCTGCGCACGCCTCTCGGGCGGCGGCGCTCAGTTGGCGCAGCGCCTTGCCGGCGAGGCGGGCATAGCGCTGCGCGACAGTGCCGAGGTTTATGCCCGCTCAGCGCTGTCCGGTAATACCGGCGAGCGTCCCTGGGCGATGTTGTTGGAGGGCGCCAAGGCTGCCGGCGTGCTGGCGGGAGCCGCCTGCGCCGAGCGTCTCAGCGAGCAGGCAGAGATGCTGCCGGCCAAGGAGCGTCGCCGTCACGAGCGCGAAGGGGCTGACGCGGTGCGCCGCGCCGAGCGCCGCGCACGTACCCAGACCCTCGATTTGGGGCTGCGTCTGGTCGAGCTTTGGGTGCGCGACGTGTGGTGTGTGGCCGCGGGCGCCGAGGGCTTGGTGCTCGGCTGCGATCGCACGCGGGAGCTCAGAGCCGATGCCGGCGGGCGCTCAGAGCAGGCGTTGCTCGAAGGGGTGGAGCTGGTGCGCGACACGCGCCTGCGGCTGGCCGTCAACGTGTCTGAGGAGCTGGCGCTCCAGGCGCTTGCCTACCGGCTCTCAGAGCTGCTCGGCGCCGAGGGGTAGATCGGGCCGAGGTTGGGCGTAAGGCCGTAGGTCTCAAAAGCCATGAAGCGTGAGAAAAGTCGGTTCTCGGGCCCGTGGAAATCGGCCGAACCTGTGCTCAGCAGGCCGAGCTCATCGCAGCGCGCAGCCAGCAGCTCTGTCTGCTCGCGCGTGTGCGTCACATAGAAGGCCTCGATGCCGTCGATGCCAAGCGCGCGGAAGCGATCGATCATGGCGAGCACTTCCTCAGGGTCCTCGACGTCCCAGAACGGGTGCGCCCAGATCGCCACACCCCCGGCGGCGTGGATCGCCTCGATCGCCTCGGCGACCGTCGGGGTGACGCGCAGCGCGAACGCCGGCTTACCGTCGATCAGGTAGCCGCGGATCAGCGAGCCGATGTCATCGATCTTCTCTTCGCTTAGCCGCTGCTCATTATCCGGGTGGCCCAGCACCGCTTCGGCCAGGTGCGGTCGCCCGATCGGCTCGCCGGCGGCTACGCGCTTGTCGATCGCGTTGGTGTCCAGTTGGAAGCCGGCCTGGCGCAGGTTCTCAGCCATTCGCAGCGTGCGCTGCTCGCGGTCGGCCAGGAAGCTCTCCAGCGTGCTCAGCAGTCGCGGGTCGGTGTGATCTATCGCGTAGCCGAGGATGTGCAGTTCGCGCGGCTTGCCATCTTCGCCGCCGTCGTCGATCGAGGAGATCTCGATCGCGGGGACCACGCTGATGCCGTGTTCTTGGCCTGCCTGCAGCGCCTCGGCTACGCCGGCGAGGGTGTCGTGATCGCTCAGCGCGAGCAGCCGTACGCCCGCTGCCGCGGCGGCGGCAACGACCGCCGCCGGCTCAAGCGCGCCGTCTGAGCGCGTGGAGTGCGACTGCAAGTCAAACGGCGGCTGCTCGGGCGCGGGCACGCCCGGAGCCTATGCGATGCGCGCGCAGGCCGGCTCGGTGCAAGGCGCCGGCTCGACGAAGGCGCCGATGCGCTCGGCGACGATCCCGCGCAGGGCGCGCACGGCTGTGTGATAGCGCTCGGCGTGCTCGCCCAGTCCGCTCTGGTGCGCCTGGCTGTCGCCGCGATCGCCGGCGGCGTCGGTCTGACGGGCGCGCAGCGTCGCCTGGTTCCAGCTGCTCTCCAAGTAGGCGAGCGCGGCGCCGACCTGCTCGTTTGGCAGCGGGTCGAGCGCCTCGATCTGGCGCAGCACGGGAATCACTTCGCGGTTGAGCCAGCTCTGCTCGGCGTCCGCGCGCAGCAGCAGGACGATGTCCGAAGGAACGGATGGGTCGAGTGGTGTGGATTGAGGAACTGGCATCTTGCCCATGGCTTCGACCTGCACGCGGCGCGGCTTTAGGAGGATCGACAGACCCTCCACACTTTTCCGCAAACGCCGGACGAGGCGCTGGACGCGACTCGTATAGTTGGCCAAATGCGTCCCTGAAAGTGAGCTTTCAGACTTTGCCGGTCTCTGTGCAGTCAAACCTCAGAGCCCACCGCGACTAAAGACGCGACGGTGAATCGGTCGATGCTCAGGTGCATGGCGATTGTCCCGGGACAGATTCCAAGGGTGCTTGGCGCGGCTGATCCGGCCCGGCGCAGCCCGGGCCAACACGCCCGCACGACGGTCCTGCGCCTGCGCCTGCGCACGCTGATTGCGCTTGGGGTGCTGGCGGTGGTGACGACCGCTTTTGGTCGAGCGTTCGGGCTGCACAGCGCGCTGTTCGTCGGCTCAGAGCTTGCGCTGCTTGTGAGCATGTTCGTGGTGCTGCGCTACGTGGTGCCGCTGGTGGAGCGCCGCGATCGCGGCGCCGCCGGCGAGGAGCACGTGGGTCGCTTGCTCGAAGGACTTGGAGGCTCTGAATGGAAGGTCATCCACGACGCGAGCTTCGGTCGTGGCAACGTCGATCACATCGTCTGCGGCCCGGGCGGTCTGTTTACCGTCGAGACCAAGAGCCATCCCGGCCCGATCAAGGTGCGCTCGATCCACGGCGGCGTGCTGCGCCAGGCCCAGCAGGAGCGCGAGACGATCGAACGTGTCAGCGGCGAGCATGTCGAGGCGCTGCTGGTGTTCAGCCGTGCTTGGGTCGACAAGCCGCTTGCGCGACGTCGCGGGGTGCGCGTGATGCCGGCGCGGATGCTGCTCTCCTACCTGGAGAAGCATGCCGCCAAGCTCTCGCCCGATCAGGTGCAGGCGGCGCGGGCGAGCATCGTCGCGGCTCTGGAGGATTAGCCGCCGCTAGTAGGCTTGTCGGGTGGCAACCGCCGTCGCCCAGCCGCACCCGCAGGATTTCGACGCGCCCGCTGCGGCGCTGCCGTCCGGGCCGCGAGTGCCGCCGATGCTGATGACGCTCGTGTGGGCGGTGGCGCCGACATGGGTGCTCGATCGCTGCGCTCGCCGCTATGGCGAGGCGTTCACGCTGACCTTCGGGCCGAGTGGGCGCAAGCTCGTGATGCTCAGCGACCCGCAGGCCGTCAAGGCCGTGTTCACCGCGCCGCCCGAGATCGCCCCCTCGGCCGCCGCGGACTCGCCGATCGCGCCGGTGATGGGGCCGAGCTCGGTGATCACGCTGATCGGCGCCGAGCACATGCGTCAGCGCAAGCTGCTGCTTCCGCCTTTCCACGGCGAGCGTATGCGCGAGTACGAGCAGACGATCGTGCAGGCGACTCGTAGCAGCATGCGCGACTGGCCGATCGGGAAGGCGATGCGGCTGGATGAGCGCACGCGGGCGATTACTTTGGAGGTGATTCTGCGTGCCGTGTTCGGCGTCGAGGCCGAGCGGATGGAGCGATTGCGCGCGGCTATCACGGGGCTGTTGACACCGGCCCAGCTGCCGGCGCTGATTCTGTTCGCGTTGCGCCGCCCGACGGGGGCGCGACCGACCGGGACGATCGGGCGCTCGCTGGATCATCTCGATGTCGTCATATACGAGGAGATCGCCCGCCGCCGCCGGCAGACTGATTTGGCTCAGCGCACAGACATTCTCTCGCTGCTGATGCTCGCCCGCGACGAGGACGGCGAGGCGATGAGAGACGACGAGTTGCGCGACGAGCTCGTGACGCTGCTGCTGGCCGGTCATGAGACGACTGCCACCGCGGTGGCCTGGGCGATCGAGCGACTGGTGCGCCATCCCGACAAGCTCGCGCGCCTGGTGGCCGAGATCGACGCCGGCGAGAGCGATGAGTACATGCAGGCGGTCGTAAGCGAGACGCTGCGCGTGCGCCCGGTCGTGCCGCTGGTGGTGCGGTTGCTGCGCGAGCCACTGCAGGTGGGCGGTCGCCTGCTGCCCGCCGGCACTCGGGTCGTGCCCTCGATCTATCTGACCAATCGCAACCCACGCGTGTACGACGCTCCGAAGGAGTTCCGACCGGAGCGCTTCCTGCGGGACGGGCCGGAGACGTTCTCCTGGATTCCGTTCGGCGGCGGCATCCGCCGCTGCATCGGGGCTTCGTTTGCGACGCTTGAGATGAAGCTGATCCTGCGCACCGCACTCGCCGAGCTTGCGCCCGAGCTGCCGAGCAGTGGGCGCCTTCGCCGTCGCGGTGAGTGGAATCGGCGCCGGGCGATCACGCTCGTGCCTTCGGCCGGTGCGCGCGTGCTGTGGCGCAGACGCTGAGCGCGCCTCGCGGGCGCGCCCGAGGATCTATCCCTAAAGGGATGATCCTCAGGGCGCGGCGGAATATCGCCCGCACCGCGAGGTAGCTTCTGTTGCCGTGATCGACAGAGCCCCCACCGATCGTTCCACGCCCGAGCAGCTGCTCGGGCGCTTTGGGCTGCAAGAGTTCAGGCCTGGTCAGCGCGACGCGGTGCAGGCGGCCCTGGATGGGCGCGACAGCCTCGTTGTGATGCCCACCGGCGGCGGTAAGTCGCTCTGCTACCAACTGCCGGCGCTTGACGACTCAGATCCGGCGCGAGCGCTGGTGGTGGTCGTCAGCCCGCTGATCGCGCTGATGGCAGACCAGTACGCGCGGCTGGAGCAGGCCGGAGTGAGCGCGGCGATGTTGGCGTCCGGTCAAGCGGAGGGCAACAACGCGCGAGCGCTGGCGGCGATCGAATCAGGCGAGGTACGATTGGTGCTGGCCGCGCCCGAGCGCTTTGCCTCGCGGCAATTTCGCGATGCGCTTAGCACGCGTCGAGTTGGGCTGTTTGTCGTCGACGAGGCGCACTGCGTGGCTGAGTGGGGACATGACTTCCGCCCTGACTACCTGCGGTTGCACTCGGCGATCGAGGCGCTCACCCGTCCGGGTACAGGCGGCCGGCGCGCCGTGATGGCGGCGACGGCGACCGCGACGCCGCGCGTCGCCGAGGAGATAGTCGCGCGGCTCGGCCTGCGTGAGCCGCTGATGGTGCGCTCCGGGTTTGACCGGCCCAATCTGACCTTCGATGTCGTGAGCCTGGAAGGCAAGGGGGCGGTTGCACGCAAGCGGGCAACGCTGCTGCACGCGCTCGGCGGCGCCGATGCGAGGCCCGCGATTGTCTACTGCGGCACGCGCAAGGACACCGAGGGGGTGTGTGAGATGCTGCGCGAGGAGGGGATGTCGGCGGTCGCCTATCACGCCGGCATGAGCGGGCCCGAGCGCCGCGACGCTCAGAGCGCCTTCATGAAGGGGGAGGCCGAGATCGTCGTCGCCACCAACGCGTTTGGGATGGGGGTCGACAAGGCCGACGTGCGGACGGTCGCGCACTGGGCTCTGCCGACGAGCCTTGAGGCCTACTACCAGGAGGCGGGCAGAGGCGGGCGCGACGGCGAGCCGGCCCGGGCGCTGCTGCTTGCCTCTCGCTATGACCTGGGGCGGCTGATCAAGTTCAACACGAGCCGCGACATCACTGTCGAGGACGTGCGCGCCTACGTCGCCGGCCTGCGTGGCGCAAGCAGCGACGGCGCCACCGTCGAGCTCGGCTACGGCGAGAGCGACGACCGCGCGCGTGTGCTGCTCTCGATCGCCGAGCGGGCCGGAGCCGCGGTGCTTGCGCCCGGCGGCGGCGGCGGGCTGCTCATTACCCTCACCGGCCAGGGGTCGCCGCGAGCGGCGGCGCAGGCGATCAAAGCCGCCAAGGACCGCGGCTGGGAGGCATACCGCGCGATCGAGACCTTCATCGCCGGCGGCATGAGCTGTCGCCGTCGCCAGATCCTCGATCACTTCGGCGATCACGAGGCCTGCTCGCCGCATGTGCGCTGCTGCGACGTGTGCGAGCCAGACCCAGATCTGGTCGAAGCTTCGCGCCGGTCGCCCTCGGCCCTCGCGCGTTCCCGCGGCAAGGGCTCGCGTGCGGTCGAGCACGCATCGCTCGAGCCGGTCGATGACGGCGACTTCGAGCGCTTGAAGGCCTGGCGAATGGATCGCAGCGAAGGCAAGCCCGCCTACACGGTGGCCGCCAACGCGGCCCTGGAAGGCATCCTGCGCGCGCGGCCTGCAAACGTGGATGAGTTGGTCGCGGTCAGAGGCATCGGCCCGGCCTTCTGTGAGCGTCACGGCGAGTCGTTGTTGCAGGTGTTGGCGGAGCTATAGGGCCACGATATGGAACTGGAACTTTGAGGTGTATCACGCGTGATACGATTGAGAGGTGAGCGAAGTGAGCATTCGAGAACTGCGCAACCAGGGCGGCGACGTCGTGGATCGAGCCATCCGTGGCGAGCCGATCACCATCACCCGCTCGGGCAAGGCGGTCGCCGAGTTGCGTGCGCTGCCGGCGCCCGCGTTCTCGGCGAAGACGCTGGTGAGCCGCTGGCGAGCATTGCCCCCGGTGGATCCGGCAGCCTTTCGTCGCGACATCGATCGCGTGCTCGACTCGAGCTTGTGAGCAGCGGACACCCGCACACGCGCGGGGTCCTCGACACATCGACCGTCATCGTGCTCGGGCAAATCGCCGACGCCGGCCTCCTGCCGAGCGAGCCGCTGATCACCACCGTCACACTCGCCGAGCTGTCGGTCGGGCCACTCGTTACCGACGACGAGACCGAGCGGGCAGCGCGGCAGTCCCAGGTCCAGCAGGCGGAGGCCGACTTCGATCCACTCCCGTTCGACGCCAGTGCCGCCCGCGCGTTCGGTCGCGTAGCGGCTTCGCTGCGACGTTCGGGGCGCAAGACATCGGCGCGTGCCTATGACGCGATGATCGCGGCCACGGCGATCGCGCACGAGTGGCCTCTCTACACGTGTAACCCGGCGGACTTCAGGGGCATCGACGGGCTCGAGGTGGTGGCGGTGCCTGTGGCGCATCTCAGGTAGGGCGACGCCGAAGCCTTCAGTCGGCGCGCATGTGATGTCCTGGTCACGTTTGGCGATCTGGTCGACGCACGCCTTGGGTTGCGTGAGCCACCGAGCTGATCGTCGATGCTGCCAGCAACGATGGCGATAGCATTCGGCGACCAGTGCCGACGTAGCTCAGCTGGTAGAGCGCGCCCCTCGTAAGGGCGAGGTCGCCGGTTCGACCCCGGCCGTCGGCTCCTCTGTCGTTAGCGCAACGGCACCGCCCGGAGTCGGTTGAGATCACACCCACAGCCCGCTCACGGGAAGCGCCCACAGCCGATTACCGGCCGGGAGCGTCTGCTCGCCCGTGTGGATGATGATCCCGGCCACGAACTGATCGCCTAGGGAGTCCCGCAGTTTGGCGAGGACCGCAACGTCCTTCCGTGAGAATGAGGCGGTGGCCTTGACCTCGATCGCTACGACACGCCCGGAACGGTCCTCCAGCACGAGATCGACCTCACCACCCCACCGGTCGCGGAAGTGATAGATCCGGGGATCGATCTCGCTCCAGCTGGCATGCTTCATCACCTCCATCGCGACGAACGTCTCCAGCGCGATGCCCGTGACGCGGTCGTCGCGCGCGATACGGTTCTGGTCGGCTCCGAGCAGGTGGGTGAGCAGCCCGCTGTCGGTGATATAGACCTTGGGTGCGTGGACCGCTCGCGCGAGGAAGCTCGGCCTCCACGCCGGAAGCGTCTGCACGAGAAAGATCGCCTCGAGCACCTCGATGTAGCTCTTGACGGTCTTCTGGTCTATCTCCAGGGCATTGGCGATGCTGGCGTAGACGAGGAGGTTCGCCGAGCGTGTTGCGAGCACAGATAGCAACCGTCGCATTTCGTGGCCCTTTTGGAGGTCCGCGATCGCCCGGATGTCCCGCTCGAATGTTGTGGTCAGGTGGCTTGAAAACCAGCGATCTCGGCGGCGCGCGTCGCGTGCCAGGGCCTCGGGGTATCCGCCTTCGGCTACTCTGCCCGCAAACGCCGCCCTGCCTATTGGAGCGTTCCTGACACGCGGCACGTGGCCCGCGAACAGCATGTCCACAAGGTTCCCGGTGCTGTGTTCGAGCTCGGCCTGCGCGAGTGGCCACAGTCGCAGGAGCTCGATGCGTCCGGTGAGAGCCTCCTGCACCTTGCGTGAGGCGAGGATGTTCGCCGAGCCGGAGAGCAGGAACCGTCCCGGCGTCTGTTCGCGGTCGACGACCCGCTTGATCGCGAGGATCAGCTCTGGTACTCGTTGAACCTCGTCGATGAATACCGGGCCGTCGAAGCTGGCGAGGAACCCCGCTGGATCGGCCTCGGCGGTCTCGCGGGTGCCCTTGTCGTCCATGCTTACGGGCGTTGCGGGGTGCTCGCCATCGGCGATCGACTCACAGAGCGTGCTCTTGCCGACCTGCCGCGCGCCCATCACCATCACCACGCGGGTATCGCCGAGCGCCTCTAGGACCCGCGAGCGTACCTGGCGTTCAATCACGGGACGAAGCCTATCGTAACGTCCGGCCAATCTGGAAAACGAGCCCGGCCAATGTGGAATCTACTGGCGGCGAACATGGAGTGCAGGATGGCTCCTCTTCCGTTCCCGCGACGTTTACCGCCGCTCGTAGTCAGTGGTGATGATCTCGACCGCTCACCGTCTGCCAACTCTGCCACGTGATGCGCAGGATCACCGCGCAGATCACAAGGCCGATGATCGGGTCGGCGATCGGCGCGCCCGCGGCGACCACCAGTGCCGAGGCGATCACGGCGAGGCTGACGTAGGCGTCGGCGTGGGCGTGTTCGCCGTCGGCGATCAGCGCGGCGCTGTCCAGTCGCCTGCCTGCGCCGATGCGAATCCTTGCGGCGATGAAGTTGCCGGCGAATCCGATCAGGCCGGCGAGGCCCAGTGCGTATAGGTGTGTGGGTGCGCTCGGGTGCACAAGGCGCATCACTGCCTCGGCCCCGGCGACGCAGGCGCTGATGAAGATCGCAGCCACCACCGCAAGGCCGGCTCTGCGCTCGGCTAGATCGGAGCGCAGAGCGAAGGCGATGCCGAGCGGAACCGCGGTGAGCGCATCGCCGAAGTTGTGGATCAGGTCGGCGAGCAGCGCGATGCTGCCGCTTGCCACGAACACCACCGTTTGGGCCGCGGCGGCAAGCGCCAGCACCACCAACGAGCGCAAAACAGCGCGGATCCCGTGACGGGAGCGCTTGATGCTGTCGTCGATCAGGCCGTGGGAATGCCCGTGTCCCTGCTCGTGTTCTCGCTCGTGCACGAGCGCATCATCACGCAGTGCGAGGCGATGCGGGACTTCCGCGGGCGCTCAAAGCGAGCGCTCACGGAAGCCCGTGACCTTCCCGCGGCGTACTGCCGCGACGGCGGGACTACGCCCCCGCCAGCGCCTTCTGCTTGATCTGGTCGAACTCGGCCTGGGTGATCGTGCCGCTGTCGAGCATGTGCTTGGCTTTGGCGATCTGCTCGGTCGGGTCGCTCTTGGTGGAGACCGACTGCACGTACTTGTCGAATTCCGCCTTGGCGTCGCTCTGTTGTTTGACCGCGCGCTCGGTCATGCCCTTGTGCTCGGCGATCAGGTAGATGAAGACGCCGAGATAGGGCAGGATGATGATGAAGATGATCCACATCACCTTCGCGAAGCCGGAGGTGTCGTGGCGGCGGAAGATGTCTGCCAGCACTGTGATCAGGATCCAGATCCAGACGACGAACGCGAAGAAAATGAGCATCGTCCAGAACACTTCGAGAAACGGATAGCTGGTAGCGAGAATCATCCCTTTTCCTTTCGACCGGCAGCAGTAGATAAAGACCGCAGGGTCTTGTCTGCCGACCATACTCGGGCGCGGCGACGCCGAATCGGTGTTTACCCGCAGTCTTCGCGGCTCCGAATGCCCGCTCGCTGCTCCCAGGTAGTGGTCAGAGCCTCAGCCGAAGATGTCGACGGATGTGATCGCCAGCGCGTCCGCCGGCGGATTGACGACGCGCTCGCGAGCGCAGACCGCGTAGAGGATGTCCTCGCTCGCTCTTGGGAGAGCGGCGGTCTTGCGGCGTAGATCGCCCACAATGCGTCGCCCGTCGACACTGCGGCTCCACTTTGCCTCGCCGGCGAGCACCGCCGACTCGCGACGGCCGGCGAGCGCGACGGCGTCTATCTCTACAGGGGGGCTCTCTGACCAAAACGCGCCTATTCGAACAATGTCTGCAGGCAGTTCGCCGGCTACGGCCATACGACGTAGATGGGCTCGGAACGCCTCCTCCCAGCGTGGCCCCATGTGGTCGTCTATTCGTTCCATCAAGGGTTTAAGGATCGTGCCGCCGAGCCCGCGCTCGATCTCGGCGCTGTAGGGCTCGATCAGACCCAGCCAGAAGGCGAGGAAGTTATCGGCGATTCGATAGACACGGCGGCGGCTGCGCGTGCCGGCGGCCGTCACCGGCAGCAGGCGCTCAACCAGGCGCAGTTCGATCAGGCGCTCGAGCGTGCGTGCCGGCTCTGCGCCGATGGCCTGCTCGATCTCGCCGTGCTTGGTTCTCCCTGCCGCGATAGCGCGCAGGACGCGTTGCCCCAACTCGCCCGTTTCGCTCTCGGTCGCAAGCACCAGCCGGCCCTCGTCCAGCAGCCTCCCCCCTGGGGTGCACACGAGGCGGCGCAAATTGGAGCGCACGTCGTCCTTCTGGTCCCACCAGCTCAGATAGAGCGGCACCCCACCGAGGAGTCCCCAAACCAGGGCGCGGTCGGCGGGGCTGAGCTTGCGCAACAGCGCCGAGGTCTCGTGTGGTGCGAACGGATGCACGGCCAACGTCAGATCGATCCGTCCGTACAGGGGCTCGCGCTCGTGTTGGATCGCGTCCATCACCCTTACGGCCGAGCCGCAGAGCATGATGCGGAGGCGGGTGCGCTCCCGGGCCCGATCCCAGAACGCGCGCATCACGCCTGGGAGCTCGGGTGATGCGCTCAGAAGCTCGGGGAACTCGTCCAGCACGAGCAACAGCGGCTGTGAGACTGCCGCATCCGCCAGGCTGACCAGAGCATCGTCCCAGTCCACGAACGGCCGCTCGCGAACATCTCGCGTTCCGGCGCTCAGCAGCGGAGCCGCGGCCTCGCTGAGGATTCTCAGCTCGTCGCGTGCTGGGCGCCCAGCGCCCGTGTGGAAGATCGCCCGGCGCTCCGCGGCGAAAGCCTCCAGGAGCGCGGTCTTGCCAACGCGCCGGCGACCCCACACGAGCGCGATGCGCCCATGTCCCGGCGAGTCCCACCACTCATCGAGGGCACCGAGCTCGTGCGATCTGTTTACGAACACACCCCCAGTATAGGTGACATCCGACGTCAGTTACATCCGACGTCAGTTACATCCGACGCGAGCTACTTGCGGTGTGGGGTTGAGCCCTCAGTGCTTGGGACACGGCACGGTCGGTTCCACCGTGACCGTTTCGCCGCTGTAGAAGCTGATCTGCACCCTGCCTTTGAAGCCGCCCTTGGGGCACTTCTTGGGCACGGTGCCGTAGGAGATCAGTTTTTTGCCCTGCATGAACGCGGCGCCGATCTTGCTCTTGATCGTAAGCACCGATGCGTATGGGGCTTCCGGCACGGTCGGCACGAGCGGCACTTCGGCGCTAAAGCGCGGGCCAAACGGCGCCGGGGCGCTTGAGATGCTTGCGAAAGCGAGCACTTCGATCAGCGCCGGCGAGCGCCCTTCGGTGTAGAAGGCGAGCCTGCCGCCGGGCGCAAAGAAGGCCTGGATCGTGCCTTTCTCATGCACGCGAGTGCCGCCGAAGCTGACGACGCCGAGCACTTCGCCGGTCGGTCCGGCGTAGGAGCGCTTCGGGCAGTTCTGCACTTCGTGGCTTTCGAGTACCGGCATCGGACAGTTCGTGAACCCTTGCGGGTGAAGCTTCGTGCCGGCCGGCAGATCGACGATCACGCCCGTCACAGGCGAGGGAGCGCCGAAATATTCTTCGCCTTTGATTTCAAGCGTCGCTTCAAGCGCGGCAGGCGCTCCGAGCAGGTTCCCGGTGTGCGGGTAGGTCTTGCTTTTCGGGTTGCTCGGCTGTACCGGGATCGGGACGATCTTCGCTTTGACGCTCACCTGCGGCTGCGCCGAGGCGACGCCGCTCAGCGCGAGCGCGCCGACGCCCACGAACGTCGCGGCGGCGACACAGCAAACGGCGAGTCTTCTCAGTGGCGTCCCCATACTCATCTCCCTAATCCCAGAGTCATCTCCCTCGTCCCAGAGAATACCGTTAGCCCGTGCCCGGCACCCTCGATACCGATCAAATGCATATCAGCGGCCTGCGCGTCCGCCGCCTCGTGCGCGGGGCGGGCGAAGATCTACTCGTGCTGCCCGGGTGGGGCGCCTCGATCGAGGCCGTCTATCCGATCGTGACCGGACTGGCACCCGTGGCGCGGGTGCACGCGCTCGACCTGCCCGGCTTCGGCGAGAGCGAGATGCCGCCCGAGCCGTGGGGGGTGCAGGAGTATCAGGCCTTCGTCGCCGCCTACATGGACGCCGCGGGCATCGCCCGTGCGAACGTCGTCGGGCACTCAAACGGCGGGCGTATCGCGATCAGGATGGCCGCCACCGAACCGTCCCGTGTGGCCAAGCTGGTGCTGGTCGACGCCGCCGGCATCCGCCCCAAACGGACGTTTCGCTGGTATCGGCGGGTCGGGATGGCCAAGGTCGGCAAGTACGCGGCCCGCTACCTTGGCGCCCCGGGCGAGCGGCTGCGAGAGACGCTCGTCGGCCGAGCAGCCTCGACCGATTACGCCGCCGCCGGCGAGCTTCGCCCGACGCTGGTCAAGCTCGTCAACGCCGATCTGCGTCCTTTCATGCCCGACATCGCCGCGTCCACCCTGCTCGTGTGGGGTGCGGACGATGCCGATACCCCGGTCGCGATGGCGCGCGAGATGGAGCGTTTGATCCCCGACGCGGGCCTGGTCGTGCTGGAGGGGGCGGGCCACTACAGCTACCTCGACCAGTCGGCGCGCTTCACGCGGATCGTCTCGCACTTCCTCGCGACGCCCGGGCGCGCTGGGACAGGCGAGCGCCAGGGCTCCGGCGCCGATCCGCACGGAGCCGGAGGCAACGCCGACGCCGAGAAGCCGGCATGAACGCCTTCCAGGGAACCGCCCTCGTGTTGGCGGCGCTGGCCGTGGCCGTGCGCCTGGCCGGGCGCCAGCACCGGCTGCTGCACCTGCTCCAGCTCGAGCACTATGAGAACGCGCGCCTGCGCCTGTGGCTGCGCCGCCGTGGCGAGCGCTGGCAGCCGCGCGAGCTGCTGGCGCTCACCGGCCTGTACGGCGGCGCTTTCGCGGCGCAGGCCGAAGGGTCCGGCTGGTTGAGCGGCGCCCTGTTGCTGGCCACCCTTCCGCTGGCCGCGCTTGGCGTCGCTGACTGGCGCCGCGAGGCGATCAAGCCGCTGGTCCTCACGGGCCGCGCCAAGCGCCTGCTGCGGCTCGCCTTGTTCCCGCCCGCGCTGCTCGTCGTCGCCGCACTGCGCATCGCCATCCTCGGCCCAAGCGCGGCGAGCCTGGGGGTCTTGCTCGCGGTGGCGCTGGCTCTACTGGCGCTCGCGCCCGAGACGTTGATGGCCGCCAAAGTCCTGCTTGCGCCCGTGCAGCAAGCGATCAACGACCGTTACGTCTCTCGCGCGCGAGCCACGCTCGAGCGAGTAGACCCGACGGTGATCGGCATCACCGGCAGCTACGGCAAGACGACGACCAAGTTCTGCACGGGCGCCGTGCTCGAGCAGGATCGCCCCACGCTGGTGACACCCGACAGCTACAACTCGCTGCTGGGGGTCGTGCGCGCGATCAACGAGAACCTGCGCGACGAGCACGAGGCGTTCGTGGTGGAGATGGGCATGTTCCGCCAGGGCGATATCGCCGAGCTGTGCGAGCTGGTGCACCCGACGATCGGTCTCATCACCGCGATCGGCCCGATGCACCTGGAGCGCCTGGGATCGATCGAGGCGATCGCCGCCGCCAAGGGCGAGTTGCTCGACGCCCTGCCGCCGGGGGGAGAGTTCGTCACCAACGCTGAGGACCCCCGCTGCCTGGAGCTTGCCGCGCGCGCGCATGTCCCCGTGACCCTGTTCGGGATCGAGGGCGCCGTCGACGCGACGGCAAATGGTGCGCAGACCGGCACGCCGAACAGGCCGCCGCAGGCGGCCCCATCCCAAACAACGACGCCCGAGGTCCAGGTGCTCGCCCGCAACGTGCGCCTGGCCGAGGGTCGCACCTGCTTCGAGCTGCTCTTGGACGGCCCTAAAAGCGATCCGGTGGACGTCTCCGCGGGCCTACTCGGTCGCCACAACGTCAGCAACCTGCTGGCCGCCGCCGCCGTCGGTCGCGCGCTCGGCCTGGCCCCCGAGCGGATCGCCGCGGGCCTTGCGAGCGTCACAGCCCCCGCGCACCGGCTGCAGCCAATCCACAATCGAGCCGCTGGGGTTGTCGTGATCGACGACGCCTACAACTCGAATCCCGACGGCGCCGCCGCGGCGCTGGAGGTCCTGCGCGAGCATCCGGCCTCGCGCCGTCTGCTCGTCACGCCCGGGATGGTCGAGCTGGGCGAGCTCGAGCAGCAGCTCAACCGTGCCTTCGGCGAGCAGGCCGCGCCGGCCTGCGACCTGGCGATCCTGGTCGGTGCGGCGCGCACCGATCCGATCCGTGAAGGCATGCTCGCGGCCGGCATGGACCCCGCGGCCGTCCACGTCGTGCGCGACATCTCCGAGGCGACGGCTCTGCTGGCGCGCACCACCCGCGCCGGCGACGTGGTGCTCTTCGAGAACGACCTGCCCGACACCTACGCAGCCTGATTTTTTTGGATGGGGACCCCTAACGGGGTCCTACTGATGCGTGCTCGCGGCGCTCCCGTGGCCACGGTCCATAAGCTAGGCGCTGATGCCACCACGCGACCTACAGGTGGGCGTCGCCTTCGGCGGACGCTCGGTCGAGCACGACGTCTCGATCATCACGGGCCTGCAGGCGCTCGCGGTGCTCCAGGAGCGCCATCGCGCCATCCCCATCTACATCGCTCGCAGCGGTCGCTGGTACACGGGCGAGGCGCTCAAGGACCTGGTCGTCTACCAACAGGACGGAGGCTCGGGTGGGGGGGATCCGGATTCTGAGGAGGTGACCTTCGACCTGCACAACGGCCGCCTGCTGCGCGCGGCCGAGGGTGGCTCGCTGCTGCGGGGACGCAAGGCGCCCGAGCCTGTGCATCTCGACGCGATCGTGCTCGCCACCCACGGCACCCAGGGCGAGGACGGCTGCCTGCAGGGCGCGCTGGAGCTGGCGCAAATCCCTTACGTCGGTCCGCCCGTCGGCGCGGCCGCGGCCGCGATGGACAAGGTCCTGACCAAGGCCGTGCTCGCCCAGGCCGGCCTGCCGGCGCTGGCGCACCTCGCGTTGCGCCGCGAGCAGTGGGACGCCGATCGCGGCGGTTGCATGCGGCGGGCGAGCGAGGCGTTCGGCTTCCCGCTGTATGTCAAGCCGGCGTCGCTGGGATCGAGCGTCGGCGTGAGCCGCTGTGAGAACGAGGCCGAGCTGGCCGAGGCGCTCCAGTTGGCGTTCGAGCTCGACCGCGTCTGTCTGGTCGAACCGGCCGCGCAAGGGGGTATCGAGGTCAACTGCGCCGTGGTCGGCCGCCCCGGCGAGCGCCCGCGCGCGTCCGTGTGCGAGCAGCCGCTGGCAAGCGACGGCACGCTCTCCTTCGAGGATAAGTACATGAGCTCGGGCAAGGCGGAGGGCATGAAGTCCGCGCAGCGCCTGATCCCGGCGCCGATCTCGGGTCCGCTTACAGAGCGTGTGCGCGAGCTGGCGTGCTCGGCCTTCACGGCTTTCGGTTGCGCCGGTGTGACGCGCGTGGACTTCCTGATCGACGAACGCGAGCAGGTGTGGATCAACGAGCTCAACACGATCCCCGGCTCATTTTCCTTCTACCTGTGGGAGCCCGCGGGCCTGCCCTTCGCCGATTTGATGGACGCCCTGCTCGACCTGGCGCTGGCCGACCACGCCGAGAAGCGGCGCACGACGACGGTCTTTGACACCAACCTGCTGGCGCTGCGCGCGACCGGCGCTTCCAAGGTGGGCGAGAAGGGATGAGCGCCGCGAGGATCGACGGTAAGGCTGGCGGTCGGGGCGCAAGCCGCGACGGCGGCGCGATCGTCGCGATGGGCGGTCGCTCGCTCGAGCGCGAGATCTCCCTGCAGGGGGGGCGCCGTGTCGAGCGCGCTCTGCGCGAGCTCGGCTACCCGGTGCGGGCGCTCGACGCCGACGGCGACTTCGTCGCGCGCGTGATCGACGAGCGCCCAGCGTTCGTGTTTGTAGCGATGCACGGTCGCGGCGGCGAGGACGGCACCCTGCAGGATCTGCTTGAGACGCTCGGCGTCCCCTACACCGGCTCGGACCCGCTCGCCAGCGCGCTGTGCATGGACAAGATGCTCTTCAAGCGGATGCTGCGCCTGCACGGCATTCCCACTCCCGCTTTTCACAGCTTCAACGAGACGGCCTTTCGCGAGCTCGGCGGCGCGGGCACGTTCCCGCGCCTGCTGGCCGAGCTTGAGCTGCCCGTCCTCGTCAAGCCGGTCGCCCAGGGCTCGGCGATCGGGATCAAGTTCGTGCACTGCGCCGATCAGCTGCCCAGCGCGATCCTCGGAGCCTTCGGCTACGGCGACCGCGTGCTGGTCGAGCGGCGCATCCTTGGCCGCGAGCTGGCGGTCACCGTCGTGGATCGCGGCGAGGGTCCGAGCGCGCTGCCGATCGTCGAGCTGTTCACGCCGGAGAGCTTCTACAGCTACGAAGCGCATTACACGATCGGCCAGTTGCGGATAGAGGCCCCAGCGGACCTGCCGCCGGCGGTGCGTCAGCGCGTCGAGGAGGTCGCGCTCGCAAGCTACCGGCTGATGGGCTGCCGCGACTTCGCCCGCGTCGACTTGATCCTCGACGAGCACGACGAACCGCAGGTGCTCGAGATCAACACGATCCCCGGTTTGACCGAGACGGGAATCGTCACAGCCGCGGCCGAGGCGGCCGGAATGAGCTTCACCGAACTGGTCGCCGCGATCGTCGCGAGGGTTCCCGCCGCGTGATCGTGTAGTTTTTTAGCCAACAGACGATTGTATTCTCTTGGTCGGGGGTTGGCGAGATGACAGACGAGAAGAAGGGCGGACAGCGGGCGCGGCGGTCTGCCCCAAAATCCAAGCGCCCTGCCGAGGCCAAGCCGCCCAAGCCACAGATCGAGGACGCGGCCGATCCGCGCCGTTCGCGCTCGTTGGAATACGGGACGGCGATCCTGCAGTGCTATTCGAGCAAGCACGTCGCGCTCGGCATAGCCGACCTGGCCGAGGTCGTCGGCATCAGCCGCTCGACCACCCATCGCTACGCGATGACGTTGGTGGCGCTCGGCTACCTCGAGCAGGACAGTAAACGCAAGTACCGGCTCTCCCCGCGCGCGGCCGACCCCGGCAGCGCGGCGATCGAGATCATCCGTGCCGATGTGGGCGCGCGCGCAGTGCTTGCGGAGCTGCGCGACGAGCTCGGCCACACAGTCTCGATGGGGGTGCTCTCAGGCGATCGCGTCCTCTACATCTACCGCCTGTTCGGTCATCGCCGCGGCCAGTACGCGATCGATCGCGCCCTGGAGTCCGGCGCTTACGTGCCGGCCTACTGCACGGCGCTCGGCAAGGTGCTGATGGCAAGCCTCTCAAGCGTGCAACGCGAGCAGCTGTTGGCCGAACTCGATTTCGCGCCGCAGGGCCCGAAGGCGATCCTCGACCGTCGCCGGCTGGCGAGCGCGCTGGGACGGATCGGCAGCGGCGACGCGGTCCTCAGCGACGAAGAGCAGTTGGCGGGCGCCCGCTCGCTGGCTGTGCTCGTGCCGGGCGCGCGTGGGGGACGCAGCCTTGCGATCGACGTGACCGTGCCGGCCGACACCTACAGCGCCAGTCGCCTGGTCAAGCAGATGGGTCCGCGCCTGAAGCGCGCCGCCAAGCTGATCGCCGGCGAGTAGTCTCGGCCCCCGCCTCGTCGCTCTGGAAGCAGTCGCGGTGAAAGTAGATCGCCCGCGAATCGTCAAGCTCAGGCTCGGCCGCGCGCGAGCTGATGCGGATGCCCTGCTCGTCGGCCACCGCAAGCGGCTCGTAGACACCGATCAGCTCGTCGCATCGGCGGCAGCGAAACGGATCGAACGGATCGCCCAGGCGAGCGTCGGCGCCCTCAGCGTCACCCGCGTGCACATCCATGTGCTTGTCTCTCGGCACGTCTGCCGCCTGCTCGTAGGTTGTTTCCCGGCTCGAGCCGCGCTCGTCCGTTTCGCTCCGGGGCTGCGCACTCATACTTTCAGCAGTTCGTGCTGGAGGGCGTAGCGAACGAGCTGAGCACGCGTGTCCAACCCGAGCTTGCGGTGGATGCGCGCACGGTGCGTCTCGATCGTGCGTGGTGAGAGCCCGAGCTTCTCGGCGATCTCAACGCTCGTGTGGCCGAGCGCGATCAGTCGCAGCACCTCACGCTCGCGCGGCGTGAGCTTGTCGCGCGCGCCGCTGCTGGCCTCGCCGAGCTTGCTTGCGATCATCGGGCTCAGATAGCGCTTGCCGCGCGAGGCGCCGCGCACCGCCGCCGGCAGGTCGGAGTCGGCCATCTCCTTGAGCACCAGGCCGATCGCGCCGTTATCGAGCGCGCGGCGTGCGAAGGATGGATCGTCGTTCATCGTCAAAACGACGATGTTGGTGTCGCGCAGATCGCGCGTCAGCCGTGCGAGCATCTCGATCCCCGAGCCGCGGTCGGGCATGCCCAGGTCGAGCACGAGCACATCCGGGCGACGCGCGCGGACATGGTCCATCAGCGACCCGAGGCTGTCGGTCTCGGCGATCACGTCCAGGTCGGTCTCGCCGTCGAGCAGCATCCGCAGGGTCTGGCGCATCGCAGCGTGATCGTCGGCCAGCACGATCCGGATCGGGTTGTTGGCGTCCTCGGGCGCTGGGTCCGGTACGGGGGCTAGGCGGAAAAATGCGAACATAAGAGGACGCTAGGGATGCGCGTTGCTCGTGTGCAGCGGACAAAGGCACATATCGATCGCGGCAAAGCACTGAATCGAGGACCCCCGGCCGGTGGTAGCGGGGCGCGCGTCGTCTCTCGCTCGCAATGCTGCTTTGGCTCCAGCGCGATCACGCGCGCAACGAAGGCTCGGGGCGACGCGCGGGCGCCGGGGCGACGCGCACGCGCGCGTCGAGGATCAGCGCTCCATCAGGCCCCGCCGCGACCGGATTGGCGTCGAGCTCAGCCACCTGTGGATGCGCCTGCACCAGCGCGCTCAGTCGCAGCAGCACGTCTTCCAGGGCCATCACGTCGCAGGCTGGCGCGCCGCGGTAACCCTGCAGCAGCGGGTAAGAGCGCAACGAATGCAGCATCGCGGCGGCGTCGAGGTCGGTCAGGGGCGTTATCCGTACGCTGACGTCGCCGAGCAGCTCGGCGCGCGTGCCGCCCGCGCCGCAGGCGATCACCGGGCCGAAGCTCTCGTCGTGCACGACGCCCATCAACAGCTCGACCTCGGCCGGGGCCATCTGCTGGACGAGGATCCCCTGCAGGCGATGGCCGGCCTTTGCGACGTTGGCCTTCAGTTCGTGCGCGGCGGCCCGTACCGCCTCTTCGCCCTGCAGGCCGAGCAGCACGCCGCCGGCGTCGCTCTTGTGCAGAAGCCCGGGCGCGATCGCCTTCAGCGCCACCGGCCCGCCGATCGCCACCGCGGCGCTGAGCGCCTCGCTGGGCGTGCGTGCGGTGCGGCTTTGCACCAGCGGCAGCCCGTAGCAGTCGAGCAGCGCGCCGACCTGATGGGGGGAGAGCCAGCCACCGCCGCCGGCCAGCGCGCGCGCGATGAGCGCCGAGGCGGCGGCCGGTCGGCAGCCCGTGGGCGCCACCAGCCTGCCGGTCGGCCGCTCGCGCCAGCGCCCGTAGCGCGCGGCATGCGCG
>JBOGXY010000017.1:0-12716 GCA_050696495.1 Solirubrobacteraceae bacterium
GTCCTAGCGTTTCAGCGCCGCTCGCCCAGGTCGCCAACACGCCTGGGCGGGCGGAGTCTGCCGGGTGCTCGCCACGGTCGATCCTCCCCCCAAGGGTTAGGCTCGCCGCCGCTGCGCTCGCTCTCGCGCGGGCCCGTAGGCTCGCCCAGCCTGATCGGCGCGTTGCAGCGCGGACAGCAGTCGCCGGCCGCCCAGACGAGCAGCGCATCGGTCCAGTGGTGGCAATCCGGACAGCGAACTCGCGGGTGCATCAGCCATTCTCCATTGCAGGTAGGAGCATCCCCGAATCCTCGGTGCGCCAAACCGCATAACCGCCCGCCAAGCGGACTTACGTAGTTATCCGTCTGGCCCCTGTGGCAAACGGCGCTCGCCAGGCGTGTGTGGCTGCCTTAGCTTCGGGTAGAGGCGAGTCGAGCCGCTGGTGCGGCGGCGGCTCCCGGCGAGGCCCCCTCCCAAACCCAAAGGAGCTTTAGATGCCTGCTACAAGAACACCCGCGAGCAGTACGCGCAAGGCCTCGGCCGGCGCGAAGAAGGCAAGCACTTCCCAGAAGTCAGCGGCGGAGCGCTGTGAGCAGAACAGTCGCGCGATCGCCCGCGTCACTAAGTCTCTGGAAGCGGCCCAAGCCGATCTGGCGGCGCTGCGCGGCAGTGTCGGAACAGGCGCCACCGACCTGCGCAAGGACGTCACGCGGCTTCTTCGCGATGCTCGTCGTGATCTGACCAAGATGAGCAAGGCGGTCAGCCGTGACCTCGAGCGCGCTCAGCGCGATCTGGCCTCGGCAGCTAAGAGCGCCGTGCCCAAGCCCGCGGCGCGATCGCGGGGCGGCGCGCCGGCGGCCAAGCGCAGGTCGCGCTCGCGGGGCGCTGGCAGTTAGGCCCGGCTGGGCGTAGCGGGCGGATCCTCAGCGAGAACGAGCGGCGCCGGTCGCCCAGGATCGACCGGCGCCATCAGCTCGTCCACCAATCAGGTTTTGCTGATTGGAGGCTTGGGATCGTGGAAGACGACGTGGCGGACGGTCGTCGTCGCTTTGAATTCGGTCTGGCTGCAGTTGTGGTGCAGCGTCGTGATCCGGCCGATCACATGTGTGCGATCGCCCTTGACCAAATCATCGGTCCCGACGCTTCCGTCTTTGTTGACGTCGCTGACGGCTAGTGTCAAGCGCACGTTCGTGAGCGGGTAGGTGACCGTTTTGCCCTTATCGACCGCAGCGTGATGGTTTGTGTGCGTCACTTCCACCACGAGTTCGCCGCTGTAGCTGCCGTCGGCGTTCTTGGTGAGCGTGTCGCTGAGGAGTGTGCCGCTGGCCACGTAACCGACCTGATGCGGCATGCATTTATGCGAGTGGCCGTGGTGCCCGGTCGGGCCGGTCGTCCCAGTTGGCCCGGTCGGGCCGGTGGGCCCCGTCGGACCGTGACCTTTGCCGTGTGCGGCGCCGTGTTTGTTTGCCTGGCCAGGGGGCGTCTGCCCCGGGTGCGCCCAGACGACGGGGGCACTGATCAGCGCAGCTGCCCCGGTCGCTAGCAGAATCTTGCGAATGGTCATGGACTTCTCCTTGCCTGGATTCGGTTTGATCGCGTTTTTCGTCGCTCACCCCTCTCCGGCTGCGGGCCGCGACGTCAAAGCACGCCGATTGAGACGGCTTTTCAGATAAGACGCGTGAGCGCGAGCGAGGTCAGGCGCTACTTGTGGCCGGATCGGCCGTGTGCCGATCCACCGGCCGGCGAGATCGAGCCGCTGCTTGTTTGGACGGCACTGCCTTCTGTCTGCGAAGAGGGTGGATTCGCGTGAGCTTTGCCTCTCTTGGCTGCGGTGGGACTGTCTTTCTTCGCTATCGGCGTGCTCTTGCCGGCGGAGTGGTGGGTCGTCGGCTTGTCCGCCCGACCGTGTGCCGAGCCGTTTGAGCGGCCTTTGGCGGGGGCACTGCCGTGCCGTTCGCCGTGGACGTGGACGTGAGTGTTCTGCCGCGACTTGCCGTGAACGGGCTTTTCGCCGAGGTGATGAGCCTGTCCATTGGCGGTTTGTTCGGCACGAGCTCTGGGTTCACCAGGTTCGTGGCCGCGCGGCGGCGCCGCGCCGAGGGTCTGTGTCGCAGCCGCGCCGCTGCCCGCGCGAGCGCCTGCGCTCGACACTATGGGGTCAGGTACGGCGCCGCTGCTGAGATCTGCGCGGGACGTGCTCGGACTGTCGAGGACTCTGAGCGGGCCGGTCTGGACTCTCCGGTTGGGGGTGGATGTCCTCGTCAGGTGGACTGTCCCAACGGCGGTCACCGCTACCATCGCCGCTCCCGCCGCGCTCTTGATAAGCAGTGAGCCACCCGCATGTGCCAGCAGCGACGGGCTCGAGCTTGAGCTACCCGCCACGGCAGCGCCGCCGCTGCCGGCGCTGCCACCCCAGTGGCCGGCGCCGATCAGCCGAGCGAGGATCGTAGTTGCGGCGGACGCTGGCAGCACCGGTGCCAGCGCGCGCAGGTCAGCTTCGCGCGCGCCGATCGCCATCTGGAAGTCGCGGCAGCTCTCGCAGTCGCGCAGATGAGCGCGGATGCGCCGTCCGCGCAACACACGCCGGTCGTGTGCCGAGATCGCCAAACAGACCTTTTCACAGTCCATTTCGCGTCCCCCCGCGAGCTCGTGAAGCGAGCTGCGCGCTTCGAACAGCGCCTGCTTGGCCGCTGCGGGGGTGCTCGCAAGCGCGACCGCTATCTCCTCGATGTGCAGGCCGCTCAGCTCGCGCATCACCAGCGCCGAGCGCTGACGCTCGGGAAGCTCGTGTAGGTCGCAGACGAGCTGGCGCAGCCGCCCGCGGCTCTCCAGGAGGGCATGCGGGTCGTCCTCGGCTTGTGCTTGCAGCCCCGACTGGTCGAGCTCCAGTTCGCGCCCGTGCTTGCGCAGGATAGTGATCGACTCGTTGTGAGCGATCCGGAACAGCCAAGCTCGCAGGCTCACCTCGCGCTCCTTGGCGCTCAGCGCCGCGTAGGCCTGCGCCATCGTCGACTGCAGCGCGTCCTGTGCGTCGTGCTCGTCTCGCAGAATCGAGCGGCAGTAGCGATAGAGCGCCTGGTGATGGCGTTCGTAGAGGATCGAGAATGCCCGCGTGCTGCCACGCCCCACGAGTCTTGCGAGCAGCTCGTCGCTGAGCATTCGCCCCCCAAGGGCGCGCTCGCCTGCCGCTGATCTGGGGAGCACCAGTTCGCTCATGGCCCATGTATCGACAACGCCGTCGATACCCACAGGTTAGGCGCTAACACGACTGGCTTCGCACAACCGAGCTCAGGACTGCGCAGAGAAGCCCAGCTCGGCCGACATCCGCTCGGCGCTTGCGCGCACGAGCGAGGTGAGCCGCTCGCGCGTGTCACGGCCGGCAAAGTCGTTCTTGGCCGCAGCGAGATCAACAGCGCCAAGGACTCCTCCTGAGTCACAGAGAATCGGCGCGGCAACGCAAACTTGGCCACTTATCCGCAGTTGGTCGGCAACGGCGATCCCGCGACGGCGCACCTTCTCGAGCTCCTCGATCAGCTTGGTCAGGTCTTCCTTGCCGCTTAGCTCGCCGGCCTCGGCGAGTGCCTCGCGAAGTTCGGGCTCGGTCAGTGCGGCCAGCAACGCATGACCGAGGGCGGTCTTTGCCGCCGGTAGTCGCGAGCCGCGCCCCAGGCGGGCTGTGACTTCGCTTCGTCCCTGTCGCGCGACGCGCGCCCGGTCGACATAGACGATGTTGGCGCCGTCGAGCACCGCCAGGCTTGCGGTGGCGCCGCTTGAGTCGCGTAGCTCTCTGAGTAGCTGAGGCGAGAGCTTGCGCACGGCGGTGCAGGCCACCGCCGAGCGCCCAGGATCAGCGGCGCGCATGCCGAGTCGATACTTGCGTCCGCGGCCTTGCTCGAGATAGTTGAGCGCCACCAGCGTGGAGGCGTAGCGGTGGGTGGTCGGCCGGCTCATTTCCAGCTCCTCTGCGATCTCGGCAATCCCCAACCACGGTCGCTCTGGGCTGAAGGCGCGCAGGATTGCCAAACCGCGCTCAAGCGACTGGGAGTAGCGACCCTCCTGGGATGTGGGTAGGTGCAATATCCCTCCGCGGATGGGAGACATGGTCGTCATGGATGGTTGGCTCCTTCCCTGCTCTCAGCGCTCGAGTGGTTGGCGTGCTCGGCGCCTTTCACGAGACGCAGACGATTGTTGCCATTTGGACCGATTCGGACTAGTCAGCGCTGAACTCTTCAGCGCTGAATCATGGTCTTTGTCGAGTATCGGCTTCAGGGTGACTCGATCGAGAGCTCAGCAGGAAGAGCTTCCAGTCGCTCGCGCACACCACGCAACCATTCGATTCGCGCGTTCCAGAACGCAAGCTCCGCATCGCGTGAAACGACGCTGACCATCCGATCCCATTCGCCGGCGTGCAGCGCGTCCTCTTCGGAGTCGCGCTTGAGGTCGTGCACGCGACCAAGACAGACCAACTCCTGGCCATGGATCAACTCGATCATGCGCGGGGCGTCAGTCGGCCGGCATAGGGCGATCCGAAAGTGCAGGTCATCCCGCAGCGGTGGCTCAGCCGCGGTCGACAGCAACCATTCCTCGAACTGCTCGACGCCGTCGGCGGTCGCCTCGTAGATGGCTCTACGGCCTGAGGTCCCATCGTGCATCGGCTGGCCGTTCTCGTCCACTCGCCGCACCAGCCCCTCGTGCTCGAGCTTCTCGAGGGCCCAGTAGGGATAGGAATCGGCCAAGCCGGCGAACCGCAATTGTCTGCGCACGCCAGAGGCGATGCGGTACGCATACCCGGGCTGCTCGATCACGAGCCCCAACACCGCGTGCTTAGCGGACACCGGTCCTACGCCTGCCTTCCGATAGCTGGACTTCGTACAAGTGTGCGCTGACCATATCTCACCTTTTACGGTGTGAACTGGCGAGATCGGGCTTTGCTCGTGCGTTTGGCGAGACGGCTCTCGTGTGCTTTTCGGCTCAAGGGGTCAGTCGTCGCGTATTGTGGGGCCGGGGCTGAAGATCTCCGGTGGGCGGCATGGGTTGCGGCCCGTGGGGGGATTCCGATGAATTGGAAACAATCGCTCGTTATGCTGGCTTTTGTTCAATGTGCGGTTTGGGCCTCGCCGGCGCGGGTAGGCCAGTGTCGTCTCTACTGGCCCTGCTCGGTGTTGCAGTCCGAAACGATTACAAGGGAGTCTCTTCTAGATGAGCTCATCGACCATCGCAGTCCCGCCCTCACCGGTGGCGCGCACCAAAGATCTGCTGGCCAAGGAGCAGGTCGTGGCCGATCTATTCGCTGCGTTTTCCAGTAGGCGGACGGATGGTGTTCTGTCGCTGCTCACCGACGACGTCGTGTTCGTACCGATGACCGCGCGGGTCACGCAGGCCGGTGAGCCCTATCGCGGCCACGACGGGATGCGCCGCTACTTCGCCGACGTGCAAGCGCAGTGGACGCGGTTGACGCTTCGCCCAACGCAGATCAAAGCCGCGGGCAACGCGGTTGTCGCCCTGGGCTTGGTCAGCGGCAGCGGCGCGGCCGGCTCGTTTGAGAGCGCCCCGACGACCTGGATGTTCAAGTTCCGCGGCGAGCTGGTCGCCAGCATCCAGATCTTCTCCGACGCCGCGCATGTGTTAGAGGCGCTTGGCAGGCCGCCTGACTTCGCGCTCTAGTTCGGCCTGCCGTCCGGGCGCGTAAAGCCGGAGACGGGATTCGAACCCGTGACCCCCTGTTTACAAGACAGGTGCTCTGGCCAGCTGAGCTACTCCGGCGTGTGAGCACGAGCCTAGCGCCAGGCGCGCTGTAACGCGGCGTCCGCGCGCGGGTATCCCAAGTGTGCGATTGGAGAAATCCTCAGAGGTACGCGCTCGCGCGCTGGATCGGGGGGTCAACCCAGTGCTTTACCGGGCTGCACGTCTCGTGCTTGTGCCCTTCTTCTGGCTGTACTTTCGGCTGGAAGGGATTAGCGCGGATCACATCCCCGCCCGCGGGGCGGCGATCCTTGCGTCTAACCATCGCAGCTTCCTCGACCCCTTTGTGATTGGCGCGTTGACGCGCAGGCCGGTCTATTACATGGCCAAGCGCGAGCTGTTCGAGCGCCCGCTGCAGGCGTGGTTGCTGAGCGCTCTTGGGGCCTTTCCGGTCGATCGTGGGGGCGGGGATGAGCAGGCGATGAGCACCGCGCGAACTTTGCTCGAACGGGGCGAGTGCGTTGCGATCTTCCCCGAGGGCACGCGCATTCGTCGCGGTCCGCTCAGCAATCCCCGTCGGGGTGTAGGGCGCTTGGCGCTGCAGACGGGCGCACAGGTCGTGCCGATCGCTGTGATCGGTACCGAGCGCGTGCGCCGTGGTTGGCGCGTCCGCCCGTGCAAGATCAGGGTGCGCTGTGGTCGCCCGTTGCGCTATCCGATTGTCGAGCGCCCCTCGCCGAAGATTGCGCTCGGTGTGGCCGAGCGGATCTGGGTTTGTGTCAGCCTGCAGTGGCAGTGGCTTGGAGGCGAGATGCCGCCGGCCCAGGTCACGGTCATCGCAGAGCCCGAGCGCCGCCGCGCTCGGGCTGCGTGAGGCAGTCGCTGGAGAGCTTGGAGGTAGGGTGCGATGAGTGCCAGAGCAACAGCAGCAGCGCTCCAAGGTGGAGCTCGACGCGGAGTTTTCAGAGCTCTATCGCAGTCACCTGCGCGACGTCTACAGCTATGCCTACTACCGGGTTGGCAACCATCACGATGCCGAGGATCTCACCGAGCAGACCTTCCTGCAGGCCTATCGACACTTCGAGCGCGCGTTGCGGGAGTCAAACGGGCGTCCGCTGCGACCGTGGCTGATACGAATCGCCCACAATCTGGCGGCCAACCTCTACCGCGACCGCTCGCGCAGGCCGGCCTCCTCGCTGGAGGACAGCGGCGCCGAGCTTGCCTCCTCGCACACGACCGAGCAGTTGGTAGAAGGGCGCGAGCAGCTCTCGCGGGTGCTCGATGGCGTGGAGCAGCTCTCCGAGGATCGGCGGGCGGCGGTGATCATGCGCTTCGCGCTGGGTATGGACAATCGCGAGATCGCCCGTGCGATGGGACGCACCGACGGCGCCACGAAGGTCTTGATCCATCGCGCCGTCAAGCAGCTCGAGCAGATCGTCGCCGGCGAGGAGGTCAAGGACGATGAGTGAAGCTTCCTCCTTCGAGGGTCTGCTGCACCGCGCGCTTTCTCCCGTCGATCCCCCGGAGGATCTGGGGGATCGGTTGGAGAGCACCCTGCTCAGCTTGACCGCCGGCGCCGCCGAGGAGCTCGAGTCCTGGGAGCTCTCGGCGATGCGCGATCCGCGCAACTGGGTAAGGCCGGCCGCGGCAGTTGCCGTCGGCGGCAGCGCCGGTGTCGCGCTCGTGTTGTTGCGCGCAAGACGCTCGGCCTCCTCGCGCCATTCGCCCATCTCGGGCGTGCGCGAAGCCGCCGAGCGCACCGCGGGCGATCTGCGCAGGCGCGCGGCTCGCCTGCGCGGCTTCTGAGCCTGACTACGCCCGTCCGGATTGCCGCAGATAGCGGCCTTCTGCGCCCCCGTAACTGCAAGCATGCTTGCAATTGGTTGGCTGACCGGTCAGAGTGTCTTCTACAGAACTATTCCGACAGTCAGCCATATGGAACATTTCGACGACAAGGCACCTCTGCTTCAGAGACTCCCCGATGAGGTGTTGATGTCATTCATGGTCGAGGATGACACGGCAGCGTTTGCCGTCCTCTACCGCCGCCATCTGAATTCCGCGGTCGCGCTCGCGAACCAAATGTGTGCGCGTCGCGCGATCGCCGAAGAGGTCGTACAGGAGGCGTTTCTCTCCTTCTGGCGCTCGCGTGCGGGCTTTGACAGCAGGCGCGGAAGCGTCCGCACATGGGTGCTGGGGATTGTGCGAAACCGCGCCATCGACGTGCTGCGCCAGAGTGTCGCCAACGAGATCGCCACGATCTCAGAGCAAGGTTTAGCGGAGATGCTTGAGGCCGACGAGCTGACCGAGCGCCAAGTCGGTGCGCGCGAGCGCGCTCGCGCTTTGCGGACCGCTCTCGACGATCTGCCTCCCGAGCAGAGCCGCGTGATCGCCCTGGCCTATTACGGCGGCTACTCGCACTCGGAGATAGCGACAATGCTCGACACGCCGGTGGGCACAGTAAAGGGCAGGATGCGCTTGGGCCTGCGCAAGATGGCCGTGAGCGTCCCGGCGACCATCTGATTCGCGAGCCCGGCTGAGGTCTCCCAGGCCGGACCCTCGGTGTCTATCGCCGCTGCTAGCGTCTGCGCCCGCATGGCCACCTGCTATCGCCACCCCTCACGTGAGACCGGCGTCGCCTGCTCATCCTGTGGCAGGCCAATCTGCCCCGACTGCATGACCCCGACTCCGGTCGGGATGCGCTGTCCTGAGTGCTCCAGTCAGCGCACGCGGGTCGTGAAATTGCGCGACAGTGCCACTCAACCGCGCGTGACGTTTACGCTGATCGCCCTGAACGTGCTCGCCTTCCTGGCGGAGCAGGGACAGCTCACGATCAGTGGCTCGACGGTTCACGGGAGGGTCTTTGAAGAAGGTGTGCTCTACCGCTACGGCATCGCCGTCGAACATCAGTACTGGCGCCTTGTTACGAGCGGCTTCCTGCACGAGAACCTGCTGCACATCGGCTTCAACATGTATCTGCTGTACTGGCTGGGCTCGATGCTCGAGCCGGCGCTCGGCTCGGTCAAGTTCGCGGCGATCTACTTCACCTCGCTGCTTGTCGGCTCATTCGGCGCCCTGTTTGCCACCGCATCGCCTTCGCTGGGCGCCTCAGGCGCCGTCTTCGGGCTGATGGGCGCAGCGGTCGTCGAGTTGCGAGCGAGGCGGATGAGTGTGATGGAGTCCGGCATCGGGCTGCTGATCATCATCAATCTCGCCTACAGCTTCGCCGTCCCCGACATCTCGGTGGGTGCCCATATCGGCGGTCTGATAGGCGGTGCCCTGGCGGGCCTTGCGATCAGGACAGCCGACGATCGCCACCGCTCATGGTTGGGCCTGGCGGCGTGCGTGGCCCTCTCGGCCGCCGCCGTTGTCGGGTCGATCGCGGTCGCGGGAGCCAGCGGGACCGGCATTGCGTGAGTCTCCCGGTTTGATCTGTGGAGAACCCGGTTAGCCTCAGTCTGTGACCGTGCTTTCAGACAGCGACGTCGATGCGCGTCTGGCGGACTCGGCCTGGCAACGCGCGGGCGATGCGATCGAGCGCGAGTACAAGCTCGCCGACTTCGCCGCGGCGATCGCCTTCGTCAACCGGGTGGCCGAGTGCGCCGAGCAGGCAAACCACCACCCCGACATCAAGCTGCACGGATGGAACAAGGTGCGCTTGCGGCTGAGCACGCACAGCGAGGGTGGGGTAACGCAGGCCGACCTCGACATGGCCGCTCGCATCGATGCGTCGCCCTGAGCGCCGACGTGCTTGCTACGGTTGTGCGGTCGGAATCGATGAGCGAAGAAGACAAACCGCCCCGAAGTAGCTTGGCCCCGACCGGTACTGCGCCGGCCGACAGGGCCCGCGCGTGAACGGCGTCAAGCTGATCATTGCGGCCGTATTGGTCGCGATCAACGCGTTCTTCGTGGCCGCGGAGTACGCCTTGGTGCGCAGCCGCCGTGCTCGCCTGGAGGTGATGCGCGAGGAAGGCTCACGTGGCGCGGCGCTTGCCCTGCGCCAACTCGATCGCATCAACGAATACATCTCGGCGGTGCAGATCGGCGTGACGATGACCTCGATCGCGATCGGCGCGCTCGCCGAGCCCGCGCTTGCCGCCATCCTGCGCGGAGCGCTCGGCTCCACGCCAAGCAGCGATGTCGCGGTCGTGATCTCGGTGGTCGTGGCATTCGTCCTGATCGCCGCTACCCAGTTGATCGCCGGCGAGATGGTGCCGAAGCTCTACGCGATCGACCGCGCCGAGACGATCGCCCGTCGCATCGCCCGTCCGCTGCAGGCGTTCAGCGCTCTCTTTCACCCGGTGATCGTCGCCCTGACTGCAGTCTCCAGCCGGATCTTGAGGCTGCTCGGAGTGGAAATGAGCAGCACGCGCGAAGGCGGCTCGCCGGATGAGCTCAAGCGCCTGATCGCCGAGTCCTATGCCGGTGGCCATCTCGATCCAGGTGAGGCCGGCATGCTCACGGGGGTCTTTCATCTGCACGAGCAGGAGGCGCGGCAGGTGATGACGCCGATCCCGGCGGTTGTCACGGTGGATGTTTCTCAAGACGTTCAGAGCGCCTTGGAGCTGTGCATATCGAGCGGCCACACGCGCCTTGTCGTGATCGAGGGCGAGGATCGCGACCGCGTGCGCGGTCTCGTGCACGCCAGCTCCCTGGCGCGTCGTTTGATGCACGACGGCGGCAGCGCCTCGATCGAGCCGATCATGCACGAGGCCCCGATCGTCCCCGAGACAAAGCCGCTGGATGACCTGCTGGCCGAACTGCAGCGTCGCCGCAGCTCGATGGCCGTCGTCGTGGACGAGTACGGCCGCGTGGTGGGCATCGTCACGATCGAGGACATCATCGAGGAGGTGGTGGGGGAGATCGCCGATGAGACCGACGCGGCAGCGGGTGAGGTCCGGCGCCTGGCCGACGGCGACCTGTTCGTGCGCGGCCACGTCTCGATCGCCGACCTGCTCGACTATGGCGTGCAACTGCCGATCGACAGCGACGCCTACAACTCGGTCGGCGGTTTCGTCTTCGCCGAGCTCGGCCGCCTTCCCCGTCGCGGCGACACGATCGCCTCGGGCGACTTCTCGATCCGCGTGGAGTCCGTGCACCACAACCGCGTCGAGGCGGTACGCATCCGCGAGCGCCGACCGCTGCCTGCGAGGGAGACTTCGATTGGAGAGGCCCCTCCCTCCTGAGAGACCCCTTCCCTCCTAAAAACACGTCCGACCCGCTGGGGGAGCGGGCCGGATCGTGTGCACTTGGAGGAGGCGGGAGTGCGTTTTGCGAACTTGCGTCGCGGATTGAGCATCCCCGCCGGTCCTCAACGCGGCCTAAAAGTCGGGCCAATCTGAGTGAAATCTCATGCTCCCCCTCGAACCGGCACTCAGTAGCTGAGGAACCCACGCTTGCTCTTGCGCCCAAGCGCCCCCTCGGCGATCAGCTCGTCCACGCGCGGGGGTATCCGCTCGCCGATCGTCTCGCCGATCGCCTTTGAGACGTCCAGCCCGACCAGGTCGAGCAGCGCAAACGGCCCCATCGGGTGCCCGGCGCCGAGCTTCATGCAGGTGTCGATATCCTCTGGTTTCATCCCCGTCTCTTCGAGCAGTCTCACCGCGTTGAAGAGGTAGGGGAACAGCAGTCTGTTGACGACGAACCCCGGCACGTCGGGCACCTCGACCGCCGTCTTCTCAAATGCCTCGCACAGCGCGGCCGCTCGCGAACGGGTCTCGGTCGACGCGGCGGCCGGGAACACGAGCTCCACCAGCTTCATGCGCGTGACGGGATTGAAGACATGCAGCCCGAGGAAGCGCTCGCCGCGGCCGCTGGCCTGCGCCAGGCGCTCCACAGAGAGCGAAGAGGTGGTCGAGGCGATGATCGCCTCGGGATCGAGGATCGCGTTCAGTTCCCCGAGAATCGGCGTCTTTGCCTCATAGTCCTCGACCACGGCCTCGACCGCGAAGGACACGTGCGCGAGCTCGGAGATGTCGGTGTAGATCTGGATGTGCTGCGGATCGATCTCCGCTTCCATGCGCGCGAGCGTCTTCTCGACGGTCGCCTTCGCTCGTTCGGCCGAGCTCTGTGAGCGTGCCAGCAGCGCGACCGGACCGTGGTGGGCGGCCGTCGCGGCTAGGCCGCAGGCGATCGTGCCGCTGCCGACTATTCCTATACGTTCGTTCAAGATCGTTCGCTCCTAGGGCGTCTGTTTTGGCGGTTTGGTTGACTGGCCAGTCAACCCAGGGGTGCTGGGCGGTACAGTAAAGGGAGCGAGCGGTGGGCGCGTCGCTGAGATTCGCGCCGCGCAGCTCCGCCACCGCCAGGCGTCGCGCCGTGATGGCCGGCGGGCAGGCACCGAAAAATCGAGCAAAGGACTCCATCATGCGCAAACCCGAGGGCCGCGAGGTCGTCATCGTCGAGGCCGTTCGCACCCCGATCGGCCGCGGGCACCTGGAGAAGGGCTACTACAAGGACACCCATCCCAACGCTTTGCTGGGCAAGGTCTACACCGAGGTGATCTCCCGCGCCGGCATCGAGCCGGCCGTGGTGGAGGACGTTGTCGCGGGCTGCGTGCAGCAGTTCGGCGAGCAGGGCTTCAACATCGCCCGCAACGCCTGGCTGCAGGAGGGCCTGCCGATCGAGACCCCCGGAACGACGGTCGACCGCCAGTGCGGCTCCGCCCAGCAGGCTGTCAACTTCTCAGCCGCGCTGATCGCGGCGGGTGTGCATGACGCGATGATCGGCGGAGGCGTCGAGCACATGGGCCACTTCCCGTTCTCGGCGGGCATGAAGACCCAGCAGGAGTTCGGCTTTGCCTTCACTCCGGAGCTGATGGAGAAGCACAACATCGTCGGCCAAGGGCTTGGCGCCGAGATGATCGCCGATCAGTGGGAGATTCCACGCTCAGAGCTCGACGAGCTGGCGGTACGCAGCCACAAACTGGCTCATCAGGCAACCGAGGAGGGACGCTTCGAGCGCGAGATAGTCCCCTTCTCGGTCAACGGCGACACCTACGTCACCGACCAGGGCATCCGTGCGGACACCAACCTGGAGACTCTCTCCCAGCTCAAACG
>JBOGXY010000018.1:0-1597 GCA_050696495.1 Solirubrobacteraceae bacterium
CCCGCCGCGGGGCACTGCGCTCTTTCACGGACCTGCGCACAGGCGACATCGTCGTGCACGAGGACCATGGGATCGCCCGCTTCGCCGGTTTTCAGACGCGCACGATCGCGGACGTCACCCGCGACTACCTCTATCTCGAATACCAAGGCGACGACCGCGTGTTCGTCCCGACCGACCAGCTGGCGAAGATCTCTCGCTACCTTGGCGCGGGCGCCGACGGGGCTCCGCCGCTCTCAAAGCTCGGCGGCACGCGCTGGGAGGCGATGAAGGCGCGCGCGCGGCGCGCGGCGCAGGAGCTTGCCGGCGAGTTGCTGAACCTCTACGCCGAGCGCCGCCGCCGCGTCGGCCACGCATTTCCGCCTGACAGCGAGTGGCAGCGTGAGTTCGAGGCGCGCTTCCCCTTCACCGAGACGCCCGATCAGCTGGAGGCGATCGAGCTTGTCAAGGCCGACATGGAAGCGCCGCGACCGATGGATCGGCTCCTCTGCGGCGATGTCGGCTACGGCAAGACCGAGGTCGCGCTGCGAGCGGCGTTCAAGGCGGCCGGCGAGGGCAAGCAGGTGCTGATGCTGGTGCCCACGACGATTCTTGCCCAGCAGCACTACGGAACCTTCTCCGAGCGCCTGGCCGACTATCCGCTGACGGTCGATCACGTCTCGCGCTTTCGCTCCGCCGCCGAGCAGAAGGAAGCCCTGGAGGGGTTCGCCTCCGGCAAGATCGACATCCTGATCGGCACCCACCGTGTGCTCTCGCGCGACGTGCGCGCCAAGGACCTCGGGCTGTTGATCGTCGATGAGGAGCAGCGCTTCGGCGTCAAGCAGAAGGAGCTGTTGCGCCAGATGAAGCTGAAGGTGGACGTGATCTCGATGTCGGCGACGCCGATCCCGCGCACCCTGCAGATGTCGCTGGCCGGTCTGCGCGAGATATCGGTGATCGAGACGCCGCCGGAAGGGCGCCGGCCCGTGAAGACCTATGTCGGCGAGTACGAGGAGGAGCTCATCAAGCGCGCGATCATGCGCGAGCACGCCCGCGACGGGCAGGCCTTCTTCCTGCACAACCGCGTCGAGTCGATCGAGCAGACGGCCGAGCGCCTGCGGGCGATGTGCCCGGGGGTGCGCTTCGCGGTCGCCCACGGCCAGATGGCCGAGGGGGAGCTGGAGGCCGTGATGATGGACTATCTGCGCGGCGGGGCCGACGTGCTCGTCTGCACCTCGATCATCGAGTCGGGCATCGACATCCCTCAGGCCAACACGCTGATCGTCGAGCACGCCGACGCCTTCGGGCTGGCCCAGCTCTACCAGATCCGCGGCCGGGTCGGGCGCTCGCGCGAGCGTGCCTACGCCTACCTGCTCTATGACTCCGCCGCCGCGCTCACGCCCGAGGCGGCCCAGCGTCTCTCCGCCCTCTCCGACTACACGGAGCTCGGCGCCGGCTTCAAGGTCGCGATGCGCGATCTGGAGATCCGCGGCGCCGGCAACCTGCTCGGCGACGAGCAGTCCGGACACGTCGCCGCGCTCGGCTTCGAGCTGTACATGCAGATGCTCGACGACGCCGTTAGCGCCGCGTCGGCCAAAGGCGAGCACGGCGAGGACGGCGC
>JBOGXY010000019.1:0-22197 GCA_050696495.1 Solirubrobacteraceae bacterium
CGCAACGCCAGAGCCGGCTGCTCCCGCCGCCGACCCGCCGCCTGCCGCTGCGTCCGCCACCCCGGCGCCCGCTGAGGCCGGCGCGCCAGAGGCGCCTTCGCAGACGGCTGAGGAGACAGCGAGGGCACAGGAGAGCGCATCGTGAGCGCGGTGGAGGTATCGGCCAAGGACGTCAAGGCCCTGCGCGATCGCACCGGTGCGGGCATGATGGATTGCAAGAAGGCTCTCTCTGAGGCCGAGGGCAACATCGAGAAGGCGATCGAGCTGTTGCGCCTCAAGCAGGGCAAGAAGATCCAGGATCTCGGTGAGCGCACCGCCGGCGAGGGAACTATCCAGTCGTATATCCATGCCGGAGCCAAGGTGGGCGTGTTGATCGAGGTCGACTGCAACACGGACTTCGTGGCCACCAACGAGGACTTCGTCGCCTTCGCCCGTGACGTAGCGATGCAAATCGCCGCCACGCCGACGGTGGCTTACGTAACCCGCGAGGACGTACCGACCGAGGCTCGCGACGCCGAGGCGCGTATCTACGAGCAGGAGGCGGCCTCCAAGCCCGAGAACGTGCGCGCCAAGATCGTCGAGGGAAAGCTCGACGCCTGGTATCGCACGATAGTGCTGCTAGAGCAGGAGATGCACAACCCGAAGTTCGAGGGCAAGACCGTCCAGCAGTTGCGCGACGATCTGACCGTCAAGACGGGCGAGAACGTTGTCGTACGTCGCTTCGTGCGCTTTGCCGTAGGCCAGTAGTCCCCAACGGGTAGGCTCTGCCCTCGATGGGCGCCCCGGCCTTCAAACGAATCCTGCTCAAGCTCTCCGGCGAGGCCTTGATGGGCACGCACGAGTACGGCACCGACCCCGAGCGGGTCGCGGCGGTCGCGCGCCAGGTCTCATCCGTACAAGAGCAGGGTGTCGAGGTCGCGATCGTCGTGGGCGCCGGCAACATCTTCCGTGGCATGAAGGGCGTCGCCGACGGGATGGATCGCTCCACGGCCGACTACATGGGCATGCTTGCGACGGTGCTCAACGCGCTACCGCTGCAGGACGCCCTGGAGAAGGCGGGCACCAACACGCGCGTGCAGTCCGCGCTTGGCATCTCCGAGGTGGCCGAGCCATACATTCGCCGCCGCGCGATGCGCCATCTAGAGAAGGGCCGAGTCGTGATCTTCGCGGCCGGCACAGGCAACCCGTTCTTCACCACCGACACGGCGGCGGCGTTGCGCGCCGCCGAGATCCACGCCGAGATCATCCTGATGGCCAAGAACGGCGTGGAGGGCGTCTACAGCGCCGACCCGGCGCTTGACGCAAGCGCTGAGTTCCTGCCGGAGATCACACACATGGAGGCGCTGGAGCGTCGCCTGCGCGTGATGGACTCCACCGCGCTTGCGCTGTGCATGGAGAACTCGATGCCGCTGAACGTCTTCAACATGGACGACGAGACGAATATCGCGCGGATCGTCGCGGGCGGGCGCGTCGGGACGCTGGTGAGCACGTAATGCGTACGTCAGGCTCAGGGGCCGCGCCGAGCACGCCCATCTATCCCCAATATCCACCAGCGAGGAGGACCGAATGTCCGCTGAGATGATCGACGCGTTGCTCGAGGATGCGCGCGAGCGGATGAACAAGTCGCTCGAGTCGACCAAGGGCGAGTTCACCACGGTTCGCACGGGCAGGGCAAGCCCGTCACTGCTCGAGCGCGTCGTCGTGGACTACTACGGTGCGATGACGCCGCTAAACCAGCTCGCGACGGTCTCCGCACCCGAGGCTCGACTGCTGACCGTCCAGCCTTATGACAAGTCCTCGATCAAGGCGATCGAGAAGGCGATCAACGAGTCCGACGTCGGCCTGAACCCCTCAAACGACGGCAACCTGATCCGCCTGGCGATCCCCGAGCTGACCGAAGAGCGTCGTCGGGACTTGGTCAAGGTCGTGCGCAACCTCGCCGAGGAGGGTCGCGTGGCGATCCGCAACGTACGCCGCGACACGATGCAGCATTTGCGCGAGATGAAGGCCGACGGAGACGCCGGCTCAGATGACGAGCATCGCGCCGAGGTAGAGCTGCAGAAGCTCACCGACGCGCGCGTCGCCGAACTGGACGCGGTGCTGAAGGCCAAGGAGGAGGAGATCCTCGAGGTCTAGTCCTCAGATGGCCTCTGTGGATTCGATGAACGCTCAGCAGGCGCGATACGTCGCGATCATCACCGACGGCAACGGTCGCTGGGCGCGCGCCAAAGGCCTGCCGGTGGGCGAGGGCCACGACGCCGGCGCGGACACCGTCAAGGCGCGCCTGCGCGACGCGGTCGAGATGGGTATCCGTGAGCTGACCGTGTACTCGTTCTCGACCGAGAATTGGTCGCGCCCGCCGGCGGAGGTGCAGGGCCTGATGGACATGTTCGACCGGCGCATAGCCGGCGAGACCCCCGAACTGCACGCCGAGGGTGTGCGCATGCGCTTCATCGGCCGGCGCGAGGGCTTGGGCGAGCGGTTGGTGGAGAGGATGCGCTGGGCCGAAGATCTGACCGACGCCAACGCTCGCATCACCCTGTTCGTGGCCTTCAACTACGGCGGTCGCGCTGAGATTCTCGACGCCGCCCGTCGCTTCCAGGGCGGAGACGAAGAGGACTTTCGCAAGTTGCTCTACGCCCCGGAGATGCACGACCCCGACCTGATCATCCGCACCAGCGGCGAGCGACGTCTCTCCAACTACCTGCTCTGGCAATCGGCCTACTCCGAGCTGGTCTTCCGCGACGAGCTGTGGCCTGAATTCTCGCGCGCCGCGCTCGAGCAGTCGCTGGCCGAGTTCGCCGAGCGCCGGCGCCGTTTCGGCGGTCGCTGATGGCGGCGCGTTCCTCCTCGCGGCAGAGCCTGGCCGCACGCGCCGGCGGCTCTGATCTCTCCTCGCGCGTCTTGTTCGCGCTGCCGCTGATCGCACTAGCGCTGTTCCTAGTGATTCAGGGCGGCTTGGTGTTCGCGCTGGGCGTGTTCGTGCTCGGTTGCCTGTGCATGCACGAGCTCTACGGCATCTACGAGCGCGTGCACCCGGTGCGACTGGCGGGTTTCCTGGCACTGGCGGGTCTGCTGGCGGCGGCGCTCTACGGTGGCAAATCGCAAGTGTTGCTTGCCGCTATCGCGGCGCTGCCCGTGCTGTTCGCGCTGACGCTGCTTCAGCCGCATCCGAGTGTCGCGGGTTTGGCGTTGACCTTGCTTGGCGTCTACTGGATCGGGTTCGGCCTCGCGCACGCGGTGCTGTTGCGCGATCTGCCCCACGGCGAGGGCATTGTCATCGATGTCTTGGTGGGCACGTTCCTAGGCGACACCGGCGCCTATCTGGGTGGTCGATTGTTCGGCAAACGCCCGCTGGCGCCGTCGATCTCACCCAACAAGACGGTCGAGGGCCTGTTGATCGGGATGGCCTTCACGGTCGCAAGCGTGTGGTTTGCCGGCCGCTACCAGGACTGGCTGCCCGGCACGCACGCCTTGGTGCTAGGCCTCGGGGTGGCGGTGTTCGCGCCGATCGGGGACCTGTTCGAGTCGTTTGTCAAGCGCCAAGCGGGCGCGAAGGACACAGGCGCGTTGCTGGGCGCGCACGGCGGCATGCTCGATCGGCTCGACGCCGTGCTGTTCACGGCGGTGGTGGGTTATTACATCTGGCTGGCGTATGTCTGAGAGTGATCGCCGCGGTGGCAAGCGCCTGCTCGTGTTGGGCTCCACCGGCTCGATCGGCACGCAGGCACTCGATGTCATCTCAGACGGCTCTGAGCGCTTTGAGATCGTCGGGCTCTCAGCCGAGCGCTCCTGGGAGGCGCTGGTGGAGCAGGCCCGCGCGCACGGTGTCGGTCGTATCGCGCTGGTCGATGAGGCGGCCGCGGCCCAGGCGGCTCAGGCGTGGCCCGCCGGCGAGGTTCTCGCGGGCGCTGAGGGACTGGTGCGCATGGTTGTCGAGTCCGGCGCCGATCTCGTGCTAAACGCCCTGGTCGGCTCGGCCGGCCTGGGCCCGACGGTGGCCACGCTTGGCGAGGGCATCGACCTTGCGCTTGCCAACAAGGAGTCGCTGGTCGTCGGCGGCGAGCTGGTCGTGGCGCTGGCCGAAGCGACGGGCGCTCAGATCGTGCCGGTGGACTCCGAGCACACGGCCTTGCACCAGTTGCTGGCGGGCCAGCCGGCCGGCTCGGTGGAGCGCTTGACGATCACCGCCAGCGGCGGCCCGTTCCGGGGCCGCACGCGCGCTCAACTGGGTGAGGTGAGCGTCGAGCAGGCCTTGGCGCACCCGACCTGGGCGATGGGCGGGAAGATCACGATCGACTCCGCCACGCTGATGACCACGGGCCTGGAGCTGATGGAGGCCCATCATCTGTTCGGCACCCCGTATGAGCGCATCGACGTGGTCGTACACCCGCAGTCTTTGATCCACGGCATCGTGCAGTTGGCCGACGGCGCGATGCTCGCGCACATCGGCCCCAAGGACATGCGCATAGCGATCTCCTACGCGCTACACGCGGCTGAAAGTGTGGCGTTGCCGATCGAGCCGCTTGACCTTGTGGCGGTCGGTGCGCTGACCTTCGAGCCTGTCGACGTCGACGCGTTCCCCTGCCTGCGCCTGGCGCACGAGGCGGCGAGCGCGGGCGGCACGGCGCCGTGTGTGCTGAACGCGGCAAACGAGGTTGCGGTGCACGCGTTTCTGGGCGGCAGGTTGCCGTTCCTGGGGATCGCCGAGGTGATCGAGCGCACGCTTGGTGAGTTGGGCTCGCGGCCGGTGCGAGCGTTCGAGTCGCTGTATGAGGCAGACCGTCAGGCCAGGGAATTGGCCGAGCAAGTGTCCCGATCGGTCGCGGAGGTCGGATGAGCAAATATGACCCCCTCATCCACATTGATCGCAAACGAGCAAGCACCGCTGATTGCAGGTTTGGGAATCCGCCGGAGGCGGCGGTACGATTCTGGTATGACCAAGGTCGCGAAGATCACTATCTCCTTGCCTCCCGGGCAGGTCGAGCAAGCTCGCGAGGCGGTTGCCCGCGGGGAGGCATCGAGCGTGTCGGCCTATGTTTCGGCGGCGCTCGCGGCGGCGGCGCCGCCAACGCTCGAGGATGACGGCGACGGCGACTCGCTGGTCAAGCTGGTAGCGGACATGCGGGCCGAGTTCGGCTCGCCCGGCCCCGAGGCGTACGCGTGGGCCGATGAAGTGATGCGCTCGGCGTTGCGCGGCGGATCGAAGTGAGCGGTCTGACGCTCGACGCGGGCGCACTGATCGCCGTGGAGCGAGCAAACAAGAACATGCAGGCGCTACTTGAGCGCGTGAGTGAGCATCCCGATGCTCTGCTCAACGTCCCGGCGGGTGCGCTGGCTCAGGTGCTGCGCAACCCTTCTCGTCAGGCGCTGCTGATGCGGCTGCTACGCCGCCGCCAAGCTCGCGTCGTCGCGCTCGACGATGCCACGGCGCACGCGGTCGGCTTGATGCTAGCTTTGCGTGGAGGTAGCGATGTCGTCGACGCAAGCGTCGTCGTGTGCGCGCGCCGCTACAGCCAGCCGATCGTGACCGGTGATCTCAGCGACTTGCGCCGACTGGATGAGACCGTCGAGCTCTACCTCGTATGAGGCGCGAGCAGCCGCGTGACGAAGGTGGGGTAACGGTGCGGTTGCTCAAGCGGCGAGGCGGACGAGCGGTCCTGCCAAACTGAGCTGATGGACTGGCTGCTGACGATCCTCGGGATCATGCTCTTGATCGTGCTGCACGAGGCGGGGCACTTCGCCGTCGCGAAGGCCACGGGGATGCGCGTCGAGCGCTTCTCGCTGTTCTTCCCGCCCAAGCTCGCGGGCCTCAAGCGCGGCGAGACGGAGTACATGATCGGCGCGATTCCGGCCGGCGGCTACGTGAAGATCACCGGGATGAACCCAGAAGAAGGGCGCGAGATGGATCTGCGCGTGGCCACGCGCGCCTACTTCATGCAACTGCCGTGGAAGCGCGTGGTGACGATTCTCGCCGGACCGGGCGTCAACCTGTTGATCGCGTTCCTGCTGTTCTGGGGCGTGCTGTTCGTCGGTAGCCTGGACGGCGCGGCCACGCTTGAAGGCGTCAACCCGGGCCTGCGCACGGTGCAGAGCAGCGCCAAGACGACGGTCGCCGGCGTGCAGGAGGGGATGCCCGCCGCGTCGGCCCTGCGCAAGGGCGATCGGATCGTTGCGATCGACGGCCGCCGTGTGGACGAGCAACAGGCCGTGCAGGCGATCGCTCTCCATCGTTGTGCCGGTACGCCCAGCGAGGGTTGCCAAGCGACCACGCCGGTCAAGCTCAGCGTGATTCGAGCCGGCCGGCCGTTGAATCTCGCGGTCGTGCCCCGCTACGACGCCCGAGAACGACGGATGCTGCTCGGCTTCCTGTTCGCGCCGCCCCCTGTGCGCTCGTTCGGCCCGCTCGCGGCGGCCGGCGCGTCGATCAGCGAGATGTGGGCGATGAGCACCGGCACCTTCACGGGCCTTGCCAAGTCGCTGACCAGCTCCAAACAGCGCAAACAGATCTCGAGCATCATCGGCATCGGCCAGGTCACCGAGCAGGCGGTGGCCGTAGGCCCGGGCCGGGCGCTTGTCGTGATCGGCTACGTCTCGCTGGTGCTGGCCGTCTTGAACCTGTTGCCGTTCCTGCCGCTGGACGGTGGCCACGTCCTGTGGGCGGTTGCCGAGAAGGTGCGCGGCAAGCGGGTGTCGCTGACGGCGATGTGGCGCTTCAGCTCAGTCGGGATCGTCTTGCTGATGTTCCTCGTGATCAACGGTTTCAGCAACGACATCGGCCGTTTGGGCGGGTAGTGGGCCAGGTCATTGGGCCGATTTTGCGGGCGGTCGCCGACGGGGAAGACGATTTGGTCGGGCGAACGGTCCGGCAAGTTTGTACCGACGTTGCTCTGTGCGGCCAGTTGGTGACTGAGGCGCTGTCGTCACGATCGAGCGGATTGAGAGAAGTTTCTCGCTGTGAAGCGTTCGTATGCCGCGCCGAATTGTGTCACGGGATACCCCGTACCATTCCCCTCCGCGTTCTTGGGGGAGGCTGAAGGTACTTGGGAGTGAAAGCGCGATTAGGAGGACGGCGATTGCCGATAGATCGAGACGTGCGTCCCATCCTTCGAACCAGAAAACGTACGGTAGCTTGAAGTAGTCAAGTCTGGCTTTTTCATCACCGGCGTCGTGGACATAGGGAGCGCCTGATCCCGACTCGTCTAGCAGCCAAACGCGACGGGCTTGACCATCGCGTTGCGTTCGGACCAGATTGTTCTTCTCAAGCCAGGAGAAAGTTCCAGACACAAAGACTCGAGAGCTCGGGGTTGGCTCAAGGCCGAGCGCGAGCGCCCATGTTCTTGCCGACAGTGCCACGTCATATGGTTCTGTGCTTGCAAACGCGTGGCACAGCAGATAGAGGTTAAGTGCCCTCTTACGCCGCGCCTTGACAAAACTCGACAACGACGCCGCTCCGCCGCCTGCACGACGCTCCTGTAGGAAACTGCGCGAAAGTGGCACAAAATTACGGTGACCGCCTCGCCTGGCAAGTAGGCCGGTCGAAACCTCGTTGTATTTAACAGCCTCAGCGTCCACGATGCTTGCGTCTGGTCTTTCGCGATTGCGTGAGCAGCTCTACCTTCCATTTACCTGCTGGGTCTTCTCGTCCGGTCGGTCTGAAGGTTGAACATTCGCAGCGATCGAGCAAGTGTGCGAGAAGCTGCTGCTTCTGGCTTCCGGAATTGGTTCGTCCCTGTCGAAGGTCGAAGGCTGCGGCTCCAAGCAACAGGTCAACAACCTGCAGCGCGTCGGTGGACCTAGAGTCCAGGCAGCAGACGTTGGCTACTGCGAGTCGTTGCTTGGCTTGGTTTACGGTGCGCGAGACATCCCGCTCAAAAGACACCTTCGAGGAAGTGCTACGGCGGTCGGCGATCACCGAGACTATTTCCTCTCCCTCTATTGCTTCGGCAAGGATCTTGGCCGCCAGCGCCTCATAGGCGCGCTCGCCGGCATGGGGATGGTCCCTAAATCGCGCTGTCAAATCGCCGTGTTGACGATCCGCGATATGGCAGCAGAAAAAAGCTTGCTTGTCGCGGAGAACCAGGTCCATCGAGTCCTTGGCGAACTGAACAACATCATCCCTACCGCGGATAAGGGCCTTGTCGAAGTTGGCCCAATGCAGCTCTCCGTGGAACCCGTAGCGAGCCCTGAGTAGTTGGATCTCGTGCAGGAGGTTGGACGGGTCGGCAAGCTTCAGGACGCCGATACCGAAGAAGCGATCGGTGGAGTGAGCGTGAGCTACCCCTGTCTCATCGAGGAAGACCCAAGAGGTCGGATGATTAGCTGGCAACGACTCCAGGCGGGAGATGGGAGCCACGTAAGGCATCCATGCACCATATCGTAGTCTTTGAGCAGCCCAACTGTTAGTGTTCTAGCAGCATCTATATTAGTTCCTTTACGTGCTATGTACTGTATACGTATATAGGAGGGGTCTAATAAGGTTGTGGCCTACCCGCTAACCGGCTATGCTTGTTGAGCGATCAAGGCTTCGGCTATGCCCTGTCTTGGACGTATGACGGCCGACTTGCAGCCCCAGAAGTGGTTGAGCGCAGTCGGTCGTTCGCCTTTAAGCCTCTCGACTGTCGGCTTCGCCGTTGGGCGGTTTGGACGCTCGCACGCACACCCAGCTCTTGGTGAAGGGCCCAAGCCGCTCGGGCCGCGCCGGCCCGAACAGCGATTCCAGCTCGCGGCGGGAGAGCAGCGCGATCTCCTCGGCGGCGTCCGCCGCGCCCAGGCGCCAGTAGCGGCGGCGCAACGGACGCGGCAGCCAGTGCACGAATGGCAGCAGCGAGTGCGGCTCGATCGGAAAGGAACGCGCCGGTGTCTGCACGAACCAGCCGCGCCCCACGCGCCTAAGCTCGGCGGCGAAGGCGGCGCGATCGGCCGGCGCGACGTGCTCGATCACGCTGGAGCAGTAGACGAGATCGAACTCGCCGTCGGCGAACGGCAGTCCGGCGGTCGCGTCCGCGCACACGAACGGCCCCGGATAGCCCGGCTGCTCGTCGACATCGCTACCGGTGATCTCAAGTGTGGGCTCCAGCGCGCGCAGGCCGAGCCGGCCACAGCCGAGGTCGAGGATGCGCGCGCCGGGCGCGAGTCCGGTGAGGGCAAAGAAGCGCGCGTGCCGGCGGCGGCGGGCACAGGCGGCCAGCGGCGAGGCCACGTGCGCGAAGGGATGTGGCGCGCTGGCGTAGACGTCTTGACTGTCGGTCACGCGTGCGTGTGGTTGTGGGGGTGGGGGGTCGCGCGGGTGCGGTCGGTGACTCTCATCGTAGAATCAGCCTATGGCCTCAGAGCGTCAGATCCACGTGGGAGCGGTGCCGATCGGCGGCGGCGCGCCCGTGGCGGTGCAGACGATGACCAAGACAGAGACCGCCAACCTGCAGGCGACGATGGCGCAGATCCGTACCGTCGCCGAGGCCGGCGCCGACATCGTGCGCGTCGCGGTGCCGCGCGAAGGAGACGCGGAGGCGCTGAAGAGCATCGTGCGCGACTCGCCGATCCCCGTGATCGCCGACATCCACTTCAACCACACGCTGGCGCTGAAGGCGATCGAAGCGGGCGCGCATTGTGTGCGCCTGAACCCCGGCAACATCGGCGGTCCCGAGAAGGTGGCCGAGGTGTGCGAGCTTGCCAAGCGCACCGGCACCCCCCTGCGCGTGGGTGTCAACAGCGGCTCGCTGCCCAAGCACCTGCGCGAGCTGGAGTACGAAAGCCCCGTGGAGGCGCTCGTAACAGCCGCGCTGGAGACAGTCGCGTTGATGGAGAGCCTTGACTTCACCGACTTCAAGGTCTCGATGAAGTCCACGTCGGTTCCGAACACGATCGCCTCCAACCGCCTGCTGGCCGAGAAGATCCCCTACCCGCTGCACCTGGGTGTCACCGAGGCCGGAACCAAGTGGTCGGGCTCGCTGAAGTCAGCGGTCGGCCTGGGCACCCTGCTGGCCGACGGCATCGGCGACACGATCCGCATCTCGCTGTCCACCTTCCACGCCGAGGAAGAGGTCAAGGTGGCCTGGGAGATCCTCAAGGCCTTGAAGCTGCGCGAGAAGGGCCCGGTCCTGATCGCCTGCCCGACCTGCGGCCGCCTGCAGTTCGACATGGACACGGTCGTCGCCGAAGTCGAGGCGCGCCTGGAGGCATACGAGGACCCGATCGAGGTCTCCGTGCTCGGCTGCGCCGTCAACGGCATCGGCGAGGCCCGTCACGCCGACTTCGGGATCACGGGTGCCAAGGACATGGGCATGATCTACTCCAAGGGCGAGCCGCTGAAGAAGGTCCCGACCGACCAGCTCGTGGACGAGCTCTTCAAGGAGATCGACCGCTACTACGCCGCCGGCAAGCGGGTGACGCGCGACGAGCGCGAGGCGGCCGAGGCGAGGGAGTGGCTGGCCGCCAACGAGGACGCCACGGCGATGACGCCGGAGAAACTGGCGGCGCTCGAGGCGGCGGCGGCCGAGCAGGAAAACGAGGCGGACGCGGTGCTCGAGTCGATGCTGGAGCCGGCGGGAGCATCGGCCGGCGGGTCGGTCGCGCTCGACGAAGAGGTCTCGCCCGTCGCCGGCCGGCGCTTCAGCCGTAGCTGAGCGCCGGCCCGACAGCAATCAGCCGACGGCGCTGAAGCGCTCCGCGACCTTGCCCCAATCGACCGTGTTCCACCACGCGTCGAGGTATTCCGGGCGCTTGTTCTGGTACTTCAGGTAGTAGGCGTGCTCCCACACATCCACGCCCAGCAGCGGCGTCTTGCCGGCGGAGATCGGGTTGTCCTGGTTGGGCGTGCCCTGCACTGCCAGGCCCGAGCCGTCGTGCACGAGCCAGGACCAGCCTGAGCCGAACTGGTTGACGCCGGCTTCCTTCATCTTGGCCTGCAGATCAGCGAAGGAGCCGAAGGTGGAGGAGATCGCCTCGGCGAGCGCTCCTGAGGGCTCGCCGTCGCCGCCCGGCGACATCGACTCCCAGAAGAGCGAGTGGTTGTAGTGCCCGCCGCCGTTGTTGCGCACGGCGCCGCGCTTGTCCTCAGGCACTTGGGAGAGGTCCTTCAGGACATCCTCGATCGCGGTGTTCTCGAGCGGCGTGCCCGCGAGGGCGGCGTTGACCTTCTCTACGTAGGCCTGATGGTGCTTGTCGTGATGGATTTCCATCGTCAGCTGGTCGATGTGCGGCTCCAGCGCGTCATAGGCGTAGGGCAGCGGCGGAACGGAGTAGGCCATCGGGGCTCCTTGTCGTGGTTGTACGGGGTGGAGGTTGGCCCTAATTCATAGCGCGTAGGATGCAGCGGCCGCCATGACCCGACTGACCGAGTACCTACTGCCCACCGAGAAGCAGGCCCCCGCCGATGCGGAGGCGCTCAGCCACAAGCTGATGGTGCGCGCCGGCCTGGTGCGCCAGATGGGCGCCGGCATCTGGACGTGGCTTCCGGCCGGCTGGCGAGTGCATCAGAAGGTCGTGGCGATCATCCGTGAGGAGATCGACGCGATCGGCGGCCGCGAGATGCTGATGCCGGTGCTGCAGCCGGCTGAGATATGGCGCAAGACGGGTCGCCTTGAGATCGACGAGCTGTTCAAGCTGGCCGACCGCAAGGGCTCGGAGCTGGTGCTGGCGATGACCCACGAGGAGGCCGTCACCTTCCACGCCGCCCAGACGATCGACTCCTACCGCGACCTGCCGCTGATCCTCTACCACTTCCAGGTCAAGGAGCGCGACGAGCCGAGGCCCCGTGCGGGCGTCTTGCGCACACGCGAGTTCGTGATGAAGGACTCCTACAGCTTCGACCGCGACCAGGCGGGCCTGGGGGAGCGCTACGCGCTGCACGTCGACGCCTATGACCGGATCATGGCGCGCACGGGCCTTCGCTTCTATCGCGTCGAGTCTGACGTGGGCATGATGGGCGGCATTGGCGCCCACGAGTACATGGCGCCGTGCGCCGCCGGCGAGGATGAGATCGTGCTCGGCGAGGATTACGCCGCCAACGTCGAGGTGGCGCGCGAGGCCCCCGAGGTCGCTCAGAGAGCCGACGGCGGCTACGAGCGCGCCGGCGAGGCGCTGACGCTTGAGCCGGCGATCGAGATCGGCAACATCTTCAAGCTCGGCACCCGCTACTCAGAGAAGCTCGGCGCCACCTACCTGGACGAGCATGGCGTCGCGCTACCGATCTGGATGGGCTCCTACGGCATCGGCCCGGCCCGCATCGTCGCGGCGGCGGTGGAGCAGTTCGCAGACGATCACGGCATCGCCTGGCCCACTGCGCTGGCCCCGTTTGCCGTGCATCTGGTGACGCTCGGCAAGCCCGGCACGCCAGAGCGCGAGGCGGCCGACGGCGTTTACGACACGCTGCTGGCCGCGGGCGTGGATGTGATCTACGACGACCGCGAAGGGGGCCCGGGGGAGAAGTTCGCCGACGCCGAGCTGCTCGGCTGCCCCGTGCGCCTGACCGTCGGCCGTCGCAGCCTGGAGTCCGGCGAGATCGAGGTGCAGCTGCGTCGCGGCCGTAAGGATGGCCCGGCGCTGCCGCTGGGAGGCGAGCCGGCCGCGCTCGTGCGCGCGCTCGACGAGCTGTGTCAAAGCCTTCCCTGACAGCGGGCCGTCTGCTCGGCCTGGATCGCTCCGGCCCACCGCCGCCGCAGACCCAGGCCGGCCAGCCGCTGCGCCCGTGGACGATCCCCAACGCGATCGGCTTCGCCAGGCTCGCGTTGATTCCCGTCTTCCTGGTGGTGGCGCTATCGAGCGAAGACGGCGTCGATGCGCTCTCGGCAACGCTGTTCGCGCTGATCGGCTGGGGTGACTACGCCGATGGGATCGCCGCCCGCCTGACGCGTCAGTACAGCCGCCTGGGCGCACTGATGGACCCTGTGACAGACCGGCTGCTAGTGATCAGCGGCGTCGTCGTGTGCTGGCGCTTTGATCTGTTGCCGCGCTGGGCATTGGCGGTCCTGGTGGTTCGCGAGCTGCTGATGGTCGCGCTCGGCCGTTACGGCCTTTCGCGTGGCGTGGAACTGCACATCAACTGGCCCGGACGTATTTCGGTGGCGCCTCTGATGGGCGCCCTGTTCTTCGCCATGTGCGGCCTTGGAAGGCTCGCCGAAGTGCTGCTCTACGTCGGTCTCGTGCTCGCTCTGATCGCTAGTGCGCTGTATGTGCGCTCGGGGCGCGAACAACTGCGGCGTCCTGGCGGCGAGCCCGCCTCATAGCCAGCAGCTTCTCGCCCGCCAGCCACCAGCCCGCCACCCCCGCGCTGATCAAGAGCGCCATCAGGGAGACGTTGTAGCGCGGCTGGTCGTTGAACGGTGTTGCCAGTACCGCCACCGAGAGCAGCACGGCGACGCTTGCCAGCAGGGCGAAGCGGCGCGTCAGCAGCGCGCCCGCGATCAGCCCGATCCACGCAAGCCACAGATAGAGCAGATGCTGTGTCTGTGAGGTGGAGGGATGGTAGGTGCCGTTGCCGCCGCTCCACACGTTCGTCCACATCTTCTGAAACTTCCCCCACAGCATCGAGGTGAAGGCCGCGGGTTTGCCGAGCACATACTTGTTCAGGTTTTCAAGATTTTCGGCGTTGACGGCGGCGTTCTCGGACATGCCAGGATGGCGCGCTTGAATCAGGTGAAAGAGCGGCAGCGAGCTGTGTTGCCAGTAGCGCCCGCAGTCGCTTGGGAAGTGCCGGCAGACTTCAGGCGCGAGTTGCTCCTCGGTCGGCACGAGCAGCCCCTTGCCGGGCAGGTAGGTGCCGATGAACAGCGCGTCGGGCCCGGCGGTCGTGATCGGCACGAAGCGTCCCTCCGTGGAGGAGGCATAGGCCAGCCACGGGACCAGGACGAGCGCAAGCGCGGCCAGGTAGACGCCGCCTCGCAACAGTCCCGTGCGCCATCCGGGTCGGCCGGCCAACGCCAGCGCGAGTGCCAAAACTCCCATCCCAACGGCCATGTCACCGCGTGTGAGGCAGGCCGCTCCGCCGATCGCGCCCGCCACCGCGATCGCCGGCCACTCATGACGGCGGTCGAATCTGGCGCGGGCGATCGCCGCCGCGCCGACCGCCGCGAGCAGCACGAACGCTCCCGAGGGCTCGCTCAGGAACGTTCGCGTGGCGTCGATCAACGGCTCGTAGGAGGCGACGGCGGCGGTTGCGATCACGCCCGCCCACGGCCCGGCCAACAGCCAGGTCAGAGCCGCCACCAGCATAAGCGTGAGGACCCCGAGCACCAGCTGCATGTATTGAGCCGGCCCTTTGGCGCCGGTGCTCAGACGCAGCGAGTGGTGACCCGAGAGTCGGGTGGCCACGGCAAAAGCAAACGAGGTCCCCGGCGGCCACTTGAACGTCGCGTAGCGTTCGCCTGAGAGCATGCGGTTGGCGTTGGCGACATACCCGTTCTCATCGGCGGAGACGTGCGTGTTGGACCCGATCGTGTTTGCGCGAGCGATAGCTCCACCGGCGATCGCAAGCACGATCAGCACCACAGCGATGATGTGTTGGCGGGTCAATAGGACTCTCAAGCTCAACTTTACCTTTTGGGCTATACTGCTGTCTACGGCGGACCCTATTCATCTACGAACCCTAAGAGGAGATCGCCTGCGATGGACACGTTTCCCGACCTCGGCTCGATGAGCGACGGCGAGCTCAAGCAAGTTATCCAAGAGCTCACCGAGGAGGAGATGGAGATCTCCTACAGGCGGCGCATCTTGCACGGCAAGATCGACATCCTACGAGCCGAGCTGGTCAGTCGCCTGCGCGAGGCGCACCGCGACGGCGAGGCGGCGATCTCCGGCGACGATGTGAAGAAGCTGACGGACATCCTTGCCAACCGCGCCGGCGGAGCATCCCCCCAGGAGAGCTGAGGGGCGGGCTGAATCGTGGCCTTGCACTGCCCTGAGTGTGGTTTCCTGGCCGAGGAGGGCGCCAACTACTGTCAGCGCTGCGGAGGCCTGCTGCCGCGCAGCGAAGGCGAGGCCGGCGAGCCTGTCACCGCGACCTATCGGATCGACGACACCGGCGAGCTGGTGGCGGTCGAACCGGGGGAGATGACCGCACACGGCCCAGCGCTGGTGATCCGCGCCGGCGGCGGTCGCGCGGGCGAGAGCTTTGCGGTGCAGGGCGAGCACATGACGATCGGCAGGCGGCCCGATTGCGGCGTGTTCCTCGACGACGTGACCGTCTCTCGCGACCACGCGCTGCTGGTCAAGCGCGGCGATAGCTGGTATCTGGACGATTGCGGATCGCTGAACGGGACTTACGTGAACCGCGCGCGGATCGAGTCTCAACGCCTGCAGGAGGGCGATGAGGTGCAGGTCGGCAAGTACAAGCTCACCTACCACGCGCGCTGATGGCAACCCCTTCGAAGACCGCGCCGCGGAGCGCAAGATCCAACGGCCGGCCCGAGGACCTTCAGGGCGCCGAGGCGGGCGAGGGCGAGAGCGCGCGCCAGAAGGCACTGACGATCGGAGCGGTCTGCAAGGCGCTCGTCCAGGAGTTCCCCGACATCTCGATCTCAAAGATCCGCTATCTGGAGGATCAGAAGCTGCTCAACCCGCGCCGCACCCCCGGGGGTTATCGCCTGTATTCGCCGAGCGACGTCGCCAGGCTGCGCACGATCCTGCGGATGCAGCGCGACGAGTTCCTGCCGCTGCGCGTGATTCGTCAGGAGCTCGCGTCCGGGCGCACCGATGTGGCCGACGTGCCCAAGCCCGGGCAGGAAGCCGGCAAGCGAACGTGGCGCACGAGCATGAGCGTTCGCGAGAGCGACGGTGCCCTGTATTCGCTCGAGGATGTCCTTGAGGAGACCGGCGCCGAGGCGAAGCTGGTGCGCGAGCTTGAGGAGTACGGCGTCGTAAAGGGGGAGATGCGTGGCGGCGTGCGCTATTTCGACGAGACCGAGCGCGAGATCGTCGGCGCGGTCTCAGAGCTCGCGCGCTACGGCGTGGGCGGGCGCAACCTGCGCGTCTTTCGCTCCTCGGCCGACCGTGAGGCGAGCCTGCTGCAGCAGATCCTGGCGCCGGCCCTGCGCTCGCGCAATCCGGAGCGTCGCAAGGACGCCGTCGAGGCGCTCGAGAACCTGGCGGCGGTGACGACGCACCTCAAGCACCTGCTGCTGGTCCGAGACCTTCGCAAGATCGTCCGCTAGAGCGGGCGGATGCCGAGCGCCTCAGCCACTCGCACGATCGCGGCCGCGCCCGAGGCGGTATGGGATGTAGTCGGCGATCCGCACCACTTGCCGCGCTGGTGGCCGCGAGTCACGCGGGTAGAGGGCGTCGATGGCGACGCCTTCACCGAGGTGTTGACGGGCCGCAAGGGCAAAGTCGTGCGCGCCGACTTCACGGTGGTGGAGTCGCTGCCGCAACAGCGAATGGTGTGGGAGCAGGAGGTGGAGGGAACCCCATTTGAAGGAGTGTTGCGCAGCGCGGTGACGCGGATCGAGCTCAAGCCGGCAGCCGACCGCGCGGGTTGGGGTACCGAAGTACGGATCGAGTTGCGCCAAGAGATGCCGGCCCCGCTTGGTGGTGGGGGCGGGGGGGCTTTCGGGGTGCGCATACACGGGATCAGTCGCTTCGGCAGTCCACTGGTCAAGCGGGCGGCGGCGGCCACCGTCAAGCAGGCGCTGGATGGCCTGGCAAGGGCGCTCGGCGATGGCGACTGAGTCCACCAGGACGTCAGCGACGGCTTCTGCCGAGCCGTCGCGCTCCGAGTCTCCGCGCTGCGAGCCGCTGCGCTGCGAGCCGCTGCGCTGCGAGCCGCTGCGCTCCGGGCCGCCGCCGATGCGCTGGTGGGGGTGGGGGGACCCTGAGCACGATCCCGCGCTTCCACCTCACGCGCTTGCCTACCTGGCCAATGCCGTTGGCGCGTTGCCCGCGCCACGCGCACCGGTGGCGCTCGACTCGGTCAGCCTGCCGCCGTCGCGACTGGACGCGAGCGCGCTCGCGCGTTTGCGCGAGACGGCCGGGCGCGATCGTGTTCGTGCCGAGCGCTTCGAGCGGATCCTGCACGCGGCCGGCAAGGGCTATCCCGACCTGGTGCGGCTGCGCGCCGGCAGCCCGGCCGCTGCTCCCGACGCCGTGCTCTACCCCCGGTCGCGCCGGCAGCTGCGAGAACTGCTCGGCCAATGCGTCCGCGACTCGGTGGCTGTCGTCCCGTTTGGTGGCGGCACGAGCGTCGTCGGCGGCGTCGAGCCGCTGAGCGGTCAGCACGCCGCCGTCATCGCGCTTGACATGAGCGGACTGGAAGGAGATGTCGACCTCGACGAAGCGTCGCTGAGCGTGAGCGCGCCGGCCGGGATGCGTGTGCGCGAGCTCGAGGACGAGTTGGCCGCGCGCGGCTACACGCTCGGGCACTTTCCCCAGTCATACGAGTACGTCTCACTCGGCGGCTGCGCCGCCACCCGCTCGGCCGGGCAGGCCTCCACCGGCTACGGGCGCTTCGAGGCGCTCGTGCGAGCTTTGAAGCTGACAGCCCCGAACGGCGAGATCGACCTGCGCGCACTGCCGGCGAGTGCCGCCGGGCCGAGTGTGCGGGAAATGATCGTCGGCTCGGAGGGGACACTGGGGACGATCGATCAGCTGTCGCTGCGAGTGCGCCACGCGCCTGCCGAGCGCAACTACGAGGGGATCTTCTTCGCGGACTTCCACGCCGGCGCGCAGGCGTTGCGAGAGCTTGCCCAACGACACCTGGCGCCGGATGTCGCGCGCCTCTCAGACCCGGCCGAGACGGCGGTCTCGCTGGCGCTTGCTGGGCGCGGCGGCGCCAAGGGAATCGCCGGGCGCGCCTATCTGCGAGCGCGCGGTTACGCCGCCGGCTGCTTGGCGATTCTCGGCTTCGAGGGCGATGTCGAAGAGGTCGCGCTGCGCCGCTCGCGGGCCGTGAAGCTGGTGCGCGCCCAGGGTGGCCTGTCGGTAGGCGGCTCGCCCGGGCGAGCATGGCTGCGCTCGCGCTTCGCCGCGCCCTACCTGCGCGACGATCTGCTCACACACGGCGTGATGGTCGAGACGCTCGAGACGGCCACGCAGTGGTCGAACCTGCTCGAGCTTCACCGTCGCGTCGGCGAGGCGATCGGGCAGGCGCTGCTTGCCTGCGGCACTCCCGGCATCGTCATGTGCCACATCTCCCATCTGTATGAGACCGGCGCGTCGCTGTACTTCACATTCATCGCGCGCCAACTGCGAGGCGAGGAGATAGCTCAGTGGCAGGCGGTCAAGAGCGCCGCAAGCGCGGCGATCATGGGCGGCGGCGGCACGATCACCCACCATCACGCGGTCGGTCGCGACCACGCGCCGTGGCTTGAGCATGAGATTGGTCGTGACGGTGTCCGTGCGCTGCGCGCGCTGAAGGCAGAGCTCGACCCGACCGGGATCATGAATCCCGGGAAGCTGCTGGTCTGATCCCCCGAGGAGCCGCGGAGCTTCAATCGCGCTCGGAAGCGCGGCTCGGCGCTAATGCAGCGAGAACGAGCCGCTGAGCACGATCGTGCCCGGTGTGCGTGCGTGCGTGCTGGTCTCGTGCGTGACAATCAGCTTGGCGTAGTCGCTCGCGTTGGAGGGCAGCGGACCGCCGCCTTCCAAGCGTCCGTTGGAGCCGACGCTGGGAGCGCGCCCGAGCGGAGCTGAGCTGGACGGTGAGTTGTACAACCACACGGCGTAGAAGAATCCTTGCGAGGGCGGCAGCCCGTGCGCGGCGACGTAGAAGGCGTGACGGGTGCCGTCGGAGAGCACATACGCTTCGCCTGCCGCGTGGCTTTCCGGTTCGAGTGCGGAAAGCGTCAGCTTCTTGTCGATGCGCGGCTTGGCTGCGCTCGTCGAGGAGGTGGATTTGGTGTTGGTGCTCGAAGCGGCCGTAGTGTTGGGGTTCGTGTTCGCGTCTGAGCCTTTGCCGCCGCTGGTGAGCAGTATCACGACCACGACGATCACAACCACGATGGCGCCCAACAGCAGTGCTCCCCTAGTTCTTGGGTTGCCTGCGCCTGCCGGGGTCCGTGGAGGACCGGCGCTCGCGGGCGACATCCTGGCCGCAGCCCGCTCGGATGTGCCGCCGGCGCCGCGCTGGCTCGCCAGCGGTTCGCCTGCTCGTGCCATCGCGTCCAGTGCGGCATGAGCGCGATCGCGCACCGTCGCCTCGGGGATCGCGAGCATCGAGGCGACCTCGGAGTAGCTCTTGCCGCGGTCGAGCACGAGCGAGAGCACGGCGCGCTGGTCGGGTGGCAGTCGGTCGAGCTCGGTCATCTGTGTTTGCGCTGCCGGCCGCGCGCCCCGCTCAGGCACTGCGCCGGCAGTCCGTAGGCTATCGTGGCCGCCCGATGCCCATCGCACCTGTCGCTCAGATCAACGAGTTCCTGCACGGCTTCGACCGCCACTATGGGTTGGAGTTGCTGGAGATTTCCGAGAGCGAAGTGCGCGCGCGGGTGCCTGTCGCAGAGCATCACAAGCAGCCTGCCGGGCTCGTTCACGGCGGCGTGTACGCCTCGATCGCCGAGTCGATCGCCTCGATCGCGACCGGGCTTACGGTGCTTGACGAAGGCAATGTCGCGATGGGGATGTCCAACAACACCAACTTCCTGCGGCCGGTCACCGAGGGGACGGTGCACGCGCATGCCGTGCGCCTTCACCGCGGCCGCACGACATGGTTGTGGGACGTGAGGTTCACCGACGATCGGGATCGTCTCTGCGCGCTGACGCGAATGACGATCGCCGTGCGTCCGCAGAGTCGCTAGCGCAAAGCTGGCCGCCGGCGACTGGGTACTCAGCTGCGCGGTTGGGGAATCGGCGTGCCGGCAGGGAGCTGGCTTGGCAGTGGCAGACGACCGAAGTCGCTGTCGGGAGCTGCGCCCGGAAGCTCCTGCAGCGGCAGTCCGACCTTGTTCAGCGGCGCCATCAAGCGTGCCGCCTGAAGAGCAAGGCCAGGCTGGCCGGCGTGAACGCTGACGACCACGCTGCCGGTGCGAAGGCCGAGTGTGCGCCCGCCCTGGGTGGAGAGCGCTTCGGCGCCGCGCACCATCCGCACCCGACCGACCTCCGAGGCGCCGGGGATGAAGCTGTTATCGGGCGATGTGACAAGCGAGAGTGGCGTCACGCACGTGAACTGCCCGCCGACCAGACAGTCGCCGTAGCGCAGGGTGACCGCGCCTCCCGGGTCGATCAGCACGCCGGTAATACGCATGCCGTCAAAGCGCTTCCCCAGCCAGTAGACGGGAAAGCGACTGTCCACGATCACGCTCTCAAGCGGCCCGGAGCCGATCGGCTGGTCCTGCAGCGTGTTGGCGCAGGAGGCAAGTGCGAGCGCGCAGAGGGCAAGGACCGTTGGTATTGCGAGAAGCCTGATTCGCATCGGTCTCCGATCAGGCCCTATAGGCATTTGTTATCGGCATGCGCCTATCGCGCCCGAAGGCACGCTCGGTGATCTTGATGCCCGGCGGCGCCTGGCGGCGCTTGTACTCGGCCAGATCCACCAGTCGGGTGGCGCGCGCCACATCGGCGGCGGGCAGGCCTTCGGCGATCAGCTGCTCGCGGCTACGGTCGAGCTCGACATAGCCGTGCAAGATCCGATCGAGCAGGTCGTAAGGGGGCAGCGAGTCCTGGTCGACCTGGTCGGGACGAAGCTCGGCCGAGGGCGCGCGCTCGATGATCGACGGCGGAATGGGCGCCTGCACGTGCGCTTCGGCGCCATCGCGCTCGTTTGCGCCATCAGGCGTGTTGCGCCAGCGCGCGAGCCGGTAGACGAGTGTCTTGGGTACGTCCTTGATCACCGCGAAACCGCCGGCCAGATCGCCGTAGAGGGTCGTGTAGCCGACAGACATCTCCGACTTGTTGCCGGTTGCGAGCACCAGCCAGCCAAACTTGTTCGAGAGCGCCATCAGCAGGTTGCCGCGGATACGCGCCTGCAGGTTCTCCTCGGTCAGGTCAGGTTCGGTGCCTGCGAAATCGGCCGCGAGCGTGTGCTCGTAAGCGCGCATCGCCGGCTCGATCCGCATCTCGTGCGCCTTGACGCCCAGTGCGGCTGCCAGGGCGCGGGCGTCCTGTTGCGTCTCAGCGGAAGAGTGGGGGGAGGGCATGACGGCGACGTTGACGCGCTCTGGGCCGAGCGCGTCAACTGCCAGGCAGGCCACCAGCGCCGAGTCGATTCCGCCCGAGAGTCCGAGCACGACAGCGCCGAAGCCGTTCTTGCCCACGTAGTCTCGCAACCCGAGCACCAGCGCCGAGTAGACCTCCTGCTCGGTGGAGACGATCGGCGGGCGCGGTGGGACGCGTGGCGGGAGTGGCGGGACGCCGGAATCGCTGCCCGCGCTCCCGCCGGCGGCTGGACCGGCCGGTATCTCGCACACGAGCAGATCCTGCTCGAACTGACGCGCGCGTGCGATCGTCGCGCCGCTCGGGTCGAGCACGAACGAGTGGCCGTCGAAGACCAGTTCGTCCTGGCCTCCGACCATTGCGCAGAAGGCGATGTGAGCACCGTTTTCGCGGGCGCGCTGGGCGAACAGCGACTCGCGTTCGGATCCCTTACCGGCGTGGTAGGGGGAGGCCGAGACGTTGACGATCAGCTGCGCGCCCGCCCGCGCCTCGGCCCCGGCCGGCGCTCCTGGCACCCACAGGTCCTCACACACGGTTATGCCGACAGACGTGTCCGCGATCGGTACGGTCAGGCCCCGTGGGTTGCCCGCCTTGAAGTAGCGCTGCTCGTCAAAGACGCCGTAGTTGGGCAGGTGGCACTTGCGATAGACGGCCTGCACGCCGCTGTCGGAGAGCACTGCCGCGGCGTTATAGAGCACGGTCGAGATCGGTCCGGGCAGGCCCGGCTCCCCGGTGCGGCGCGCACCCTCGATGCGCTCGGGGAAGCCGACGATCGCGACGATGTCTCGGGTGGCCGCCGCAAGCTCCCGCAGGTGCGTGCCGGTGTCGGTCAGGAAGTGCTCGCGCAGCAACAGGTCCTCGGGCGGGTAGCCGGTCAGCGCCAACTCCGGGAAGCACACGAGTCCTGCTCCCGCGTCCTTGGCAGCCGCGATGCCGGCGCCGATCAGCTCTGCGTTGCCGGCGAGGTCGCCGACTGTGGCGTTCATCTGGCATAGCGCGATGCGCAGCGGCGCTTTCGCTCCGGTCAAGCCGTTCGCACCTCAGCGAGCCGCCGTGCCCGCTGTGTCGGCGCTCGAGCCTGGCCGCCCGCTCGCTCGGCGCGCGCGCCCGCCACGCTTGGGG